>CAZYOU010000018.1:0-42232 GCA_964649315.1 uncultured Stakelama sp. | reverse complement strand
CGGTTTATCTGACCTCCGGGCGCAGCCGAAAGATGCACCTCGGCAAGCAGGTCGTAGAATTGAAGCACGCCCCGCGTTGGCAATTGGCCTTGGCCCACCGCCCGGCTGGGGAAGCTGTGCGTGCGCTGGCCTGGCTCGGCCCGGAAAAGGCGGAAACCGCACTCAAGACGCTAAAGCGTAAGATGCCACCTGGCGCTTTCGGCGAACTGGTCGCCGCCGCGTCGCAACTTCCGACATGGCTCGCGCAAAGCGTCGGAAAGGCAGCTTATGGCTGACATCTTTCTCAAGCTTTCCGACCAGGATCGGCGCGACGCGCTGGGCGTCGCCGCCGATCGTTCGGGTCGTCCTACCCATCTTCTTGAAAAAGATGTGTGGGTGGTATGGGCGCTGGCGACCCTTTACGCTGCGCCGCTCGGCGAACATCTGGTTTTCAAGGGCGGCACGTCGCTATCGAAAGCCTATCAGGTCATTCGCCGGTTTTCCGAGGACGTGGATCTGACCTACGACATTCGGGCGATTGCGCCCGATCTGGTCGGGGACAATGGCGAGGGGTTGCCCAAAACCCGAAGCGAGGAAAAGCGCTGGTCCAGTGAGGTGCGTCGGCGGCTGCCTGCGTGGGTCGCGGAAACGGTGCAGCCGGTCATCGCGACCGCACTGGCAGCCGAAGGTCTGGCGGCGACCATCCGCATCGAGGATGAGAAGCTCTTTATCGACTACGAGGCGACTGCGGCCGGGTCCGGCTATGTCGCACCCAGCGTCATGCTGGAGTTTGGCGCTCGCTCGACAGGCGAGCCAGCGAGCCTGCGCGAAGTCGCCTGCGATGCAGATAGCCTGATCGACGGGCTGATATTTCCGACCGCGCGACCGCGCGTCATGCACGCGGAGCGAACCTTTTGGGAGAAGGCGACCGCCATCCACGTTTTTTGCCTACAGGATCGGCTGCGCGGCGATCGCTTCGCGCGACACTGGCACGATGTTGCAAGGCTAGATGAAGCCGGCTTCGCAGAAGTTGCTTTCGCCGATCGCGAACTGGCCAACGCTGTCGCCCGGCACAAGTCGATGTTCTTCGCGGAAAAGGCCGCCGACCGCACGCCGGTCGACTACGCAGCGGCGGTCAACGGAGGCTTGCAACTCGTGCCGGTGGGGGATGTCGCGAAGGCCCTCGAAGACGACTATGCCCGCATGGTCGAGGACGGACTGCTTTTCGACGACGCGGAACCGTTTAATGCGCTCATGGCGCGATGCGCAGTCATAGCGGCGCAGGCCAATCGAACGTCGGAATATTCGCGATGATGTTGGTTGAAGTTGGGCAGCACCTTGGCGCGGTGCGGCAGGAAGGATGGAGGGGCAATTGGTAACTCCACTCAGAAAAAAGAGGCTCCGCACGGAAGAACTCTATACGCGCATTCCGGAGGTCGAAGCCAAACTGGCCGAGCTGGAGGGCTTATCAGGGGATGATCTCTTGGCTCGCGTTCAAATTCGCCGCCGGGATGATCTCGGTTATGTACCAAGCGAATGTCTGGTCTATTTAGTGCGGGCCAGTCGCGCGGACAATTCCGCTGCCGGGTTCGACCGGCTGTACAAGGTTTTAGC
Source organism: uncultured Stakelama sp. (assembly GCA_964649315.1). GTDB lineage: Bacteria > Pseudomonadota > Alphaproteobacteria > Sphingomonadales > Sphingomonadaceae > Sphingomonas. The sequence continues at coordinate 40,639 of CAZYOU010000018.1, read as the reverse complement.
CGAGCGGGTTTTGCGATCTCTGCCGAGGGCCGAGAGTGCGGACGGCACGACAACGTCACTGACCAACAGCGTTATTCGTGACAGGGTGTTCGGGCGATTTATTGAGCTTTTGTCGGCTGACCGCGGCGAATATTCTGAAAAACTGGACTATTTTGAAGTGCGCTTCGATGGCGCGCTGGCAAGCTTGCGACGCGATGCCCAGGAGCAGGCCTGGCGCGATGAAAACCGCTCAACTTCGCTGGATTTCGACGAAGAGACAGGTGAGCCTTCTGAAGAGGTTGAGAGGGCGGCTGGCAGCTTCGATTGGTCCTCGGATTTGGAAATCGACGGTGCGGATTACCGGTTTCGTCTGGATGCGGCGATTGATGCTCTACCACCAGAACAAATGAGGATCATCGAAATGTTGCGAAAGGGCGTCCCCATCGACTCGAAGGAGGCTGATGCTGTCACTATCGCCAAGGCGCTCGGCAAATCGGAGAAAACCATCCGGACACATAGGGACAAGGCCTTTGCGGCAATACGAGCGGCCATGTCAGGAGAAGAGCCATGAACCCCAACGCTCATCAACCATCGCGGGAAGATGTGCTCGACGCCTTTGCGGTCGAACCCAGCCATGGCCGCGAAATCCTTGAGCGCTACCTGCGTGAGTACCCGCATTTTTCGAACGAGTTAGTGGACTTGTCGAGAGAGCTATCTCGCGTTCCTGATGGAGCCGAGAGGCCGATGTCTCTCCAAGAGCAGGCCATGATTGACGCGGCATGGCAGCAGCATATGCCGATCGAAACGAAATCTGCAAAAGACCCTCTGGCAGATTTGTCGGTTTCCCAACTTCGCGAGATCGCCGTGCAATTGGATGTGCCCCGGCAAGTGGTGACAGCCTTTCGGGAGCGTCGCATTGTGGCAACTTCTGTCCCAAGGCGCTTCCTCACGCGCATGGCAGCCGCTCTGAATTGTACGGTTGATTTGTTGGTGAGCACGCTCACCCTGCCATCAGGGCCCGTGCTTGCGCGCAGCTACAAATCAGACGGAAAGCCGTCGGCGGAAACTGCCGCAACATTTGAGCGGCTGCTGATCGACGCTGGAGTGTCTGAAGAAAAGCGGACGGCCCTGCTGGTGGACGACAACTAGGATGGACGCGGTCGAGCTGGCGAGACAGATTGCAGCCGACCTTCACCGGCAGGCCGTTGCGAAGGGCCATGATCCTTGGCGACCTTATGAGTTTGCCGTTACCGAAGCTCAGCGGCGCGGGTTGGATGTCGAGCCGACCGCGGCAGGCTCGGTGATGCTCGACGGTGGCCGCGCAACCGTCGTTGCCGCAGACAGCCTCATCTTGCACGAAAATATTGGGACGGTGTTCGAGCAGGCATTTCTCGTCGCCCATGAAATAGGTCACATCGAACTTGGTGACGACGTTGCCGATGAGCCGGCGCGCGACATCGATCTGGCAAGGGCGGCAGAACCTTCGCCCGTCGGCGTTGATCGGGTTGTTGACTACGGACGCCGGCAGAGGCGCGAGGTCCAGATGGATCTGTTCGCGCGCGAGTTTCTTCTGCCGCGCGGACTCGTCCGCAAACTTCACCTTGAAGATGGTCAGACCGCGACCGAGATTGCAGCGCGGTTTGGGGCGCCGTTCGATCTGGTTGCCCAGCAACTCTTCGATGCTCTCTTGCTGCCGGAAATAGTGGCTGCGGTCGAAGCTGAAACCATCGAACGTCCCCTGAATCCGCTTCAGGCAACCGCAGCCGCGCATCGTGGCGAGGCATTTCTGCTTGAAGCAGGACCCGGCACCGGCAAGACCCAGACGCTGACGGCCCGTGTCGAGGGGCTCCTGGCGGAAGGCGTCGATCCGCGACGGATATTGCTCCTCACTTTCTCCAACAAGGCCGCTGGTGAGATGGCGGAACGGATCGGCCGCAGGCACAAAGCTGCCGCCGCAGCGATGTGGATCGGCACGTTTCATGCTTTCGGTCTCGATGTCATCCGACGGTTTCACATCGAACTGGGTCTGCCGAAAGATCCCCGGATGATGGATAGGACCGAGGCGGTCGAGCTTCTTGAAGCCGAATTCCCGCGTCTTGGCCTCAACCATTATCGCAACCTTTATGATCCGACGCAGATCATCGCCGACATGCTGGCGGCAATCTCCCGCGCCAAGGACGAGGTAGTCAACGAAGCACGCTATGCCGAACTGGCGGAAGCGATGCTTGTGAGCGCCGCAACGCCAGACGAACGCGTGGCGGCGGAGCGGGCGGCGGAGGTTGCCCGCGTCTACGCGGCCTATGAGGAATTAAAGCGGCAGGCGCATTGTGTCGATTTTGGCGACCTTGTCTCGATGCCCGTGCGTTTGCTCGAAGGGAATCTCGAGATCCGCACGCATCTTCAGGCGCAATATGACCATGTTCTGGTCGATGAATATCAGGACGTGAACCGTAGCAGCGTCCGCCTGATTACGGCCCTGCGAAGCAATGGGCGCAATCTCTGGGTGGTCGGAGATGCCAAGCAGTCGATTTATCGGTTTCGGGGTGCGTCATCGTTCAACATGACTCGCTTCGGAACGTCCGATTTTTCCGGTGGTGCGCGTGGCCGCCTGAAGCGTAATTATCGATCGGTCGATGAAGTGGTGCAGGCCTTCTCAGCCTTCGCCATTCGCATGAAGGCTGGAGACCAAGATAGCGGCCTCGAATCAGAGCGTGGCCGGTGCGGGGCATCTCCTCAACTCCGCACGGTCGACCAATCGCCACAGCAGACGGTGGCGCTTGCCGATGCAATCGAGGAAATGCGCCAGGCCGGGCACAACTATCGTGACCAGGCTGTGCTGTGCACTGGAAATGAAAAGCTCTCAGAGCTTGGGCAGGATTTGGAACGCCTTGGCGTTCCGGTTCTTTTTCTGGGCAGTCTTTTTGAGCGGCCAGAAATCAAAGAGCTTTTGTCGTTGCTGACAATTCTCACCGATCGGCGAGCAATGGGATTGGTTCGTGCGGCGTGCATGTCGGAGTTCGAGATGCCGATCTCTGATGTTGAAGCGCTATTTGATCACCTGCGCGCGGTGGACTCTATTCCAGGGGCATGGCTGGGCGAATTAGGTGCGATCACCGGCCTGTCTGAGACTGGCAGCGCGGCTTTGAGGGCTGTTGCGGCTGCAATGCGTGGCTTCGACCAGAGCGACGCACCCTGGACGGTGTTGGCAACGTTGTTGCTCGATCGAACCCGTATCGCAGCACGCATCGGTGGTTCGAGTGACATCGCCGAGCGCACCCGTGGCCTCGCGATCTGGCAGTTCATGAATTTCCTGCGTGTGCAGCCGGGCGGTAAGGGGCTCCCCATTGTTCGGCTCCTTGATCGGGTGCGCCGACTTGTTCGGTTAGGCGATGATCGTGATCTGCGGCAACTGCCTGCCGCCGCGCAGGGGCTCGATGCCGTGCGGCTGATGACCATTCACGGGGCAAAGGGACTTGAGTTTCCCGTCGTGCATGTGCCGGGTCTCAATGGCGACACCATTCCCAGGACGCCACAAGCACCGCCGTGCCCGCCGCCAGATGGGATGGTCGAAGGAGCTCAGGGCCGTGCGCTTGATGTGTTCCGCGCAGGTCATGCCGAGGAACAGGAATGTTTGTTCTATGTCGCGCTGTCTCGCGCCCGCGACCGCCTGTTTCTGTACGCGCCAACCCAGAAATCAAATGGCCATAACCGGCCGCTGTCGAGTTTCCTCGACCGGTTAGGATCGGGGCTGACGCGAACGAAGATCAACCCAACCAGAACCTTGCCGCCCGCACCTGAGGCCGGTGACATCACGCTCGTCGTCGACGGTGCCCTTCGATTTACCGGGGCGCAGATTGCGCTCTACGAACGCTGTCCGAGACGATTCTTTTACACTCACATCCTCCAGGTCGGCGGGCGTCGGACGGCAACGGCCTTCATGCAGATGCACGAAGCGGTCAGAACCGTCTTCCAGGCGGTGATTGCTGACGCGCGCATCATCGGCGGAGCAAGCGACTTGGAAGGGCAGATCGCCAACGCGTTTGCTGCGCATGGACTGGCGGATCACGGCTATGTCTCGGAGTATAAGGGGTTCGCCACCTCAATGATCCAGTATTTCCTCGCGGCGCGCGAAGGCCTCACGCCAGAGACGCCTGCGGCTCTCAGCATTGCGTTTGGCGCCGAGGAAATTATCGTGCGCCCAGATGAGGTTCTGGTGCGATCTGATGGCAGCCGCACGCTTCGGCGGGTTCAAACAGGACATTTTCGCACCGCGGAAATGGATGACGTGGGCGTTGCTGCCTTCCTCCTGGCGGCACAAAGGGCTTTTCCCGGCGCCAGCGTCGAACTCGTCCATCTATCCGACCAGACCATTCGCCCCCTCGATCTAACGGCCAAGAAGCTTCAGAATCGGCAGGAGAAGCTCGCAGGATTTCTGGGGCGAATTCGTGCTGGTAATTTCCCGGCCGCCCCCTCGGCCCGGACATGCCAGGGTTGCCCGGCATTTTTCATATGCGGCCCAACGCCGACGGGTACTCTCAGAAAAAATTTCGGCTGACCTTACCGGTCGGCCATTGTCGCACCGATTGATCCCTTAGCGGCCGGCGCCGCCGGTCCAACCTCTAAGGAATAACGACAATGAATACCGAAGAACCTCTCGATTTTGACGATCTGGGCGAGGCCCTGCGCGAAGGCCGGGCGCTGCGCCCGGCGCGGGGCTATCGCATCCGCTTCGCACAGGACGACCTCAACTTCCGCGACCTCGATGTTGCCGACCCCGTGCCGCTGGGCCGTCAGATTTTGACTGCCGCCGGGCGCGATCCGCATGATGGCTACAGTCTTTTTGCCATCCTGCCGTCCGGCGATTTCGAGGATGTCCGGCTTGATGAGCCGTTTGATCTGCGCGAGCGGGGTGCCGAACGGTTCGTCGCCTTCCAGACCGACCGCGACTTCAAACTGACGCTGAACGATCATCAGCTCGCGTGGGGCAAGCCGGCGATCCGTGGTGCTACTCTCTATACGCTGGCGAATATCGGTGATGATGAAGCGGTCTTTCTGGAAGTGCGTGGAGGCGAAGATCGGTTGATCGAACCCGCCGATCTCATCGACCTGACTGCCCCTGGCGTCGAACGGTTCATTACCGCACCCCGGCCTCCCAAGACGTTCGAGATCATCGTCAATTCGCGACCCCGCGAAGTCGACCAGAAGCAGGTTACGTTTGAGCAGGTCGTTCAGTTGGCCTTTCCCGGTCCACACGAAACCAACGTCGTTTTTTCGATGACCTACCGCCACGCCGCCTCGACACCGCACGCCGGCGAACTTGGTGCCGGGGGCAGTGTTGAAGTGAAAAAGAAGGGAACCGTGTTCAATGTCACCCGCACCGTTCAGTCGTAACGCCGACCTCAAGCGTCTTCGCGACGAGGGCTACTTCGTGCAGATCCGGGGCGGGTTCCTCGTGATGCGCGAGGTGCCTTACGTCAATGCTCAACGGGAAGTGCGAACCGGGACTCTCATCTCCAGCCTAACAATGGCTGGAGATGAAACCCGCACGCCCGATACCCATGTGATGCATTTTGACGGTGACTTTCCCTGCCGTGCCGATGGGACGCCCATCCAGCAGATTTCGCACCAGACTGGCGACTTCAACCTCGGGCACGGTCTGAAGGCGAAGCACTCGTTTTCGAGCAAGCCAGAAGGCGGGTACACGGATTATTTTCACAAGATGACCACCTACGCGGCAATCTTGTCTGGGCCGGCTGAGGTTCTGAAGCCCGGGTTGTCGCCGCGGACTTTCAGAACGCCAGAGGCGGAGGAAGAAAGTGTCTTTAACTACACGGAGACAGCATCAGATCGCGCGGGCATCGGCGCTCTGACAGAAAAGCTGGAGCACGAGATCGTAGCGATTATCGGCCTCGGCGGCACAGGTTCCTACATTCTGGATTTTGTCGCTAAGACACCGGCTCATGAGATTCGGCTAATCGACGGCGACGAATTCCTGCAACACAACGCATTCAGAGCCCCTGGCGCGCCTGGTATCGAGGAACTCCGGGAAGCCCCAAAAAAGGTCGATTACCTGAAGGGCATCTATTCCCGGATGCGCCGTGGCGTTGTCGCTTATGCTGAGGCGCTGTCTGCCGATAATTTACATTTACTGGATGGGATCACTTTTGCCTTCCTCAGCATGGACGCAGGTGACGAGAAGCGCTTGGTCGTCGAAAAGCTGGAGGCCTTGGGCGTGCCCTTTGTGGACGTGGGCATGGGCCTGGAACTGGATGAAGGTTCGTTGGGTGGCATTCTACGAGTCACCACCAGCACGCCGGAAAAGCGTGATCACGTTCATCAGGGCCGCATTTCCTTCGCTGGCGGCGGCGAGAAGGATATTTATGCGTCGAACATTCAGGTTGCCGACTTGAATGCACTCAATGCCGTGTTGGCTGTGATCAAGTGGAAGAAGCTGCGCGGATTCTACCGCGACCTGGAACGGGAGCATCACTGCACCTATACGACTGACGGCAATATGCTGCTCAATGGTGACCTCCCATGATGCGGCATAGCCATCTCGCACATCGGTTCGTGCAACACATTCCAGATAAGCTTGAACCCGGCGTGCTCTATATTTCGATGGAATATGGCACGGCCGCCCACGGATGCTGTTGCGGGTGCGGCGAGGAGGTGGTGACACCCTTCACGCCGACCGATTGGAATATGACGTTTGACGGCGAAACTGTGTCGCTCAATCCGTCCATCGGAAATTGGACGCTCGCTTGCCGCTCCCACTATGTGATCAAGCAAGGGCGGGTGATTGAGGCCGGGCCATGGACTGACAAGCAAATCGAAGACGAACGCCACCGGGATCGTGCGGCCAAAGCGCGCTTCTATGGCGTGACCAAGCCAGATGCACCAACTGCCACATCCCTTGAAGAAGAGCGCCCCACCAAAGCACCAGAAGGCATTTTGGGTCGCTTAGTACGCTGGCTTACCGGAAGCTGAAGTTGACGATGTGGAGCAAATAACTTCGGAATTTACCCAGAATCCTGAGGTTATTTGCTACTCATCCCGATAATCGATAAATTTCATGCTGAAATGCGCTCATCGTTATTTCCGTCGACCGCCCGCGCGAGGAACTGCTTCAACGCCGCTTGCCTGGAATTGAGGTCCAAGGCGTAAGCAGTCTGCTTGAATTCTACACCGTCGAGTAGTCCTTGGATGTAACCGGCGATGGTGTCTGCGGCCATGATGAGCGCCGTGTCGAGCGTATGAATATAACTGCTCGTCATCGTGCCCTTAGAATGGCCGATGAGCGCGGCAATAGTGATTTCGGTAAATCCAAGATCGTTCGAAATGCTGGCAAAGCTGTGCCGCAGGACGTGTGGCGTCACATCGGCAAGTGGCGACTTTCTGAAAATCTGTTCCCAATGGTTCGGAAAGCTTCCGAACGCCGCGCCATTCCGCTCGCCTGGAAACACGTAGCCTTCGCCTTCCTCTTTTCGGCGTTCGTCCAGAAACTCCACCACGGGCAAGCCTATTGGACGGACAGAATCGCCTTCCTTGCTATCGATGAGACGAAGACAACTGGAACTGAGGTCAACCTCTCCCCACTTCAAGCCGATGATCTCGCTGCGGCGGCAACCGGTGAGAGCGATCAGGCGAATGATCTCGACCGTCATCGCGTATTTCTCGGTCTTCGCCGCTTCCCGCAGCATGTTGCCGAGCGTGCGGTATTCCGCCTCTGTAAGGCGGCGGGTCCGGACGGCATACTTTGGCTTCTTCAATCCGTGTGTGGGATTGCTGTCGATGATTCCTGCGTCGATTGCATAGGTAAGGATGCCGCCGAGCAGGCCGATGGTGCGCGTTGCCGTACCAGGTCCACCCCGAACGATAGCCCTGCCGCGCAACTTTTTCGTTTTGACCGACACCCGCGTCTTGCCCGCAATGATGTCCTTCATGAGCTTGTTTACGTCGGCCTTGGTCAGATCCTTGACGCGCCAAGAACCGACTAGAGGAATGATATGGCGCTCGATGCGACCGGTATCCGTGACGATCGTGGTCGATTTTTTTGGGCGCCCGCCCTTGCCCAGGATGAGCCCCGCATCCAGGTCGGCGACATAGAGAGCGCAAAGTTCTTTGATTGTGATGGCTTTGTGGTCGAGCTGGCGTTCCTCGGCGGGGTTGTCGCCAGCCGCGATACGGCCGAGCTGAACTTTGGCTTCCTGACGCGCGGTTTCGGGCGTCCAGATGCCATGTAGGCCGATAGTGTAGCGCCTAGACCGACGTCCGGCGCGGTATTGGACGAGATAGCTGCGCTTGCCAGACGCGAAGACGCGGAGTCCGAAACCGGGCAGTTCATCGTCCCAAAGGAAATAGTCTTTCGCTTCGGCCTTCGCGGCATCCACGGTCCGTTTTGTGAGCTTCACCATCACCCAATCCTTCGCTATCGGGCTGCTTCCGCGGAAGCACCACGGAAGCAGGCAAGAGGAAATCGCAGCGAAATTGCGGATATGGGTTTCGGCATAAAATTGAAAAACATCTAGTGGTTTCAGATGCTTATCGTAATGTAGCGTGCCCTATCGCATTTTTCGGATGCGTGGGCTAAATTGCTCCGAAGGCAGAGGCCACACGTTCGAATCGTGTCGGGTGCGCCACCTCCCTCGACTTGCCATAAATTCGACGGTGTTGCCGGGTCGCGGCACCAGCGACGGCCAATCTCGCACCGGCGACCCATTGATCGTACCCATTATGGCGGCAATCGGCCCGCCATGCGTGATGACGGCGATCCGGCCGTTTGGCAGCGCGGCAAATGCGGCCATAGCCCGTTGAGCCAGCTCGGCTGTCGTTTCGCCGCCGCCCGGCCGGAACGTGGTTGGCGCATCGATCATGCCGTCCATTGCATTGCCCGTAGCCCGGTAGATATTGGCCCAGCTTTGCCCCTCCCATATACCGAAATCGCGCTCCTGCCAGAACGGCATGACAAGCGGCAAAAGCCCGGAGCGCTGTGCGATTTTTTCAGCCAGAATGCGGGTTCGCTTCAGGCCGGAGTGGATCACGATATCTGGTCGCCAATCTGCAACCGATTGCGCTACTTCGCGGGCGTGCACCGCGCCCGTCCGGCTCAGCCCGATGTCGCTCCGGCCATAGCAGCGGCTCTGCCAGCGCAGCGCCACCTGTGTATGGCGGACGAGCAGCACCGCATCCTTCACCCCGCCGTCACCGCCAGCAGGAGGATCAGCTGCCCGGCATAGGCGGCAAAGCCCAAGCAATCGCCGGTGCTACCACCAAGCCGACGACGCAAAAGCCGGCGGAACCAAAGGGCAAATGCCAGCCCAGCCAAAGCCGCACCGATCAAGGCGACTGGCGCGATAATCGCCAGCGGTGCCAATCCCGGGATAGCCGCCACAATAGCCAAGCCAAGGGTGCCGACCCCAACCCCCGAAGCGATGTCCTTCGCCAGCCCCGGCGAACCCGGCGCTGGCGCGACGATTACCATCATCAACACCACCAGCAACCGCCCAAAACAGGCCGATGCGATGATGGCCATAGCGGCAAACAGCAGCGATGCGTTCGCCACCAGCGCGACCATCAGCGCCGCCCGCAGGCCAATCGCGAGGATCAGTCCGACGCTGCCATAGCTGCCGATCCGGCTGTCCTTCATGATCCGACGGATGTCTTCCGCCGATTGGCCGCCGCCGAACGCGTCACAGAAATCGGCAACGGCATCTTCGTGAAACGCGCCAGTCACCAGCGCCTCAGCCGCCAGCGCGATCGCTACCGCGACATAGACCGGCCAGAACTGATCCGCCGCCAGGGCAATTGCCGCCGTGATCGCACCCACAAGCGCACCGACGAGCGGAAACCACCCCACGGCACGGGCCAACCCCACCGACACCGCCCCCGCCGACAATCCCGCCGTGCTTGGCACCGGCAGGCGCGTGAGAAACTGGACCGCAAGAACCGGTGGTGCCCACCACGGACAAGCAGCGGCCACGCTACACCCCCAGATCCGCGAGCCGCGCCACATCGCGCAGTAGCGCCGCCGCGCTATCGAGCAACGGCAACGCGACGAGCGCCCCGGTTCCTTCGCCCAATCGCATCTGCCAGTCGAGCACCGGCTCAAGGCCCAGCGTAGCGAGTGCGGCGCCGTGGCCGGGTTCAGCCGAGCGATGTGCCGCAATCATCGACCGGGCGGTGCCTGGAGCAAGCCGCTCGGCGATCAACGCTGCTGCGGTCGCGACATAGCCATCAAGCAGCAGCGTTGCACCGCCAGCCGCGCCAGTTGCGAAAAAGCCGGCCATTGCAACGATTTCGAAACCGGATACGCTGGCAATCGCAGCACGCGGTTGATCTGGCAGCAACTGAATTGCGTGTGCGGAGGCCCTTTCGACAAGCTCGGTTTTTACGGCCAGGGTTGCGTCATCAGCCCCTGCCCCCCGCCCGACCGCCAGCGACACTGGCGCACCTGCCAACAGCGCCGTCAGGCACGCCGCTGACGTTGTATTGCCGATGCCCATCTCGCCCGCGATCAGCAGCGGATAGCCTTCATCCAGCGCTCGCTGTGCTTCGCTCGCACCGACCGCCCAGGCTGCATCGAACTGGCCTTCGGTCATCGCGGGTCCTGACGCCAGATCGGCAGTTCCCGGCGCAACCGGCGCAGCCGCGAAGAAGGAAGGATACGGCCCCGGCGGCGGGCTTTGAACGCCCGCATCGACCAGCCGCAAATCGCAGCGCTGCGCCGCCGCCAGCGCATTGCTTGTCGCGCGGCCGGCCATGATCGTGCCGACCATCAGCCCGGTTACCGCCGATGGCCAAGCGGAGACGCCCCGTGCGACCACCCCGTGATCGGCGGCGAACAGCACGATCCGGCGCGGATGCGTGCGCGGGTCGAGCCGTTGTTGCGCCACCGCCAGCTGCACCGCCAAGGCTTCGAGCGCCCCCAGACTGCGCACGGGTTTAGCGAGCGAATCGAGATGCGCCCAGACGGCGTTCGCATCGATCATGGCCGGTGCCGCGCGGTTGGAATGATGAAGCGCTGGCCCAACGGTGTTGCGCCAATATGCGTCGTGACGCCGTATGTCTGCGCGATCAATGCCTCGGTGAGCACGGCATCGGGCGTGCCATGCGCAATCACGCTGCCGTTCCGGAGCAGCAGCACCTGATCGGCGACGCGCGCAGCGTGATTGAGATCATGGAGCACGACCACCACCCCCGCGCCGGCCGCCGCCACCTCGCGCAGGCAATCGAGCCCATCGAGCTGATGCGCTGGATCAAGATTGGCGAGTGGCTCATCGGCCAGCAGCCATTCCGGCTCACCCGCGAGCACGCGTGCAAGCAGCACCCGGGCGCGCTCCCCACCCGACAACGTATTGACGCGACGTTCTCCAAACACGCTCACGTCGGTCGATGCCATTGCATGCGCCACAGCAGCGCGGTCTGCCGCACTCTCGCCCCAGCGCCCGCGATGCGGGAATCGGCCCAGGCCGACCAATGTCGCCACATCGACATCCCAGTGCACATCCGCCGTCTGCGGCAGAAAGCCGATCCGCCGCGCCAGTTCGCGCCGATCAAGCGCCGCGCGCGGGGTTCCATCGATCAGCACCACGCCAGCGTCCGGTGTCCGCAAACCGGCGAGGCAAGCGAGCAATGTCGATTTGCCCGCGCCGTTCGGCCCGAGCACCGCGGTCACCTGCCCCCGCGCGAAGGTCGCGTTGATCGAGGACAAAATTGCGCTGCCCTCGATCGTCACCGATACGGTGTCTGCCACCAGGGCGTTCATGCCAGCCCCCGCCGCATCTTCATCAGCAGCAGCAGGAAAAACGGCCCGCCGAGCATCGCCATCGCAATCCCCAACCGCAACTCGCTGACCGTCGGCATCCCGCGCACCACCGCATCCGCAAGCACCAGCAACAGCGCGCCGCCCAGTGCCGATGGCTGCAGCACCGCCGATGGCCGATGGCCAGCGAAGGGACGGACCAGATGCGGCACCATCAGCCCGACAAAGCCGATGACGCCCGCAGTCGCCACCGCCGCGCCGACGCACAACCCCACGCCGAGCACGATCAGCACTTGCAAGCGCAGTGGATCGACTCCCATTGATCGCGCTGCATCCTCGCCAAGCGTGAGGGCATCGAGCGACCGCGCCGTCATTGCCAGCAGCACCCCGCCAACCGCGACGATCGGGAGCGCGATCCACACATCGGCCCAGCTACGGTCAGTAAGTGCCCCCATCAGCCACGTGACGATCTGCGCGGTCGCAAAGGGCGTCGGCGCAAGGCTGATCGCCAGCGCCGTCATCGATCCGGCGACGCTCGACAGGATCACGCCTGCCAAGGTGAAAACGATGATACTCGCCGATCGCCCGACCAGCAGCGCGAGCAATGCCATCGCCCCCGCCGCCCCGGTCAACGCAAATAGCGGCAGCAGCCAAGCCGAGGCCGCATAGCCAAAATAGAGCGAGATCACCGCCCCAAGCGCCGCGCCTGCCGACACGCCGAACAGGCCCGGATCGGCAAGCGGATTGCGCAGATAGCCCTGCATCGCCGCCCCGGACAAACCGAGCCCCGCCCCCACGACCGCCGCCAACAGGATGCGTGGCAGACGGAGTTCGGTGACGATCAGCCAGCGCGGATCGTCGCTGCCCCAATCACCCCATGGCACCCAGATTTTGCCGATGCCCAGCGACACCAGCATCGCGAGCGCGATTCCGATCGCGAGCAACAGGTTGAACCGCGCGACACGGCTCACAGCGATTTCCTCACCGCCGCCAGCCGCTGCACTGCTTCGATTACCGTCGGCCCGGCACATTGCATTAACCGCTCAGGATAGGCACGCACCGCCATGCGGCCCTTCAATCGCCGGAGCACGGGGTGGCCGAGCAGCCGATCATTGGGATTGACCGCGCCGACCGACAGCAGCACGCGCGGTGGCCGCGCGACCAGATATTCGAGCGGCAGCACATCCCATTGTTTCAAACCGTAGCTGGCGCTGAGATTGCGGTAACCCGTAACGCGCAGCAAATCGTCGGAGAGCGTGCCCGTCCCCGGCACCAATCCGCCGCCCTGCCAGATCAGCGCAGGCAGCACGGACGCACCCGGCGGCGGGGCTGCTGCGCGGACGGCCGTGTTGATTGTCGCCACCAGCCTTTCACCGCGCGCGCCCTGTCCCGCTGCGTTGGCGATCGTCTCGATCTGCGCGTTGTTCTCAGCGATCGTCGCGGCAACGGGGAGTTGGACGAGCTTTATCCCCAGTCGCCTTAGTGCGCCGATGGTCGACGGTTCGACATGGCTGCCCGCAATCACCACGTCGGGCGAGAGTGCGACCACTTCCTCCGCCGTGCCGGATGTCGCCTTGAACCGCTTCGCGACCGACAACGGGATCGACGTCGACCGTGCATCCTGCGAGTAGTGGCTGATCGCGGCGATCTGAGCGGGGTCGGCGACCCGAACCAGCACCGCATCGACGCAGGGGTTGATCGAGACGATCCGGGGCAGGCGCGGCGCGCCCCCGGCGCTGGCCGTTGCCGCCAGCGCCGTCCCCATCGCCGTCAAGATCATCTCAGTCTTCATCAATAGCGCAGCCGCACACCAGCATAACCGGCTCGCCCCTGCGATCCGAAGCCGAAGGCCGTTTCATAACCCTCGTCGAACAGATTCTCGATCCGGCCATACACGTCGATCCGCGATGTCACGGGGAAAGACGCGCGCAGATCTGCCAGCACATAGCCCTTCAGCCGGTTGCTGTTGCTCGCATTCTCAAAACTCCGCCCGACATGCGTCAGCGTTGCCCCCGTTTCCAGCCCGAACGACCAGCGATAATCGGCAAGCGCCGTAAAGCTGTGCTGCGGCCGCCGGATCAGCTGCCGACCGAAATTGGCATTGCCCGGCGATCGATTAGTGGCGTTGGTATAGGTGTAGTTCGCCTGCACCCGCAGCGCCGCCACAGGCTGGATCGTCAGCCCCAGCTCGACACCTTCCGCCCGCGCCCGGGCGACATTGTCGAACGTCCCAAACGGTCGGTTCACGCAAATGCCGGTGCGCGGCAGCGGGCAGGAAACGAAGGCAATCAGATCACGCGAATCGCGCCGGAAATAGGTCGCGCTGGCCTGCACCGTGTTGCCGATCAGCTTTTGGGTAACGCCTGCATCCCACCCGCGCGATCGCTCGGGCTGGAGCAGCTGATTGCCAAAATCGCTCTGCAGCTGAAACAGCGACGGCGCCTTGAACCCTTCGGCATAGCTTGCGCGGATCGTGGTGCCCGATCCGCCGGGCGTCCACACGCCGCTCGCGCCAAAGGTGGTCGCGCCGCCGAAGCGGTTGTGGTCATCATGCCGCACCCCGCCGGTCAGCGACAGGCCAGCGATGGGCGTCGTCACGATCTGCCCGTAAATGCTGTCGATCCGCGCGCGGCCGATCGCTTCCGGCCCGCCGAAGCTTACGGTAGATAGGCGCGACGTCTCGCGCTCCAGCCCGCCGGTCGCCTGCCAACCCTCTGCGATGTCGAATACGCCCTGATATTCGAAGCGCTCGTTGCGGCCGCTGCCGAGAAACGTCTCATTGGGGGCGCCGCCGAGTGCAATATTGCGGCGGCGGGTGTCGGTATAGGCGAACCCCGCGCGATTGCGGAACCGACCGTCGAAAAAGGCAGCGTTCAGGCCAGTATAGGCAACGATCTCGCGCGTGCGCGATTCCTCGTTCGCATCACCAAGGGCAAAGGTCGGCGGCGGGAAGCCATCAATGTTGACGCGGCCATTCGAGAACCAGCCGCGCGCATCGACCGACAGCCAATCGGTGAGCGCGAGGTTGAGATTGGCGTTGGCGCCAAAATTTTCATAGCCGTCCGTCTCGGTCGCTCCCCGGGCTTCGCTGAACGCGGAAATGCCATTGGTGCGAAACCAGCCCCCCCCGGCGCTGACGGATAACGGTCCTGTCTTGTCCGCGATATTGCCGACGATCTGGCCGGTATCGCGAAAGCCATATTCGCCGCGCAGATTGATCGTCAGCTCTTCGGTCGGTCGACGGGTGATCATATTAACGACACCCCCGATCGCCTGACTGCCCCACAGCACTGACGATGGCCCGCGCAGCACCTCGATCCGCTCGATATTGCCGATCAGCAGATTGCCGAAATTGAACCCGCCGCCCGGCGACGACGGATCGTTGAGTTTCACGCCGTCGATCAGCGCGACGGTCTGTTCGCTTTCAGCACCGCGGATGAACACCGATGTAACACTGCCAATGCCGCCATTGCGGGCCACGGTAACGCCGGGAACGGTGCGGAGCACATCGGCGACGCTGTTCGTCTGGCGGCGCTCAAGCTCGGGCGCGTCGATAACCGTGACCGACTGGCCGATCCGCTCGATCGGTTGTGGCGAGCGGTTGGCGGTGACGACGATGATTGGGTCGTTCGATCCATCCTCGACGATCGTTTCGGCATCAGCTTGCCCGTGCCAGCCGAGAATCGCCGCGGACAAGATTGTGGTGGTCTTCAAGAAAATGGTGCGCATGGTATCCCCTTCTTCCAACAGAAAAGGGGTCGCACGCGCCGAAGGCACGACAGCATCGACGCCGGTTACCACCCGCGCGCGCCACCCCGTTCGATGTCGTCACGCGAGGAAAGACCCTCGATCACGCTGAACACCCCGTCCGCGCAAAGGACCGACTGCGTCAGGCAGGTCTCCTGGCTCCCGGGTCATCATGTCCGCCCCACCTTCCCGGATGCAGATGCATCCAGTGGCATATCGGGGCGACCACTCATCGGTCACAGTTGCGGGGACAGCCGCGGCTTGCAGGGGTAAGGCCCTGATTCCGCGTTCCCTATTATTCCCCTCTCGGGGAACCTGATGCCCACCCGCAATATGACGCGGCGACCCGGGAAGCAACAGGATTAGAAAGCAGCCGCAGACAAGATGGACCCGGCTCGTCAAGCGGTGCGCAAAAAGCACAATTGCCGACCACTTTGAAACGACACGCAACTGTCGTCGATTTGTCGTCATATTGCAGTGCAGCATACACACGCCTCCCCCAATGGCGGCGCTCCATCAAGGGGGTCCACCATGACACGCTATCGTTCGATTTCCGCTGCCCTGCTGCTCACGGGTTCGTTCACCGCCAGTGCCGCGCATGCGCAATCTGTCGGGCCGCAATCGGTCGCGCAGAATGACGATCAGGCAAGCGATCAGATCAATGACACTGATATCCTCGTCACCGCGCAGAAGATCGAGCAGCGCAACGTCGACGTGCCGATCACGATTTCGGTCAACACCGGCGCGCGGCTGCGCGAACTCGGCGTGTCCGATCTCGACGAGCTGTCGAACTTCGTCCCCGGCCTGAACATCCAGGAGCAGAGCGCCAACAACCCCGGCATCGTGATCCGCGGTATCACCTCGGACAGCGGCTCGGCGCAGCAGGGGCCGCGCGTGACGCTCTATTATAACGGCGTCGACATCTCGCGCTCGCGCGGTTCGTATCAGGCGATCTATGACGTCGACCGGATCGAAGTGATCAAGGGTCCGCAAGCCACGCTGTTCGGTACCGCATCGGCGGTTGGCGCGATCAGCATCGTCTCGGCACGTCCAAAGCCCGGCTTTTCGGGCCAGATCACCGGCGGCTACGGCAATTTCGATGCCTATCTCGCTTCGGGCTTCGTCAATGCGGGCAATGACACGATCGCCGTCCGCTTCGCCGGTGAATACAAGAACCGCGATGGCTATATCAACAATCTAGCGACCAGCCAGACGCGGGAGCTGTACTCGCAGGACCAGCTCGGCCTGCGCGCATCGCTGCGCTACACGCCCGTCGATGCGCTGACCGTTGACGTCATCGCGACCTATGATCGCCAGCGCAACGGCGGCACGCCTTTCATCTCGGGCACGTTCCCGACCGAAGCAGGCCCGGCCAATGTGTTCGGCCCGGCCAATCTTTCGGGCTCACCGGTCTCGGCCGCCGTGCTTGGCAACGCCCAGCTCGGGCTTGAGCGCGATGTGTGGGATGCGAACGTCACCCTGTCCTATGATTTCGCCCCCGGCTGGAACTTCACCACGGTGAACGGTTTCCGTCAGTTCAACAGCCTCGAAATCTTCGACGCCGACGGCTCGCGCGCGTTCTTCCTCGAATTCGCCGAGAATGCGTTTGGCTATCAGGTCAACCATGAAGGGCGCTTTGCGTATAAGGACGATAACTTCCGCGCGGCTTTCGGCTGGAATTTCTTCCAGGAAGACAGCCAGCAGATCGTTCCCTTCTCCAGCAACGAAGCGACCTATTTCACCTGCGCCGTCGCCGCCACCCGCCCCGGTTGCGTGCTCCCCAACGGCACGGTCCCGACCGCAGCGTTGCCGCAGACGCTGTACCAGTCGGTGTTCGGGAATATCGGCAAGAACGACACCTATTCGGTGTTCGGTGACGTGACCTGGCTGGTCTCGCCGCGCTTCGAGCTGACCGTTGGCGTGCGCGGGCTGATCGAACAGCGCGAATCGGGCTTTTTCGCGGTCGTCCCGCGCTCACGCCTCAATCCGCTCGCGGCATCGCTGATCCCCGGTCAGGTCGACACGGCCGGCCAGACCTTCCTGGCACAGGACAGCTTTTCGGCCGTCCTGCCGCGCTTTAACGCGCTGTACCGCGTGACCGACGACATCAACGTCTTCGCCACCGTCTCCAAGGGCCGCCGCTCGCCCGTCGTTCAGCTCGGTGCCCGCGCCACGCCAACCGGCCCGGTGGCGGCATTCACCCCCGTCGCCGAAGAAGTCGTCTGGAACTATGAAGCAGGCATCAAGGGCCGGGTTGGCCCGGTGTCCGGTTCAATCGGCGTCTATTATCAGAATTACAGCGACTTCCAGGTCAGCGTGATCCAGCCCAACGGCACCACGGTGACGCAGAGCGCGGGCAACGCCAACAATGTCGGTGTGGAAGCCGAAGCGAACTGGCGTGCCGCGCGCTGGCTGAATATTTTCGGCAATATCGGCTATATCAACGGCGGCATCAGCCGTGACAGCGCCTTCTCGCCCGCCTTTGCCGGGGCGCGTTTCCGCCTGCAGCCTGAAGTGCAGGCAGCAGCCGGGTTCACGATCGATGCACCGATTGGCGGGGGCGTTCGCCTGTTCGCGACGCCAACGGTAACGTACCGCAGCCGCATCTTCTTCGAGCTGCCGAACAACCCGCTGATCTCGCAGCCCGGCGTCACGCTGTTCAACGCCCGCGCCGGCTTGAACTTTAACGACCGGTTCGAAATCGCGGGCTTCGTCCGTAACGCCAGCGACGAGCGTTATCTGCTCGACGCCGGTAACACCGGCGGTGCGTTCGGCATCCCCACCTTCATCCCGGCCGAGCCACGCTTCTATGGCTTCCAGGTTTCGGCCAAATTCTGATGTAACCGGCAGCGGGCGGGGCCGATGCCCTGCCCGCTCGCCAAACCGGTGCTGACAAGCGAGACGTCACCGCGCTAGGTTGGCTCAACGGCTGACGAAGTGGCCGTGCGGAGCGCCACCAATGCAGGACCCACCCGTAGCCGCTGACCCTGACGCCGATTGGGGGCTGCCCGGCTGGACCTATCACGACCCCGATTTTTTCGCGGCCGAAATGGCGCGGATCATCCGCCCGTCATGGCAGATCGTGTGCCACGAAAGCGATCTGGCGACCTCCGGCGAATGGCGCTCGATCGACTATGCAGGCGAAAGCGTGATCGTGGTGCGCGGCGAGGACCGCGTCATCCGCGGCTTCACCAATGTTTGCCGCCACCGCGCGATGCGGCTGTTGGAGGGAAGCAGCGGATGCACCAAGAAGATCATCTGCCCCTATCACGCCTGGAGCTATGAACTCGATGGCAGCCTGACCGGGGTGCCGGTGAGCGCCGATTACCCGACGCTCGACAAGCGCGGCCAGGGGCTGTTCGCGGTCGGACTGGAAATCTGGCGCGGCTTCGTGTTCGTTCGGTTGAAGGACGATGGCGGGCCGTCGGTGGCTGAGATGATGGCCCCGTACGCGCAGGAGATCGAACCGTACCGATTCGAAGATCTGCGCACGATTACCCCGGCCTATGAACGCCCCCGTGCGGTCAACTGGAAGAATATCGGCGACAATTACTCGGATAATCTCCACATTCCAGTCGCGCACCCCGGGTTGTCGCGGCTGTTCGGCAAAAGCTATGCGATCGAGGCGAAGCCGTTTGTCGACAAGATGTCGGGCTATATCGTTGATCGCCCCTCCGCCGATCCGTGGGAGCGGTTCTACCAGACCTATCTGCCCCGCGCTGACCACCTGCCGGAGGCCAACCAGCGGCTGTGGCTCTATTATAAGCTCTGGCCCAACATCGCCTTCGACATCTATCCCGATCAGGTCGATTTCATGCAGTGGCTGCCGATCAGCCCGACCCAATCGGTACTGCGGATGATGGCCTTTGCGCTGCCCGATGACCGGCGGGAGATGAAGCTCGCCCGCTACGCCAATGATCGCATCAACCGCCACGTGAATGCCGAGGACACCTGGCTGATCACGCGAGTGCAGGCGGGGATGGCGTCCGAAAGCTTCACCGTGGGCCCCATCGGGCGGAGCGAGGTGTGCTTGCGGAGCTTTGCGGCGAAAATCCGGGCGGCGATCCCGGAGGCGCGGCTGCATCACGCGCCGGCGCCGGGGTGGGGGAAACGGGTTTGAGGCGTGCGGTGGCCGGCCAGTGCCCATTTACGCCAGCCGGTGCGGGGTCGGATCGCCGCGTTCCGCCACCAGCTCGGTATGCGCAATCGTCAGGAATTTACGAAATGCGGCCTCCGCCTCGTCAGCTGACGTCCCTGCCAGTTCGGCAAAACGTTGGGCAATCGCGTCTTCGCTGACAGTTGCGACCAACGTCGCCGCCACCGCCGGTTCAATCCCCAGCGACTGCGCAAGCAATCGGCTGGCACGCGCATGTCGTCGAAATTCGAAGTCCATCAGCCGCGCTGATTCAAACTCCTCTTTCTTGCGCATCGCACGGCCGAGATCGAACACCATGAGCGAGATATAGACGTGACGAATTGGCGGTCAACGCGCAGGGCGGATCGGCTTGAAGCCGCGATTTGCTAACCGACTTAACGTCGCCCAAGCGTCTCGAGCGGACCGGAATCGAGATGCTTCAAAATACGCTTGAGCGCCGCCATGTTGTTTTCGTCTTCGGCGCTCTCGAGTGCATCGTGCAGCACCACGCGGATGTCATCGGCGCTGACCCGCTCCATCTCCCAATTCGGATAGAGGCGCTCGCGCTTTTCCACGCTCCGGTCCAGCGGTACGATGTCGTAATGGCGCGGATCGCCGTGAAGGCTCGCGATCAACTTCTCCACTTCGGTGGGCGGACCCTCAACCCACTGGAAAAATACGCCGCTGCCGAACACCAGCACCCCGGTAATTTCGCGTTCGACATTGCTGCGTTGCGACCACTCGATGATGCGGTCGACCTCGGCGTCATCGACGCCTTCCGCAGCACGACTGCAATAAACGAACGTATCAAGGATGCGCGCGGCGGGATCCAAGTCAGGACCGCGTGGAAAACCAACTTCATCGAACATCGATTTCTCGCTTTATTTGTGCCGGGCAGGCCGTGTCGCCCCACAAGTCGGGGTCGTGGTAGCGCATCTTTCTGATTTGGGTAAGGAAGCATCAAGGCCGTATCCTGACCCCACTCGGTCCCGCCCCCTCGACAATCGCCCCGCGCCACGGCACCACTTTCCTCATGACCAAGCGATACGACGCCCTCATCATCGGCGGGGGGCATAACGGCCTTGTCTGTGCCTTTTACCTCGCGCGTGCGGGGCTGAAAGTTCGCGTGCTCGAGCGGCGTGCCATCGTCGGCGGGGCGTGCGTGACCGAGGAGTTCCACCCGGGTTTCCGCAATTCGACCGCGAGCTACACCGTGTCGCTGCTCCGCCCGCAGGTGATCGCTGACATGAAGCTGCACGATCGCGGCTCTCGCATCATCGAACGCACGATCAGCAATTTCTTCCCCTTCCCAGATACCTATCTGAAACTGGGCGGCGGCACCGCGCGGACGCAGGCCGAGTTTGCGCGCTTTTCGCAAAAGGATGCCGAGACCTTCCCGGCTTATGAGGCGGCGCTGGAACGGGTGGCGGAGGTACTGCGCGACCTATCGCTCAAGACCCCGCCCAATGCCGGGGGCGGCATTCCGGCATTGCTCAGCGCCGCATCGCAGGGGCGCAAGCTGGCGGGCATGAGCGTCGATGCGCAGGCCGATGTGCTCGACATGTTCACCAAGAGCGCGCGCGACTTCCTCGATGGCTGGTATGAGGACGACCATATCAAGACCGCCTTCGCGTTCGATGCCGTGGTCGGGAACTACGCGGGGGTCAGCACGCCGGGCTCGGCCTATGTGCTGCTCCACCACGTGTTCGGCGAAGTGAACGGCAAGAAGGGCGCGTGGGGCCATAGTGTCGGCGGGATGGGATCGATCACCAAGGCAATGGCTGAGGCGTGCGCCGATTACGGTGTCGAGATCAGCCTGGAAGCGCCGGTCGCGCGGGTGCTGGTGGACGGCGGCAAGGCGGTGGGCGTGTTGCTCGAGTCCGGTGAGGAGATTGCCGCCGATGTGGTTGCCGCCAATGTCGGCCCTGCTTTGCTGTATCGACAGTTGATCGCGCCTGAAGATCTGGAGCCCGATTTCAAGCGGCGGATCGATAACTTCAAGACCGGCTCGGGCACGTTCCGGATGAACGTCGCGCTGTCCGAACTGCCCGATTTCAGCGTGCTGCCGGGCAAGGAAAAGGCGGAACACCATACCGCCGGGATCATCATCGCGCCGGGCATGGATTATATGGACGCGGCCTATGACGATGCCCGCGCGTTCGGTTGGTCGAAGGCGCCGATCGTCGAGATGAAATTGCCGTCCACGGTCGACGATTCACTCGCCCCGCCTGGCCAGCATGTCGCCAGCCTGTTCTGCCAGCAATTCGCACCCGAGCTGCCCGATGGCCGCAGCTGGGACGACGAACGCGACGCCGCCGCCGATCACATCATCGATTGCGTCACGCAGCATGCCCCCAATTTCAAGGCGAGCATCATCGCGCGGCAAATCCATTCTCCGCTCGATCTGGAGCGCAAGTTCGGGCTGATCGGTGGGGATATCTTCCACGGGCGGATGAGCCTCGACCAGCTTTGGGCGGCACGGCCGGTGCTGGGGCATGGCGATTATCGCAGCCCCATCGTGGGGCTCTATATGTGCGGATCGGGCACGCATCCCGGCGGCGGGGTGACGGGCGCGCCTGGGCACAATGCCGCGCATGAGATTCTGAAGGATCGGACGCTGTTCGGACGGGGGCTAGGTCGGTTGTTCCGCAAGCGGGCGACGGCGTAGCGCGATCCAGTAGAGCGGCAGCGCGGTCAGCATCAGCGCGATGCTGAGCAGCAGCGCCTCCATCCCCGATCCCCATAACACCCAGCTCGAAAATATCATGCCGACAACCGCCAGCGGGCGCACGATGCCGAACGCGAACGCCGCAGCACAGGCGCCGAAATAGAACCATACCGTCGCCGCCGTCGTCAGTTGCAACATGAAGGTGAGCACGTCGGTTAGCCCCGGAATCGCGCCTGACAGCACCAGCAGGCTGGCGACGGCGCTGGAGAGCAGCATCGCGAAGATCGGCACATCGCGATCGGTGGTCCGTCCCAATATCGCGGGCAATATGCCGGCGCGGGCCATCCCCAGCGGGAGCTCGCCCTGCATCAGCACCCAGCCATTCAGGCACCCGATCGCCGAGATCGACGCAAAGGCGGCGATCAGCAAGCCGGCGCCGCGCCCCCAGAAGTTTTCGACAAACATCGCAATCGGCGCATCGGATGCTGCAACCTGCGCTTCGGGCAGCGCAAACACGATGCCGTTGCACAGGATGATGTAGAGAATGCCTGTGAGCAACGTCCCGACCAAGGTCGCCCGCAACACGTTGCGCGCCGGATCGCGGACGCGCTCTGCCGCCAGCGACGCGCACTCGAACCCGACCAGTGGGAAAAAGGCCAGCGTCAGCACCATGGTGAACTTGCTGGCATCGAACGCCGTATGCGGGTTCGCCGAAAAACGCGTGGGATCGATAGCCGCAAGGCCAGCCAGGATCGCCGCGACGGCAACCAGCGGCAGCAGCTTCAACACCGTCGTCAGCACCTGAAACCGGCCGGCCCCCTTGGCACCGCCAAAGTTCAGCGCCGTTAGCGCCCAGATAAGTGCCGTTGCCCCAAGCGCGGTGGCGAGCGGCGTGGCCGTGAGTGCGGGGAAAAACTGCGCGCCGTATCGCACCGCCGTCAGCGCGATGATCGCGTTGGCCGAACAGATGCCGACCCAGTAGCTCCAGCCGACCAGCAATCCCGGCAGCGTCCCCAACCCTTCTGCCACGATGGCAACCGTGCCCGTCGAATCGGGACGGGCAGCGGTGAGGCACGACAACACATAGGCCAGCAGCAATGCCCCCGGTATGGCGACGAGCCAGGCGGCGGCACCCGTCCAACCAAACGGCGCAAGCTGCGCTGGCTGGACGAAAATCCCAGCGCCGATCATCCCGCCCACCACCAGCGCGGTTGCCGTCCAGAAGCCGAATGGTCGTGTCTGCGTCATCATCGGCATGGCCCCCCGGCGATTGTGTTACGCAACAAGCATGTTTGGGGGATGCGCGATAGTCCCGCGTCAGCGCACTTTCGCGCTGGCCTGATTCACCACGCCCGTTCGCCCTGAGCGAAGTCGAAGGGCAAGCGCAGCGCATGGGCTTCGACTTCGCTCAGCCCAAACGGGGTGGGGTGGATTGGAAAAGGGATTTTGCTCTAGCGCCAGGCACCAACACCTGCCGACAGCAAAGTAGTTTGCCCGATGATCAGCGGGCGATCGGTGATTACCGCGAGGTCAATCGGATCGGGGCCATAATTGAATGCGAAGGTCACCTCACCCGCCCGCCGCAGCCGAAGATCGGCGGGCAAGTCGACGATCTCGATTGCCGCTTCGCTCGCCATCCGCTCGAACAGCCGTGCTAGCAGGGCTTCGTCCGGCCAGCCCGCCAGATAGCGAAGCGACCCGTTTGCATAGACCACGCCGCGCCCGTCGGTCAGCACTTCC
Organism: uncultured Stakelama sp.; assembly: GCA_964649315.1. GTDB lineage: Bacteria > Pseudomonadota > Alphaproteobacteria > Sphingomonadales > Sphingomonadaceae > Sphingomonas. The sequence goes on along the minus strand of CAZYOU010000018.1, from coordinate 16,609 downwards.
TGGGCCGCCAGATCGGTTTCGACATGTTCGAACCAGCGGGTGATGGTGAAGCCGTTCCCCTGCTCGACCAGACCTTCGCGTAGCGATTCGACGCGCGGGATCGTGATGGGGATCGCGCAGCGCAGCGCGCCGGGAGGAAGGCCGTCGGGAATCTGGAAATCAACCGTCCGGCTGCCGCTGCGGGGGCCGAACAGTACCGGTATGCCAAGACCTGTCAGCCGCTCGACCAAAGCCGGATCGAGGATCGGCAGCGACGGCGCGACGACCATCTTGTAGCCGTCGAGCGCGGCATCGACCGGCAGGATATCGACATCGAGCCCAAGCCGTCGCAGCGCCGAATACATGCCGAACACTAGCTCGATATAGCGAAAGCTGCGGCCTTGCGGTTGTGCATCGAACAGCCACGCTGCCTCATAGGAAAACAGCAACGCCACCGATTTGGGCGGCGGCCCAAGATCGCCCAGCACCGCCAGATCAGCCGCCGCCGCCCGTGCTTCATGCGCGCCGACATCATCGACGCTGTCGGGGCGGAGCAATCCGGCGTGATGCATTTCCTGCCCGAACGGGGCCTGCCGCCAGCGGAAATAGCTGACCAGTTCGGCGCCGTGTGCGGCTGCCTCCAGTGTCCAGAGCCGCACCATACCCGGCATCGGCGCGGGATTGTGCGCAGCCCAGTTTACGGGGCCCGGCTGCTGCTCCATCACCCACCAGCGCCCGTTCGCGCAGCCGCGATAGAGATCGTGATGGAAGGCGGCGATATCGGGGTGGCCCTGCCGCGCGTAGCGCAGCTTTTCATCGCGGCTGAACCAGAATTGCTCGAGGAAGCCGATCGGGTAGCTGTCCCATGTCGCCACATCGAGATCGCGTGAAACGGCGTGATGATCGAACTCGGTGAAGAAGCCCATGTAATTGTGCACGACATCGCGGCCGGGCGATCCCGCGCGGAGAATATCGACCTGCGCGCGATTGAAGCTCACGACCTCGTCCGAGGCGAAGCGGCGGTAATCGAGGACGTGGGCGGGGTTAGGCTCGGTCACGGTCAAATGCGGCGGATCGATTTCAGCGAAGGAGCGGTATTCCTGGCTCCAGAACACATTACCCCAGGCGGTGTTGAGCGCCGCGACGTCCGGGTAGCGGCGCTCCAGCCAGCGTCGGAAGCCCTGCGCCGCGCTATCCGAATAGCTGACGATCGTATCATGACAGCCATATTCGTTATCGGTTTGCCATGCGACGATGCCGGGGTGGTTGCCATAGCGTTCGGCCAGCGCCGCCGTGATCCGCGCGCATTCACCCCGATAGCCGAGGTGCGAAAAGCAGTAATGTCGCCGCGATCCGAACCGCCGCTCGCGCCCGTGGGCATCGATGGCGAGCATGTCGGGCATCTTGTCGACCAGCCATTTCGGCGGCGTGGCGGTCGGCGTGCCGAGGATGATCCCCAGCCCGGCCGCGTGCAGCGTCTCGATTGCGCGGTCGAGCCAGCCCCAATCATAGCGCCAGGGCTGTGGCTCGATTCTGCTCCACGCGAATTCGCCGATGCGGACGCGGGTGAGGCCCATCGCAACCATCCGGCGCGCATCTTCCGCCCACATCTCCTCGGGCCAATGTTCGGGGTAGTAACAGCAACCAAGGCGCATCATTGGCCGAAATCCATGCGTTCGAGATAGACGAGATGCGCCGTCGCCGGGCGGGAAAGCGGCAGCACCAGCCCTGCCTCCCCCAGCATCCGCCCGCTCAGCGCCCAATTCCCGACACCATTGGGGGGATCGTCGAAGTCGCCGAGCGGGAAGGTGATTACATAGCGCATATCGGGCTGTAGCCCCGGGAAGCGGATGGGCGCCGCGTTGTAATCGCCCGCCATATCGGTGCGGGCGACCAAGGCGAGCGCGCGGCCCTGATGCGCGATCATCGTGCCGAACAGGCCGGGCGCATCGAACGCTAGTTCGGTCAGCGTGCCGTTGTTCAGGATATCGCGATATTTTTTGTAGCACGCGATATGCGCGGCGAGCGTGTCACGATCGGCAGCGCTCATCGCACCCGGATCGGCCTCCACCCCCATATGCCCGAACATCGCGACCTTGGCGCGAAACGCCATCGGCAGCACGCGCCCGGTGATCGGGTTCGGGCTGGGGCCGACATGATTGCCCATGACCTCGGGCGGCAGGAACAGGCTCCACGCCCGGTTGATGCGCAGCCGATCAATCGCATCATTGTTATCGCTCGGCCAGACCCGGTGGCAGCGGCTGAGCATCGCATAATCGATCCGCCCGCCGCCGCTCGCGCAGCTTTCGATCTCCACCGCCGGATGCGCCGCGCGGAGCCGATCGATCAGCGCATAGAGCGCCAGCGTCTGGGCATGGCCAGCGCCGTCATTGGGGAAGAGATCGCGGTTATGATCCCATTTCAGATAGGCGATCCGGTGCGCCGACAGCAGGGTGTGCAGCACCTCATAGAGGTGTTCGCTCACCTCAGGCCGGGCGAGATCGAGCACGAGCTGGTGCCGTTGTGTCGGGCGGTCAAAACCCTGGCGGTGCAGGCACCAATCGGGGTGCGCGCGGTAAAGATCGCTGTCGGGGCTGACCATTTCGGGTTCTACCCAAAGGCCGAAATCCATACCGCGGGCCTCGACCTGCGCGATCAGTGGCGACAAACCGTTGGGGAAGCGCTGCGGATCGGGCGTCCAGTCGCCAAGACTGGTCGTGTCGTTTCGGCGGCCAGTGAACCAGCCATCATCGACCACGAAGCGTTCGGCCCCGATTGCTCGGCCGGCCTCGGCAAGCTGCACCAACCGTGCTTCGTCCATGTCGAAGGCGACTGCCTCCCAACTATTGAGGTGGACGCGGCGGACCGGCCAGTCGGCGCGGCCGGGCAGGACATTTTCGCGCAGATGCGCATGAAGCGCGCACCGCACCGTATTTCTGCCGCCGTCCACAACGGCGAACACGGCATCAGGCGTCATGAACGTTTCGCCGGGGGCCAGTATGATTTCCCCCGGATCGAGCCGCGGGCCCATCTGCACGATTGCGCCATCGGCGTCGCGCTCGATGCACGTCGCGTGATCACCGCTCCAGGCGAGGTGCACCGCAATACCGAAACCGTGATCGACGCCAAAATCGCTGCCATGTACGATCAGCCAGTTCGCGCCGCCAAAGCCCGGCCGCCCCCCGCGCGATTCCCCGCCGCTGCGGCCATAGGGGATCGCGGCAGTTTCCTCCTGCATCTCGCCCGCCCAGCGCCCGTGAAAGCGGGTGGTGTGGGTCGACCAGCCGGGCAGCGGCAGCGCGAGGCTGGCGCTTCGATCAATGGCGATCGGGGTATGGCCGATATTAGTGACGGTGCTATGCGCCCGAATCACATCACCTGCGCCGATGGTCCAGTCGATCACAACCCGAACCCCAGCGGCGCCGTCCTCCAGCACCAGATGCGCCGATCGACCTGCGATCAGCGACCCTTCGGCCAGCACGAAATCGACCGGCAATGCCGCATCCCCCCGCCGTGCCGCCAGCGCAGGCAGGCCGAGATAACCGCGCCCCGCCTGCGGCCAGATCGTCGCCAATCGTGCAATGTCTGGCTGCGACCCGTGACGCTTGCGCTGCAGCGCGATTTCGAGCGCGTGCAGATCTTCGTCATCGGGCAGTTTGCCGCCAGCATAAAGCAGCAACAGCGACTCATCGGAATGAAGCCCGAACACGAGCGTGATGCCGTCACCATCGATGCGATAGGGGATGCAATCCCAGTAATGCCGATCATCGCCGTTCCAGCCATCATCGGAATCGGGGGCATCGTCACCATTGGTCTGGTCGCTTATCATTATGCGATCCTTGGCCAAGCCTTGCTTGCGTGCAAGGTGCGACCGCCTATTGTCGCCGCAAAATTGATCCCGGGGAGGCGAGCAGCATGGCGTTGAACAGCGGCATCCAAATGGGTGTGGCGATCCTGTTGCTTGCCGCGATTGGCCTTGCGACCTGGCTGAAGGTCCGCAGCGCACGGCATGACGGCAGCGAAAAGGACGTGTATCTGGCGGGCGGCGGCCTCAGCTGGGTGTTCGTCGCAGGCTCGATCACGCTTACCAACCTGTCGACTGATCAGCTGGTCGGCATGAACGGCAATCAGATGTTGCTGCTGGCCTGGTGGGAGATTTCTGGCTTTATCGGGCTGCTGATCCTCGCCTTCGTGTTCGTGCCGATTTACTATCGCAACGAATGCACCACCGTGACCGAGCTGCTCGACCGCCGCTATCAAGGCGATACGCGCAATGTGCGCACGCTGATTTCCGCGCTGTTCCTGTTCGGCAATATCCTGATCTACCTGCCTGCCGGATTGTATAGCGGTGCGCTGTTCCTCGAATCGCTATTCGGGGGCGGCATTCCGCTGATCCTGTTTGCGATCATCCTCGCGGTGATCAGCGCAGCCTACACGATGATGGGGGGCCTGCGCGCTGTTGCGGTGATGGATACCTATTCGGGCTTCGGCGTACTCGCAATTGCCGTGCTGATCGTCGTGTTGGCGCTGGCGGCGGTGCAATATGACCTGTTCGGCGGGGTGCCCGCCGAGCGCACATCGATGATCGGCAGTGCGGACTCGCCGATCCCGTTCCACACCTTGTTTACCGGCATGATCTTCATCCAGATCTTCTACTGGTCGACCAACCAGAACATTCCCCAGAAGGCGATGACCGCGCCGACGGTTCGGGAAGCGCAGAAGGGTGTGCTCGCGGCGGCGGCGATCCGCATCATGATCATCCCCATCATCGTCACCGTCCCCGGCGTCGTGGCGTTCAAACTGATCGGCGATGTCGGGGACAAGGCGTACGGCATGCTGGTGGCGCAGGTGCTGCCCGGTTGGCTATCGGGTGCTTTCGCCGCAATGATTGCCGCCGCCGTGATCGCGCATACCAGCGCGGTGCTGAATTCCACCGTCGCGCTTTATGCGGTCGATTTCCACAAGCCGTTCATCGGCGCGGTGCGCGACAATTGGCGGCTGAGCAGCATCACCACGGTGATCGTCACCCTGTCCTCGATTGCGCTGGTGCCGATGTACCAGAATGCGCAAAGCATCATCAATCTGCTGCAGCAATTGAACGGGCTGTCGTCGATGCCGATCCTGTCGGCGTTCATCGTCGGGCTGATGTTTCGCGGTGTCGGGGCGAGTGCGGCAACGGGCGGCGTGGTCTGGGGCGTGGCGCTCTACGCGCTTTATTCGTTCAGGCTGCAGCCGGCGGGAATCGTGACGATGCACTATATCGATTTCATGGTCGTCACGCTGGTGAGTTCGGTGCTGTTCGCGCTGGCGTATAACCGGCTCGTGCTGGGAAGGACCGCGCAGTTCATCGGCTGGCGGCGAGCAGCGACGTGAGCATCCCGCCAGATCAACCGCATCGGCGGCGCAATCCGCTGAGCGGCCGCTGGGTGCTGGTATCCCCGCACCGGTTGGCACGACCGTGGCAGGGGCAGGAAGATACAACCGATCCCGAAGCGCCGTCCTATGATCCGGCCTGCTACCTTTGCCCTGGTAATGCACGGGCAGGCGGACAGCGGAACCCCGACTATGTCGGCACCTTCGCCTTCGACAATGATTTCGCCGCCGTGCTGCCCGATACGCCTGACAGCGCGAGTGATGACGCCCTGTTCACCGCCGCCAGCACGCGCGGGGCGGCGCGGGTGATCTGCTATTCGCCCGATCATGCGCTGACGATACCGCAGTTGAGCCAGGCAGCCGTGCGCGGCATCGTCGATTGCTGGGCGGACGAAAGCGCGCGATTGGGGGCGACCTATCGATCGGTCCAGATATTCGAAAACAAGGGCGCGATGATGGGTTGTTCCAATCCGCATCCGCATGGCCAAATCTGGGCAACCGCGCATCTGCCTGATGAAGCAGCAACCGAGGACGTCACCCAGCGCGCCTATTTGGCGCAGCACGGCAGCCCGATGCTGCTCGATCTTGCCGCCCGCGAGGCTGGTGGCGAGCGCGAGATAGCCGCCAACGCCGACTGGGTCGCGATCGTGCCCTGGTGGGCGAGTTGGCCGTTTGAAACACTGCTGTTACCGCGCTTTGCGGTAGCGCGGATGCCCGATCTTGCGCCCGGCCAGCGAGACAGCCTGGCCGATATCCTGTCGCGGCTGACCGCGCGCTATGACAATCTGTTCGCGACGCGTTTTCCGTATTCGATGGGGTGGCACGGCGCGCCCTTTGGCGATGCCGATATCCGCCATTGGCAGCTTCATGCCCATTTCTATCCGCCGCTGCTGCGCTCCGCGAGTGTCCGCAAGTTCATGGTCGGCTATGAGATGATGGCTGAACCGCAGCGCGACCTGACCCCCGAAGCGGCTGCGACGATGCTGCGCGCGGTACCGGACGTGCTGTCATGACCGCGTCTGTCAACCGCGCGATCGCCGCCTATCGCGCCGCCTTTGGAGAAGCGCCGCAGCACATCGCCTATGCCCCCGGCCGGGTAAACCTGATCGGCGAGCATACCGATTATAATGACGGCTTTGTGCTGCCCTGCGCGATCGACCGGGGGACGGCGGTGGCGATCGGGGAAGCGACGGACGGAATGATCGCCGTCACCAGTGCCGATTATGGCGAAGCAGACCGTTTCGATCCCACCGCGCCGTTCGAGCCTGCGCCGGGCTGGCGCACGCATGTCCGTGCGGTAGCGGCGGTGTTTCGCGCGCGGGAGCTTGTCATCGGCGGCGAGCGGATCGCGATTGCGGGCGATGTCCCGCAAGGGGCTGGGCTATCATCATCGGCGTCGCTTGGAGTGGCGCTGGCCGCGGCATTCGACCGCGATCAGATGCTTGATCCGACCGCGCTCGCGCTGATTGCTCAGGCGGCGGAGAATGATTTCGTTGGCTGCGCCTGCGGCAATATGGACCAGTTGATCGCAGCCCACGGTCAAGCGGGCGCAGCACTGCTGATCGATTGCCGCTCACTCGCCACCACACCGGTGCCGCTACCCGACGAGATGGCGGTGCTGATCGTCCATTCGGGGATAACGCGCGGGCTGATCGACAGCGCGTACAATGAACGCCGTGCGGCGTGCGAGGCGGTGGCAGCGCATCTCGGGGTGGCTGCACTACGCGAAATCGATCTGGCGGCGCTCGAAGCCGCGAAGTCTAGCCTCGATCCCGTCGCCTATCGACGCGCGCGGCACGTGGTGGCGGAAAATGCCCGGACGCTGGCGATGGCAAAAGCGCTGCCGGCGAGCGACTGGGCTACGATCGGCAGGCTGATGGCCGAATCGCACGCGTCGATGCGCGACGATTTCGAGATCACCCTACCCGAAATAGATGCACTGGTCGCTCGATTGGCGGATGCGACAGCGGGATTTGGCGGCGCGCGGATGACCGGCGGTGGCTTTGGCGGATGCGTCGTCGCGTTGACCCGTCCCGACCGGATCGAAACGCTCCGTCAGGCAGTGCTCGACCATTTCACTGTCGTTGGGCGTTCACCCGGCTTGATTCACGCTTGCCAGCCCAGCGCCGGGCTGATCGTCACATCCGCAGCGGCGATGCATAGCCGGTAAGTTCCAGATAGCCGCTGCCGCCGCGCGTCTTCACCGCCCCCTCCCAATAGACCGGCTGGCCACCGCGGCGTGCATCAAGCTCCTGATGGTCGAACAACGGATCGAGCCGCCAACGTCGCACGCCTTCAGGCAGTTTGATCGTCAGCACCTGCCCGACCGGATAGAGAGCGCCGGTGCGCCGCGACCGCCAAGTACGAAAACTGTCGAAGCGCACATCGCCGGGGGCGAACCGGGTGATCCGCCCGTCGGCGCGGCGGAGCGACCCACCGGCCCAGATCGGCTTGCCATCCTTGCCCCTGATCCGGAACGCCATCAGCGCACCGCCATCGTCCAGGTTCAGGCCGGTCCAGTCCCAGCCGACCGCCTGTCCGCCCAGATAATCCGACGACCATTCGCGATCGAGCCAGGCCTGACCCCTTACCGCCTGCGCTTTGCCGCCGCGCGTCATACGCCCGGTGACGGCGAGATGCGGCATCGAGTAGTAATAGCTTGCCTGGTCAGGGCGCGGCCCCTTGCGGCTATAGCCGCCCTCGCCCTGTGGCAGCGGCGGTTGCGTCGGGCGCAGCACCAGCGACAGCGCGAAATCGCGCGTCGCCACTGTTGTTTCGAACTGCCCATCGCGCAGCCGCCTGATCCGCCAGTCACGCAAGGCAACATCGGCATCCCCCACGCGCGCCTGTGCCAGCCCGAACCCACCCCGCGCCGCGCGCTCACCGTGAAGCAGGTGGCCGATCTTAGGATCGGAAAGCGCGGCGTGCGCGAACAAGATCTGACGCGGCGCAAAGCGGCTGGGATTGGCTGTATCGACCTTGGGCGTGGTGCGGAAAAAGGTGATCTGAAAGCCCAGGTCGCGGCCATCTTCGCCCTTGATCCGCCCGGTGACGTACCACCATTCGGTGCGGAACGCCGGATGTGCGCCGTGATCGGCTGGAAACCTTAAGGTGATCCCAGGGCGGACCACCGGATAGCTGCCCGCCCCCACCAGCAGCAGCGCGAATAGCGCGATCATCACGCGCCGCATCACCAATCCTCCCGAACCATGCGCACCGCATCGCCGCTCAGCGCCTGTCGCCCGGCGAGCACGCCGGTGCCTGCAGCCGCCACCACCAGCGCCACGGCAATCGCGGCGATCGTCGGCCAGGGGACGATCGTGTCCATCGTCCAGTTGAACGATTGCGGGTTGATGACATGGACCAGCACCTGCGCGAGCACCCCGCCAAGCGCGATCCCCGCCGCCGCGCCGACCAGCCCGAGCAGCGCGCCTTCACTGGCGAGCATCGCCACGATCTGACGCCGCGATACGCCAATATGGCGGAGCATCCCGAATTCCCGCGTCCGCGCGATCGTCTGCGCCGACATCGTTGCCGCGACACCTGCCAGCCCAACCAAGATCGCCACAGCCTCCAGCAGATAGGTTACGGCAAAGCTGCGATCGAACAATGTCAACGCAAAGCGGCGCAGCGTGCCCGGTTCGGCCACATCGACTGCGCTGCGCACCGCATCCGGCGCGCGCGCGATGAGCGCGTTGCCGACAATGTCAGGCTTGGCTCCGGGTTTCAGCGTGATCGCGGCCTCGCTTCGGCTGGTATCACCGGTCAGCCGATTATAATCACTATCGCGGATCACAATCGCACCCTGCTGTCGGGCATAGTCGCGCCACACACCCGCCACCGCGAATTGCCCGCCGATGGGCAGCTTCACCATTTGCCCCACTTGCCAGCCATAGAGCCGCGCGGCGGGCTCCGAAATCCAGATCGGGGTGGCACCAGTTGGCAGGGTTGTCGCCTTTTCGATCAGCACGAGCGTCGGATCATCGGGCAGCACAGGCCGGGCAATCAGCCATACCGGCGGGCGGTCGGGCGCGAGCGTGATCGGGATCTGGCGGCTGAAGGCAATCCGCGCGACCCCCGGCGTTGCCGCCAAGCGCGCCTGCGCCGCCCGGTCGAGACCGCCCGCGCCATCGACCCGCAAATAGAGATCCGCTGACAACACCTGCCCCAACCAACTATCAACTGCGCCACGAAAGCTCGTCACCATCACCGCCATCGCGATCATCAGCGCGGTGCTGGCGACGATACCGCATAGTGCCGTCGCCGCCTGCCCCGGCGCGCCGTGCAAGTGGCGGATCGCAAGGTCGATCGGCACCCAGCGCCCCGGTCGCCGAGCTAATGGCGCGAGCAAGGTGCGCGCTGTCCAGGGCATACCCGCGATGCCCCCCGCCAATATCAGCGCCATGCTGCCAAAGCCGAACAGCGGCAGGCCACCGATCGCCGGCAGCAAGGCCATCGCCCCGCCCGCCAAGATTAGCACAGCGGCAATCGCCCAGTTCACCGGCGCGCGGGGATCGATAACGTCGCCTGCATTGCGCAGCGCCACCGCCGGGGCGGCCTGCGCGGCCAGTCGCGCCGGCACCACGCTCCCCAGCACCGCCGTCAAAACACCAAGCCCGAAAAAGCCGATCGCGCCGATGGAGGAAAAGCCCAGCCGCGCGGCGCCGCCGCTGAAATAGCCCGCCCCCAGATCACCGCCCAGGCTCGCCATCGCGCCGAACGCCAAGCCATAACCAAGGAGCAGCCCGAGCATCGCCCCGATCACCCCGATCGCCAGCCCTTCCAGCGCCACCGTCGTGACGATCCCGGCGCGCGGCAGGCCAAGTGTCCGCACCAGCGCAAAGGCGCGCAACCGCCGCGCCACGGACAGCGACTGCGCCGAAAACACCAGAAAGCCCCCTGTCAGCAGCGCCACCAGCGCCAGCATTTCGAGATTGACGCGGTACGCCCGCGACAGCGCATCGCTGCGCGCGCCCGCGCTGGTATCGGTATCGATCACCGCATTGGCAGGCAGAATGGCCTGCAATCCCGCATCGCTTGCGCCCTTCGCCAGCTTAACATCGATCCGGTCGAGTTTGCCGAGGCGCCCGAAGCGCCACTGCGCGGCAGCGATATCGATCACGCCAATCGATTGCCCCTCGGCAATGCCGGGCAAATTGCCCGTAACGCGGAGAGCAACTGCCCGACCATCGGCAGCGATCCGGACTATATCCCCGGTCTTCACTTTCAGCGCGCGCATTGCGGTGGCCGACAGGAACAGCGACTCCTCGGCGAAGGCGACATCCGCCGCGCTGTCGAGGCCTCGCGCCGGAATGCCGATCAGCGAGGGGGTGACTTGCGCCGCGCGGATCACGTCCAGCCCGATCAGCCGGAAGCGAACCTGGCCCACCCGCGCATTCAGCACCACCACCGGGCTCGCATCGGCGACGCCCGGCGCATTGGCGACGCGGGGATAAAGCGCTTCGTCAAACCCCAGCGGACTGGTGGCGCGAACCCGCAGATCGGCAGCGCCGTTGACCGTCTTCACCGCATCGTCGAACGCGCCCAGCGCCGATCCGTTGACGAGGTGGACCGCGAACCCGAGCGCGACGCCGATCGCAATCGCCACCGCCGTCAACGCCAGCCGGAGCGGGTGGGCACGCCATTCGCCGATGATCAGCCAGCGCAGCGCGAGCCGCGATGACGCGATGCCTGGGGCCACCCCGCCGTCACGCACGCGGGCGCTCGACCAGCCCGTTCGGGGTCAGCGTCAGCACCCGGTCGGCAATCGCCGCCGCCGCCGCCGAATGGGTGACGATGATCGCCGCGACCCCGCCCTCACGCACGGCATCGGCGAAAAGCGACAGCACCCGCGCGCCGGTTTCGGGATCGAGATTGCCGGTGGGCTCGTCTGCCAGGATGATCGCGGGGCGGTGCACCAGCGCGCGCGCAATCGCCACACGCTGCAACTCGCCGCCGGAGAGATCGCGCGCATAGCCATCGCCGCGCGTGCCCAGCCCAACGCGGTCGAGCATCGCCTGTGCCTGCGCCAACACCTGCGCCCGATCCGTCGACACCAGCGCCAGCGGCAGCGCGACATTCTGGCGAAGCGTCAGATAAGGCAGCACATGAAATGCCTGAAACACAAAGCCCACGCGGGTTCGCCGCACCGCCGTCAGCGCGGCCTCATCCAGCCCACCAAGCGCCGTCCCCTCGATCGCGATCGTGCCCGCATCGGCCCGGTCGAGTCCCGCCAGCATGTTGAGCAAGGTCGATTTGCCGACGCCGCTTTCGCCGATAATCGCGATCAGCCCGCCGGCATCAACCGTCAGATCGAGCCCGCTGAACAGCATCCGTCCACCCGGCACGGACTTGGCGAGCGCGGTGACGCTGAGCAGCGGTGCGCTCACCAGAATTGCGTGCCCGGTGGGCCCTTGAACGGCCCGGCGACAGCGCTGGTGATCCAGCCGCCGTAAAAACCGCCGGGCTGCGGTGTCACGCGCTCGCCATTCACAAAGCACCCGTCCATCGGGGCAGCATAAAAGGCGATGTGATCGCGCAAAATCTCAAACGCTCGGGTGGGGGCGGGATAGGCCCAGCCGACCCGCGACAATCGCCGGGTCGGGCCGATCACGTCGAAATAGCGCGCCTGACCCTTCCATTCACAGATGCTCGAAGACCCGCCTGCCAGCGCGAGCATCGACTGATCGACATCGTCGGGCGGAAAATAATGGCTTGGCGGGTGACTCGTTTCGAGCGTGCGTACGCCGTTTCGCGTTTCGGCCAGCACCCGCCCTTCAAACTCGATGCGCAGATGCGCCGCGATCGCTTCGGCAATCGCGGGGCGCGGATAATTCCAGACGCTTTCCTGGCCGGGGCGGATTGGATCGGGGGTGGGATGGCGCATCAGGGATTTCCGGTGATCATTACGAAACGCGCATTAGCTTTAGGGCTGAAACGATACGATACGACCTTCCGGTCCTTTATCCCATCACCGAATAATGCGCCTTCATGCCGGTGGCGGCACCAGCCCCATCGATTTCATCAGCACTGCCTGCGCGACCATCAGGATCAACCAGTGGCCACAATCGCGCGCGATCAGCCGCACCGGCACACCGCGATAACCAAGCGTGATCGCGAGCAGCGGCAGGACAAACCCCGCCCAGATCACCACCGCACTGCCCACCGCCATCACCCACGGATCGGCTTTTGGCGGGGCAAGGATCAAAGCGCCCGCCAGGATCGATGCAAGCCAGAACTCGCCGAGCCCCGCCGTTACGATCAACCCCGGCGATGGCGTCCGCGCGCCACCCCCGGCAAGCCGGTGATGCACATAGCCGAGCACAAGCCCGAGCACCGTCGCCGCCAGAATCGGCACGATATTGAGCACGATATAGATCAAGCGACAGGCTCCCCGGCGCGCCACAATGGCACGTTGTCCCTTTATCGCTTGTGTCGGGCGAGTAGCAATCCGGCAGCCTTTGCTTGACGTGGGCGCGGTTATGGCGCATCGGCACACCGCTCGTCTGGCGTGTACGCCGTGACCCGCCTAGCCGCCTTTTGCGGCGTATTCCAATTGGACGTTCATGCCTTTCAACACCCTGCCCCCGCTTCTCGTCGAAGCGCTATCCGCCCGTGGCTATGATGCCCCCACCCCCGTTCAGGCGGCGGTGATCGAACCCGAAGCCGCGGGACACGACCTGATCGTCTCCGCGCAGACCGGTTCAGGCAAGACCGTTGCCTTCGGCCTTGCCATGGCGGGTGAGGTTTTGGACGAAAACGGCGCGCTGCCCTTCATTCGCGAACCGCTCGCGCTGGTTGTCGCGCCAACGCGTGAACTCGCGCTGCAGGTGAGCCGCGAGCTGATGTGGCTCTATGGCAAGCTTGGCGCGCGGATCGCCACCTGTGTGGGCGGGATGGACGCCGCCAAGGAACGACGCAGCCTCAGCCAGGGTGCGCATATCGTGGTCGGCACGCCGGGCCGGTTGCGCGATCACCTCGAACGCGGCTCGCTCGATCTGCGCGCGCTGAAGGTCGCGGTGCTCGATGAGGCTGACGAGATGCTCGACATGGGCTTCCGTGAGGACCTTGAACAGATCCTCGACGCAACGCCGAATGAACGTCGCACGATGCTGTTCTCCGCCACGATGCCCAAGCCGATCGTTGCGCTCGCCAAGCGCTATCAGCGCGACGCGTTGCGCATTTCGACGGTAGGCGAAGACCGCGGGCACGGCGATATCAGCTATCAGGCCGTCACCGTTGCGCCGGCCGATATCGAAAATGTCGTCGTCAACCTGCTGCGCTTCCATGAGGCCGAAACGGCGATGCTGTTCTGTGCGACGCGCGACAATGTTCGCCATCTCCATGCCGGGCTGACCGAGCGTGGCTTTGGTGCCGTCGCACTGTCGGGCGAGCATAGCCAGAACGAGCGCAACGCGGCGCTGCAGGCGCTGCGTGATCAGCGGGCGCGGGTGTGCGTCGCAACCGACGTGGCAGCGCGCGGGATCGATCTGCCGACGCTTTCGCTCGTCATCCATGTCGAACTGCCGCGCGATGCCGAGGCGCTTCAGCATCGGTCGGGCCGCACCGGTCGCGCGGGCAAAAAGGGCACCGCGATCCTCGTCGTTCCCTATCCGCGCCGCCGCATGGTCGAATCGATGCTGCGTAACGCCAAGATCAACGCCGACTGGATCAATCCGCCGTCGAGCGAGGATATTCGCAAGAATGATCGCGAGCGCCTGATCACCCAATTGCTCGAACCCGTGGAGATCGAAGATGACGATCGCGAGCTGGCGCAGCGCCTGCTCGCCGAAAAGAGCCCCGAGGAAATCGCCGCCGCGCTGGTCCGTGCTTTCCGCGCCAAGATGCCTGCGCCCGAGGAGCTCATCGACCGCGACAAGCAGCCAATGGGCAGCGCCGATGGCCACCGTGCGGGTTTCGAGGATACCGTCTGGTTCAAGATGGGCATCGGCCGCCGTCAGAATGCCGATCCGCGTTGGATCCTGCCGCTGATCTGCCGCCGCGGGCACATCACCAAGAACGAGATCGGCGCAATCCGCATCGGCGCGAACGAAACCTTCTTCCAGATTCCGCGTGCCGCCGCTGCCAAGTTCAAGGATTCGCTGAAGCGGACCGCGGGCGGCAGTGATGATGACGGCGGTGTCGAGATCGAGGCGTCGGCGACAGGTCCTGCAGCCGAGGGCGGCAACGATCGCCACAAGCGCGGCGGTCCGCCGGTGAAGCGGTTCAGTGCCAAGCCATCAGGCGGCCGCCCAGGTGGCCCGCCGGGTGCACGCCCAGGTGGTCCACCGCGCGGTGGACCGGGTGGTCCCGGTGGTCGGCCGAAACCGGCGTATCGGCCGAAGTAAGTCTTTCGCCAGCGCGCCCACTCACCCGTTTGTTTCGAGCGAAGTCGAGAAACAGGCCACAAACGCTGCGCAGGGTGTCTCGACTTCGCTCGACACGAACGGTTAGGGGGGTGCGAGAAATCGACGCGAGCCACAACCCCATGATCCGCATCCTCGTCGATGCCGATGCGTGCCCGGTGAAGGACGAAATCTACCGCGTCGCCGAGCGCCACGCGGTGCCCGTCGCGATCGTGAGCAACAGCCCGTTTCGCGTGCCGATCAGCCCAATGGTGGAGCGCGTTGTAGTAAGCGATAGCTTCGACGCTGCGGACGACTGGATCGCCGAACGCGCCGATGCCGCCAAGATCGTGATCACCGCCGATATCCTGCTCGCCGATCGCTGCCTGAAGGCGGGCGCGGTGGTGATCGCGCCGACGGGCAAGCCCTTTACCACCAGTTCGATCGGCAGCGCGATTGCGACCCGCGCGATCATGGCCGATCTGCGCGCTGGCGGCGATGTAATCGGCGGCCCCGCCCCGTTCGGTAAGACCGATCGCTCGCGGTTCCTGTCGGCACTCGACACAGCGCTGGTGAAGCTCAAGCGCAGCGCCTGACCGCACACAAAAATCGCCCGCTGCTCCGGGGGGATGGAGCAACGGGCGATCCCCGGTATTGCCGGGTCCTGCGCGCTCGAAAGGGGGAGAACGACCGCGCAGGAAGGGGGGAAGCTTAAATCTTGCGCGCAGCCACGATCGGCCCGCCCTTGCCCTGCTGCACCAGCACGGCGGTGGCGAGACCCGCGGGCGCAGACGGCAGCGTGAAGCTGGCCGATTTGCCCTGCCACTGGCCAAGGCTGGTCAGATCGCGGACGACGTTGCGATGCGGGATGGTGCGGCCGCCATTTTCGCCCGCATTGATCGCCACGTCGATCGTGCGTGGATCGTAACGGACCACCCAGACGGTCGCCCCACCTTTAACGGGGCCCTTACCGGCGCCGACCGTCACCCGGTTACCGGCAACCGCGATTTCCGGCCCGGCCTTGTTGACGTTGCGCGCAATCGCCTGGTTCAGCTCACCCTCACGGCTGCCGAGCACAGCGTCACGGCCGTTGACGATCACCTGCGGCGTCGCGACCTGGCTTCGACCTGCAGTGTGCGCATAATCCCATTGGCGTGCGGTGAAGGCCGGCGACGCAAAACTGTCTTTCCAGCCGAGCTGATCCCAGTACGTCACCGCAAAGGTCAGCGGGATCACATCGGCGCGTTCGGCGAGGCGATTGACGACCTTGATCGCAGGCGGGCAGCTCGAACAGCCCTGGCTCTGATAGAGTTCGACCACGACGGGATGGGCTGGATCACCGGTCGCCGCAACGCTGGTCGGCGCAGATGCGCTGGCCCCTTCACCAGCGGGTGCGGACGAGGATGCCGTGGCCCCCGAACAAGCGGCGAGAAACAAGGCGGTCGAAGCAGCAAGAATGGCACGCATGATAGGCTCCTGAAGATCGTCGAAGCGATCCCGTTGGCCGCTTCCATGCAACGCTATTCGCGGGGGCGTGGGGATTGGTTACAACGCAATCGAGATTGGAGTTATGCCTTCGCGCAATCGCCGTCACCCCGGCCCTGAGCCGGGGTCCCGCTTCTTCGGCGTGGGGCAAGGCAGCGGGACCCCGGGTCAGGCCCGGGGTGACGGATAGCGTTTGGAATGAAGGGAAAGATGCACCTACCAGCGCAGCAATCTCGGCCCCAGCAGCGCGCCGACGGCGGCCGACAGCAGCATGCCAAGCGTATACCACGTCACCACAAAGGTGGCGGACACCTCCGGACAATGGAGGCCGTACAGCGTCGCCGCGCAGCCGCCAGCAGCAAGGCCCGCTGCCGCGCCTGCGGTCCGCAGCCGGGTTGGGGCGAGCTGGCGGAAGGCCCAGATCAAGC
>CAZYOU010000017.1:0-42445 GCA_964649315.1 uncultured Stakelama sp. | reverse complement strand
CGCTCTCGCCCGCGATGCAGAAATCCGCCGCGAGCGCCAGGCTGCACCCGATGCCCGCCGCCGGGCCATTGACCGCGCTGACGATCGGCACGCTGGCGTTGGCGATTTTCAGCATCGTGGGGTTGTAGCTGTTGGTCAGCGATTGCTTGGCGCGATCGGCGGGGGATGCATTGCTCTGGTCGCGTCCCGCAAGATCGGCCCCGGAGCAGAATGCACGCCCCTCACCCGTGATCAGCACCGCGCGCGCGCCATCGAGGTTGTCGATTACGTGGCCGATTTCCTCGAACATCGCCGGCGGCGCCGCGTTCAGCCGCTCGGGCCGGTTTAGGGTGAGGACAAACACATCGCCCTGGCGTTCGGCACGGATCATTTCATAGGTCATCGCGCATTCCCTGCTCCCGAATTGCACCGACTGATTTTCAAGGCTCAGTATGCTAGAAAATAGCCCTTCATGCAAATAGCGACCTGTGTTTCGAAGATCGGGTATGGCAACGGAAATGGCGACGCTACGGCATCGCCGCGCTTCCCCCGCAGCTTAGTGCCCCTTTGGCGTTTCCATAATCTCGGTCAGCACACCGCCCATGTCCTTGGGGTGCACGAAGAAGATCAGCGTGCCATGCGCGCCGATTCGCGGCTCACCGAGCACCTTGGCCCCCTTGGCCTCGAACCACGCCTTGGCCGCATGGATATCGGGCACTTCGTAACACACATGGTGCTGCCCCCCCGCCGGATTCTTGGCGAGAAAACCGTGAATGGGCGACGCCTCACCGAGCGGCTCGATCAGCTCGATCTGGGTGTTGGGCGTGTCGACGAAACACACCTTCACGCCCTGTGCGGGCAGATCGAAAGGATCATGGATCTTAGTCGCACCGAGCACGTCGCGGTAGAGCGCGATGCTCGCCTCAATCGAGGGTGTTGCGACGCCGATATGGTTAAGGCGGCCGAGGATCATTCTTCGATCCGCCGTTGACGGCTCGCCATCGCAGCGCCTTCGATAATGCCTTCCAATCGGCTTACACGATCGCGAACATTAGCCAGCGCGTCGGTAAGCCCCTCCATGTCGGATGCCATACTGCCCATCCGCTGATCGAGCTGATCGATGCGCGACTGCATAAGGATGACCTGTCGGATGGCGGTGACGGCATCGCCGAACATGCTCATTTGCGAATACCAGCCTCGCGGAGAAACGCATCAACCTTTCGGTGGGTACGATCCATCGTCTCGATCATATTGTCGATCGCAGCGTGCATCTTCGGAATAGCCTCGTTCGCCTGCTGAACCAGGATCGAAAGTTCCGCCTCTTCAGCAGCCGTGGGCTGGCCGATATACTGGCTAGATGCCTCCCGCAGCACATGTCCGACCGACTGGCCATTGCTCGTAGCAAAAGCATCGAGCGCCGCCTTATGATCGGGGGTGGTGAGGAAGGTCACACGTTCGGTCTGCATGGCAGCACTCCTTATCATGTGATTATAATGCTAGACGCAATCTGGCGCAACCGGCACTTTCATCCCCCGAAAATGATCCGATACAGCACCATGCCTGCGGCGACGCCGACTGCCATGCCGAATGTAAACTTCTTGGTTCCCTGACTACCCATTTCGTCGCGCCCCCAATTGATCAAAGCGGAATATTATCGTGCTTCTTCCACGGATTTTCGAGGCTCTTGTTCCGCAGCTTGCGTAACCCCAATGCCACGCGCCGTCGCGTCGAATGCGGCTGGATCACCTCGTCGATGAAGCCCTTGCTCGCCGCCACGAACGGGTTGGCGAAGCGCGCCTCATATTCCGCCGTGCGTTCCGCGATCTCCTCGGGCGTCTTGCCGCGGAAGATGATTTCGACCGCGCCTTTTGCGCCCATCACCGCGATTTCCGCCGTCGGCCAGGCATAGTTCAAATCGCCGCGCAGATGCTTTGATGCCATCACGTCATAGGCGCCGCCGTAAGCTTTGCGGGTGATCACCGTGATCTTGGGCACCGTCGCCTCGGCGTAAGCGAACAATAGTTTCGCGCCGTGCTTGATGATGCCGTTCAGTTCCTGCGCCGTTCCCGGCAGGAAACCGGGCACGTCGACAAAGGTCAGGATCGGAATCTCGAACGCATCACAGAAGCGCACGAAGCGCGCCGCCTTTTTCGATGAGTTGATGTCGAGGCACCCGGCCAGCACCATCGGCTGGTTCGCGACGACGCCCACCGTACGCCCTTCGATCCGGCCGAACCCCACGATGATGTTGCCCGCATGCGCCGGCTGCACCTCGAAAAAATCGCCCTCGTCGAGCGTTTTGCGGATCACTTCGTGCATGTCATAGGGCTGGTTGGCGTTGGCCGGGATCAGCAGATCGAGGCTTTCCTCGAGCCGGTCCCACGGGTCAGCCGTCGGGCGTTCGGGCGCGGCATCGCGGTTCGATGCGGGTAAGAAGTCCACGAAGTCGCGGGCCGCCAGCAACGCTTCGATATCATCATCGAACGCAACATCGGCGACCCCCGACTTCGTGGTATGCGTCACGGCACCCCCGAGTTCCTCCTGCGAGACCACTTCGTTAGTGACGGTCTTCACCACATCGGGGCCGGTGACGAACATGTAAGAGCTATCCTTCACCATGAAGATGAAGTCGGTCATGGCAGGGCTGTAGACAGCGCCGCCCGCGCATGGCCCCATGATCAGGCTGAGCTGCGGGACGACGCCAGATGCCAGCACATTGCGCTGGAACACTTCGGCATAGCCACCCAGCGAGGCAACGCCCTCCTGGATGCGCGCACCGCCCGAATCATTGATGCCGATGACGGGCGCGCCGACCTTCATCGCCATGTCCATGATCTTGCAGATTTTCTGGGCGTGCCGTTCGGACAGCGATCCGCCGAAGACGGTGAAATCCTGACTGAACACGAACACCAACCGGCCGTTGATCGTGCCGGAGCCGGTGACGACGCCATCGCCGGGAATGATCTGATCCGCCATGCCGAAATCGACGCAGTTATGCTCGACATACATGTCGAGTTCTTCGAACGATCCCTGGTCGAGCAGCACGTTCAGCCGCTCACGCGCGGTCAGCTTGCCCTTCGCGTGCTGCGCCGCAATCCGCTTCTCACCCCCGCCCAACCGCGCGGCGGCACGTTTCGCTTCGAGCTGCTCGATCGTCGACGACATCCGCATCCCCTTTGGCCTGCGCCCCTTTTTCAAGGATTCGCGCGAAACGCAACCGGGGATGCGGTCAAACCCTCATCACGCCCTTATCGATCAGGCTGCGCGCTGTATCCACGATGGTATCGGCAGCGGGGCGCGGGACCCAGCCGAGCACATCGCGGGCGTGATCGGATGGGGTGATCCGCCGTTTGCCGAGTTCGCCGGTCACCATTCGGATCGTGGGATCGAACAGGCTGGAAACGTGCAGCACGACATCGGGTAGGCCGCGGGTCGGCACCTTGCGGGCCTCGTCGCCCATCGACCCGCGCAGAACGGCGGCGACCTCCTTCATCATCATGAACGGGCCGGAGGCGATGAAGCGTTCACCGTCGATACCGTCTGCGGTCAACGCGCGCACATGGAGATCAGCGACATCGCGCACATCGACCACGCCGAAGCCGAAATTCGGCAAGCCCGGCAGCGACCCCGAAAGCAGACGCGTGATGATCTGCACTGAGCTCGAAAAATCGGCGCTCAGCACCGGCCCGAGTACCGCGGCGGGATTGACCGAGACATACTCCATCCCCGCGCCCTCACGCGCCATCCAGTCGCGCGCCGCACGTTCCGCAAGCGTCTTGGACTTGGCATAGGCATGGACTTGCGGGCCATTCACATCGGTCCAGTCCGCCTCGGTGTAGGTGCCGATTTTCTTGCCGTGGCCATAAGCAATCGCCGCGACCGACGATGTCATTACCACCCGCGTCACGTCCGCCGCCTTGGCGAAGCGGAGCGCCCGTAAAGCGCCTTCACGGGCGGGGACGATCAGATCGTCCTCGTGGCGGACGGCCCCGCTGGGCAGGGGCGATGCGACATGGGCGACATGGCTGCACCCGGCCACGGCATCGGCCCAACCGGCGTCGTTCAGCAGGTCCGCCGCAAAAAAGCGCAGCTTATCTGCGGGTACGCCGAGCGCTTGACGCACCTCGGCTTCGCGCGACAGCGATCGGATCGTGGTGTTCACCGTCCAACCCTGCTCGATCAATTGACGGATGATGAAGCCGCCGATGTAACCGCTACCGCCAGTCACAAGTGCCTGTTTGCCCATTATCGTCCTCCCAGTGGTGGTGAATAAGTTTTATATCGAAACTAAACTGCTGCCAAGCGGTTTGGCTTGGCCGATCGCCAAGCTTGCGCCACACTGGGTGATCAGGAGATCAGGATGACCGACAAGCTCTATCCCGTGCCCGATGCGTGGGCGAAACAGGCGCGAATCGATGCGGCGGGGTATGACCAGCTTTACGGGCGCGCGATCGCCGATTCGGGCAGCTTCTGGCTCGAACAGGCGCGGCGGCTCGACTGGATAAAGCGGCCCGAAATCGCCGGGGACTGGTCATTCGATGAACGCGATTTCCGCATCCAGTGGTTCGCCGATGGCAAGCTGAATGTCGCCGCAAATTGCATCGATCGGCATCTGGCAAAGCGCGGCGATCAGACCGCGCTGATCTGGGAACCCGATGCGCCCGAAGAGGAGCCGCGCCGGTTCACTTACGCCCAACTTCATGCCGAGGTGTGCCGCTTTGCCAATGTGCTGAAAGGCCAGGGGGCGAAGCGCGGCGACCGCGTGACGATTTACATGCCGATGATCCCGGAGGCTGCCTTCGCGATCCTCGCCTGCGCGCGGATTGGCGCGATTCATTCAGTGGTGTTCGGCGGCTTTTCGGCAGAGGCGCTCGCAGGACGGATCACCGACTGCGATTCGTCGATCGTCGTGACCGCCGATGAAGGGCGGCGCGGCGGCAAGAAAATCCCCCTGAAAGCCGCCGTCGATGCGGCGGCACACCACGCACCTGCGCTGAAAACCGTGATCGTCGTGCGCGCGACTGGCGGCGCTGTGACGATGCATGAGGGCCGCGACGTCTGGTATCACGATGCCGCCGCGGAGGTTTCCGCCGATTGCCCGCCCGAGCCGATGGGCGCGGAGGACCCGCTGTTCATCCTCTATACCAGCGGATCGACCGGCAAGCCCAAGGGCGTGCTCCACACCAGCGGCGGCTATCTGCTCTGGGCCAGCCTGACGCATGAATGGTGTTTCGATTATCGCCCCGGTGATGTGTGGTGGTGTGCGGCGGATATCGGCTGGGTGACCGGGCACAGCTATATTCTGTATGGCCCACTCGCGAATGGCGCGACGACATTGATGTATGAAGGCCTGCCCAACTGGCCCGATGCCAGCCGCATCTGGCAAGTGGTCGACCGGCACCAGGTGAGCACGATCTTTACCGCTCCCACCGCCTTGCGCGCGCTGATGAAGGAGGGCGATTCGCCCGTGAAGACGACGTCGCGCGCCTCGCTCAAATTGCTCGGTACGGTAGGCGAGCCGATCAACCCCGAGGCATGGCGCTGGTATCACGAAGTGGTCGGCGATGGCCGCTGCCCGATCATCGATACCTGGTGGCAGACCGAAACCGGCGGGGCGATGATCGCGCCGATGCCGGGGGCGACCGCACTGAAACCGGGCAGCGCGACCCGACCGATGCCCGGCGTTGTGCCACAGATCGTCGATGCCGAGGGGCAGGTGCAGGAAGGCGCGGCCGAGGGCAATCTGGTCATCGCGCGCAGCTGGCCGGGGCAAATGCGGACGGTGTGGGGCGATCATGGCCGGTTCTTCCAGACCTATTTCACCACCCATCCGGGCAAATATTTCACCGGTGACGGATGCCGTCGCGATGCTGACGGCGATTACTGGATCACCGGCCGGGTCGATGACGTGATCAACGTCAGCGGCCACCGGATGGGCACGGCAGAGGTCGAATCGGCACTGGTCCTGCACCCGCTGGTGGCAGAGGCGGCAGTCGTCGGGATGCCGCACGACATCAAGGGTCAGGGCATCTACGCTTATGTTACGCTGAACGCGGGCGAAACCGGCAATGATGCGCTTCGCAAGGCCCTACGTGACTGGGTTCGCACCGAAATTGGACCGATCGCAACGCCCGATGCGTTGCAATTCGCCCCCGGCCTTCCCAAAACCCGCAGCGGCAAGATCATGCGTCGCATTTTGCGTAAGATTGCTGAGGGTGACGTCTCTTCGCTCGGCGATACCAGTACGCTCGCCGATCCGAGCGTGGTCGATGATCTCGTCGCCAACCGTATCAGTGGCGCGTGAATATGTAAGGGATGGCTTACATATTTTGTTTGCAACGGCCCTGCATCACCGCTATAGCTACGCAATACAGTAACTCTCGGGAGGACTTCATGCGCTTCAATCGTTTCGCTCGCCTGGCTGCGGCCACGGCCTTTATTGCGCTCGCGGTTCCCGCGCTGTCGAAGGATGCAGCCACGCCGCGTTATGGCAGCTTCGGTGTCGACCTGTCGGCCAAGGACGCGGCTGTAAAACCGGGCGATGATTTCTGGACCTTCGCCAATGGCGGCTGGGCCAAGCGTACCCAGATTCCTGCGGACAAGGGCGCGGTCGGCTATGGTAACATCCTGTCGGATGAAGCCGAAATCAACGTCCGCCTGATCTTGGACGATATGGCCAAGAACCCTGGCAAATATGGTGCGACCGGCAAGCAGGTCGGCGATTTCTATGGCACGTGGATGGATGAAGCGGCGATCGAAGCCAAGGGCGGCGAGCCGCTGAAGCCTTATCTCGCCAAGATTGCCGCGATCAAGGACTTGACGGATCTGCAGACGATGTTTGCAACCGTTGGCTATCAGTCGCCGATCAGCATCGGCATCATCCCCGATCTGGCCGATCCGACGCGGTACACCGCCGCGACCGGTCAGGCCGGATTGGGCATGCCGCGCGATTACTACCTGCTCGAAGGCGAAAAATATGTCGGCTATCGCAAGGCATATCGCGCCTATATCCAGAAAATGCAGGAACTCGCAGGCATTCCAGATGCCAGCGCCAAGGCCGATGCGATCATGGCGCTGGAAACCGCGCTCGCTAAGGAACATTGGACGCCCGAGCAGAGCCGCAACATCATGGCGCTGAACGACCCGCAGGACTTGGCCGGGCTGGAGAAGAAGGCTCCCGAATTCGATTGGGCGCTGTTGCTAAAGGTATCGGGCCTGGAAGGTGCACCGAAAATCCTGTTCGCCAACAACACAGCGATCGCTGGCATGGGCAAGATTCTCGTCGCGACCCCGTTACAGACCTGGAAGGATTACATGGCCTTCCACTTCGTCAGCAGCAATGCCGGTTTCCTGAGCAAGACATTCGATAACGCGCGCTTCGATTTCTATTCGAAGACGTTGTCGGGCGTGCAGACGCAGCGCGATCGCTGGAAGCGCGGTGTGCAACTGACCAACGGCGCGCTGGGCGAAGCGGTCGGCCAGCTTTATGTCGACCGCTATTTTCCGCAGACCGCCAAAGCGAAGATGACCGAGCTGATCGAGAATCTGCGTGGTGCCTATGAGGAGCGGATCAGCAAGGCGCCGTGGATGGACGAGCCGACCCGCAAGGCAGCGCTCGCAAAGCTGGCGGCGTTCGAGCCACGCATCGGCCACCCGGAAAATTACATCGATTATTCGAGCTTCAAGGTGGTGCGCGGCGACATGCTGGGTAACGCCATGCGTTCGGGCGAGTTTGCGCAGCAGCTGCAGCTCGAACGCTTCAAGAAGCCGGTGGATCGCAGCTTGTGGGCGATGACGCCGCAGACGGTGAACGCCTATTACAACCCGTTGGCGAACCAGATCACCTTCCCGGCCGCGATCCTGCAGCCGCCCTATTTCGATCCCAACGCCGATCCGGCCGTGAATTACGGGGCGATCGGCGCGATCATCGGCCATGAAATGGGCCATGGGTTCGACGATCAGGGCAGCCAGTTCGGCCCCACCGGCAAATTCGAAAACTGGTGGACGCCAGCGGCGAAGAAAGCGTTTGCTGATCGCACGGCCGTGCTCGTCGCCCAGTTCGACGAATATGAAGGCCTGCCCGGCGCCAAGGTCAACGGCAAGCTGACGCTGGGTGAAAACATTGGCGATCTTGGCGGTGTCGAGGCGGCTTATGGCGCCTACCAGCGCTATCAGGCGAAATATGGCAAGGCGCCGGTGATTGACGGGCTGACCGGCGATCAGCGCTTCTTCATGGCCTATGCGCAAGCTTGGCAATCGAAGCTGCGTGACGATGCGGCGCTCGCCCGGCTGCGCACCGATCCACACAGCCCGCCCTATTTCCGCGTCAACGGCATCGTTCGCAATGTCGACGCCTGGTATACCGCGTTCAACGTCAAGCCCGGCGACAAGTTGTATCTGGCGCCTGAAAAGCGCGTCCACATCTGGTAAATCCGCCTGCAATCGCCCATGCTGCGCTCCATAAGATAAGGGGAGAGGCAGCATGGGTGAAATGCACATCAAACCACTGGCCGCGCATTGCGGCGCCGAAGTCACTGGTGTCGATGTCCGGTCGATCGACGATGAGGGGCTGGCGGCGATCCGGCAGGCGCTTGCCGATACCGGCGTCGTCCTGCTCCGCGACCAGCAGCTGACGCCAGAGGATCATATCGCCTTTGCCCGGCGCTGGGGCGATATCGACGTTAACAACTATTTCCCGGCCAATGGCGGCTATCCCGAAATCGCCGAGGTGCGAAAAGCCGAGACCCAGTTCGTCAATATCGGCGGCGGTTGGCATACGGACCATAGCTATGATGCCGTGCCCGCAATGGGATCGATCCTCGTAGCGCGCGAACTGCCCCCGGTCGGCGGCGACACGCTGTTCTCAAATCTTGGCGCGGCGTATGATTCACTATCGGACGGACTGAAGGCGACCCTCGCGACGCTGCGTGCCGTGCACAGCGCCGATCACATCTATGGCCCTGACGGCGTCTATGCGAAGACCGATCAAGCGGCAGACCTGAAAGGTCATGACATTCGCGCCAACGCGGTCCACCCCGCCGTCATCAACCACCCGGTGAGCGGGCGGAAAATCCTGTACGTCAACCCCGCCTTTACGCTCTACTTCGAAGGCTGGACGCGCGAGGAAAGCCAGCCGCTGCTGCAATATTTGTACAGCGTGGCGATGCGCGAGGAATTCCAGTGCCGCCTGCAATGGCAGCCGGGCTCAGTCGCCGTGTGGGACAACCGATCGACCTGGCATCTGGCAATGAATGATTATCACGGCCATCGACGACTGATGCACCGGATCACGATATCGGGCGTCGCGTTGACTTAGTCGCTGATTGGGCGCCCGCTATCGTCAACATCCGTCGAAATAACGCATCACGATATTGTCACCGAAACGAGATAACTTCGTCAGAACTAAGCGGACGGAGGTCATTTGATGGCCAATATGTATGCGCGAATCAAACGTGACTTTGCCACTGACCCCGAAGGCGGCAAGCACTGCGCGGAACGGCTGCTGAAAATACGTGCGCGGCTTGAGCCGCTGCGCAAACGGAAGAGCGATGCATCGCTGCTGCTCGCGACCTGGAATATCCGCGATTTCGATTCAAACAAGTTCGGGTTCGGCCCACGCCGCCCCGAAAGCTTCTACTACATTGCCGAGATTATCTCCGCCTTCGATCTGGTGGCGGTGCAGGAGGTCAATCGCGACCTGCGCGCGCTGCAGCGGGTAATGTCGATCCTGGGCCGCGAATGGGATTATATCGCGACCGACACCACCGAGGGATCGGGCGGCAACAACGAACGCATGGCGTTTGTCTACAACACCGAAAAAGTGTGGTTCCGCAAAATCGCGGGCGAAATCGTCCTACCCGACGGTCAACAGATCGTCGCCCGCAAAAAGGTGAAGACGCCCAAGGATCAGCCCGAACGCCCCGCCGAGCAAACCGTCGAAAAACAACTGCAATTCGCGCGCAGCCCGTTTCTGGTCGCGTTCCAATCGGGCTGGTTTCACTTCAGCCTGTGCACCGCCCACCTCTATTACGGGGCGGCATCGGGCGCGGCGCTCGACCAGCGGATCGAGGAGATCAAAGCGCTGGTGAAGTTTTTCGCCAAGCGGCAGGACGAAGCGAGCAAGCAGGAGCGCGACAGCCTAGGTGCGGTGGAGAATTATATCATTCTCGGCGATTTCAACGTCGTCAGCCCCGAGCACAAAACGATGCAAGCGCTGAAATCGAACGGCTTCATCGTACCCGATCCGATCGACGGCAAAAAGGTCCGCCAGCTCGGCGACCATTTCTATGATCAGATCGCGGTGCGCGTGAAAGATGATCGCTTCAAGGTGCTGGGCGGCGGCATTGTCCGCATTTTCGAAGACGTGTTCACCGATGCCGATCTGCCGCTCTATGCCGATCAGCTGCCGAAGAAAGACCCCGAGAAGGAAACGAAGACCAAGGCCACCACGCCCGAGGCGATGTATAAGAAATGGCGGACGTTCCAGATGTCGGACCACAGCCCGCTCTGGATCGAAATCGCCACCGATTTCAGCGAGCAATATCTTACCGCGATCGCGACCGGCAAAAGCGAAGCGCCCAAGCCGCCGGTGGCGTGAGCGTTGTTGGTGCCACCGGCGTCCGACACTCACCCCGTCACCCCAAACGAGTTCCGGCGCCCACCGCGCCACAAACAATGCTGCGGATTAGTTCGCCGTAGACCCCGGAACAGGTCAGGGGTGACGTTGCGGGTTGATTGGAAGCGTTACCGTGTGACGGTTGCCCTGCTACTTCATCAGCACCAGTTCTTCCGCCATTGTGGGGTGGAGCGCGATTGTCTCGTCGAACGCATCCTTGGTCAGCCCCGCCTTTACCGCCACTGCCGCGAGCTGGATGATCTCGCCTGATTCCGGCCCGATCATATGCAACCCCACTACCCGGTTCGAGGCGGCATCGCACACCATCTTGTACAGCGCGCGTTCGTTGCGGCCGGCGAGCACATTCTTCATCGGCCGGAAATCAGACGTGTAGACCCGCACCGCGCCATATTTCTGCTTGGCCTGACTCTCGGTAAGGCCGACCGCGCCAATCGGCGGATGGCTGAACACGGCGCTGGGGATGCAGCCATAATCGACGCGGGTCGACTTGCCGCCGAAGATCGTATCGGCAAAGGCCTGCCCCTCGCGGATGGCGACAGGCGTCAGCTGCACTCGATTGGTCACGTCGCCGACCGCATAAATGCTGGGCACGCTCGACTGATTGTCGTCGTTCACCTTCACCGCGCCATTTTCGAGCACGACACCGGCTACTTCCAGCCCCAGCCCCTCGGTACACGGCACGCGACCGGTCGCAAACATCACGCAATCGACCGTCATCGGATCGCCCGTCATGAAGTCGACCAGCAGGCTGCCGTCATCCTGCTTCACAATCGATTTGAACATCGTGTTGAAACGGAACTGGATGCCCTTGCCCATCGAAATCTGCAGCAGCCGATCACGAATCTGCTCATCATAGCCGCGCAGGATGGCGTCGCTGCGGTTCACCAGCGTGACCGCGCTGCCGAACTGATGGAAGATGCCGGCAAATTCATTGGCGATATAGCCCGCACCCGCGATCAGCACGCGCTTGGGCAGCGTCGGCAGATGGAACACCTCGTTCGACGTGATCGCATGTTCGCTGCCTGGGAAATGGAGCAATTGCGGCGTCGCACCAGTGGCGATCAGGATTCGTCCCGCGGTCACCGTTTTACCGCTGGCCAATCGGACTTCATTTGGCCCGGTCAGCTCGGCCCGTTCCAGGATCACTTCAACCTTATGACTGTCGAGCGTGGTCGTGTATGCCGCGTTGAGCCGATCGACCTCCGCCAGCACGGTGTCGCGCAGCCGGGGCCAGTCGAACGTACATGGCGGCACATCCCAGCCAAAGCGGCGGGCATCGGCGAGATCCTCGGCAAAATGCGCGCCGTAGACGAGCAGCTTTTTGGGCACACAGCCCCGGATCACACAGGTGCCGCCGACCCGGTACTCCTCCGCAATCGCCACCCGCGCGCCGTGCGCAGCGGAAACGCGGGCTGCACGGACACCGCCCGAGCCAGCGCCGATGACGAAAAGATCGTAGTCGAAATCAGCCATCAGAAATCCCTTATCGTCACCCTGAACTTGTTTCAGGGTCAACCGTGCAACCGGCACGGCGGTATTTGTGGCTTGGTGGCTGCTGAAACAAGTTCAGCATGACGAAAGGGGTAAGTGCCTCACCCTAACGCCCGCATGATCAGATCGGTGGTCGATGGATCAAAGTCCAGCCCGCCCTGCAGCGCCGCCTTGGCCATTTCCTTGCCAAGCTCCACCCCGAACTGGTCGAACGGATTGATGCCGAGCAGCACCGCATTCACGAAGGTGCGCTGCTCGTAAAAGGCGATCAGCGCGCCAAGCGAACGGGGGTCGAGCGCTTCGATCAGGATTGTCGCACTGGGGCGATCACCGGGATAGGCGCGCGCGAGATCGGCGTCATTGGCGCGGCCCTTCATCAGCGCGGCACCCTGTGCAAAGCAGTTCAGCAACAATTGTTCGTGATGATCATGATCAAGCGCATCGCCCGGTTCGGCGACGGCGATGAATTCGACAGGGATCAGGTGCGTGCCCTGATGCAGCAGCTGAAACACCGCATGCTGCGCGTCCGTCCCCACCCCGCCCCATGTCACCGGTGCGGTCGCGCGACCGACGGGTTTGCCGTCCGCCCCAACGCTCTTGCCGTTCGACTCCATTTCGAGCTGCTGAAGATAGCTGGGCAACAGCCGTAACCGCTCGTCATACGCAAACACGGCGCGGGTCTGCGCGCCCTTTACCTGGGTGTAAAACAGATCAGCAAAGGCAGCGACCACCGGCGCGTTTTCATGCGCGGCGGCTAGTCGGAAATGGCGGTCCATCTCGCCTGCGCCTTCGAGCATTTCTTCGAACGCTTCCCACCCGAGCGCCAGCGCGGCGGGAAAACCGATCGATGACCATAGCGAGTACCGCCCCCCAACCGACTCGGCAAAGGGCAGGATGCGGGTTTCGTCGATGCCCCACGCGATCGCCTTGTCGGGGTCTGCGGTCAGCGCGATGATGCGGCCATAAGCGTCTTCGACCCCGCCCTCGCGCATCCATTCGATCGCGCTGGTCGCATTGAGCAGCGTCTCGGTGGTGGTGAACGTCTTCGATGCAATGACGAGCAAGGTCGCGGTGGGGTCGAACCGCGCAAACGCTTCCTCGAGCGCACAGCCATCGACATTGGAGACGACGGCGACCTCATATCGATCCTCGTCCCGGCCGAGCGCATCCACCAGCAACGCCGGCCCAAGCGCCGATCCGCCGATCCCGATGTGCAGAACATGGGCGATCGGCCCGAGCGCTTCCATTTCGATCGCGTCGATCAGCGCCCGCATACGGGCGTGAAGCATCCCCGCCCGCGCCACGCTTTCCGCCGATCCCTCGCCGCGTTCAGCGCTGTGCTCGGCGGCCCGGCCTTCGGTGGTGTTGATCGCCTCACCCCGGAACAACGCCTCGCGCTTGCCCGACAAGTCCTGCGCCTTTGCCAGCGCTTCGAATGCTGCGACGGCATCGGCGGTCAAGTGCGTTTTCGACCAGTCGAAATGAAGCCCCCCAACATCGACGCTAAACCGCGCGACGCGCGATGGATCATCGGCGAACAGCGTTTCGAGCCGCGGGGGCTGCAGCGCCTCGATCGCGCGCCAATCGGGGGAGGACATCGACATTTCTCCATATCCGCACCGGCACCGCAGGGGTGAGGTCGGTCATCGGCTCTAACGTCCCAAAACAACGCCTGCCACTCGAAACGCCTGACTTGACGACGTAACGCGCCCCAAGCAAAGCCTGCATATGAGCGATACTCAAGCCTCCGCGCCGATCAAGGCACCGCTTCGCACCGAAACGCGGGAAACGATCACGTTTCTCCTCAAGCTGGTGATTATCGTCAGCATATTCCGCACATTTTTCTTTTCGGCTTTCAACATTCCATCGGAATCGATGCTGCCGCGGCTGCTGATCGGTGATTTCCTGTTCGTCTCGAAATGGAATTACGGCTATTCGCGCCACAGCGTCCCGTTCAGCTTGCCGCTGATCCCGGGCCATATCTTCGCGACCCTGCCCGAGCGCGGCGATGTGGTGGTGTTCAAGGCCCCGCCTAGCAACAGCGACGATTATATTAAGCGCGTGATCGGCCTGCCGGGTGACACGATCCAGATGCGCGGGGGCCAGCTGATCCTGAACGGCGTGCCCGTACCAAAGCAGCGGATCGCCGATTTCACGGTGCCGATTACCCCGAACTATCAATGTGCGGTCGAGTTTCAGGATAGCGACAAGGGCAAGCCCATCTGCCGCTACCCGCAATTCCGCGAGACGCTACCGGGTGGGCGGACGTACAACGTGCTCGATCGCGGCACCACCGCTGCCGACAATACCGGGCTTTACACCGTCCCCGCCGATCATGTGTTCATGATGGGCGACAACCGCGACGACAGCGCCGACAGCCGCTTCCCGCCAGTCCAGGGCCAGGGGATCGGCTTCGTGCCCACGCGCAATCTCGAGGGCAAGGCAGTGATGATGTTTTTCTCCACCGATGGCACGGCCAACTGGTTCCTGCCCTGGACATGGTTCACCGCCGCACGCTGGGGGCGGATCGGGGGCGGCTTTTGAGTGATAGCGATATCGGCCCCTGGCTCACGCAGCTGCTGGGGGTCGAGCCGGGCGACGTGGCGCTTTATCACCGCGCGCTGACCCATGGCAGCCAGGCTGCCGCCAATTACGAACGGCTGGAGTTTCTGGGCGACCGGGTGCTTGGACTCGTCATCGCCGAATGGTTGTTTGATCTGTTTGCGGGCGAGCCCGAGGGGCAATTGTCGAAACGCCTGAATGCGCTGGTGACCGGCGCGGTCTGCGCGGGTGTTGCGCGCGCGCACGGCGTTGCCGGGCGGATGAAGCTGGGCAAGCAAGCGCGTGACGACGGTGCTGCCGACAGCGACAATGTGCTGGGCGATGTGATGGAGGCGCTGATCGGCGCACTCTATCTCGATCACGGCCTGCCCGCGACGCGCACCGCGATCCGCCGGCTTTGGGGCGATATTGTCACCAACCAGGCGCGCGCACCCCAACATCCCAAATCGGCGTTGCAGGAATGGGCCGCCGCGCATAATCGCCGCCCGCCGGATTATTCCATCATCGATCGGTCAGGCCCGCAACACGCGCCCATCTTCACAGTGCGCGTCAGTATCGGCAAGCTGGCCGAGGCAAGCGCGACGGGTACCTCAAAACAAGAAGCGGAAACCGCGGCTGCGGCAGCATTGCTGGAACAGCTCGAGGGATGATTGCACTGCCATACCTCCCCATCCCGTTTGCCCTGAGCTTGTCGAAGGGCTGCCTTCTTTGAACATTGCAGGATAGAATGGCGTTCTGGGCTTACATGCTCCACTGCAGCGGCGGACGGTTGTACATTGGGCAGACCGACAATCTCGAACGTCGTATCGCGCAGCATTTCTCTGGCACTATCCCGGGCTTTACGAGGGACTTTCCACCGCAACGGCTGATCTGGAGCCAAGAGTTCAGCATCCGTTTGGAAGCACTTGAAGCGGAACGGCAGATCAAGGGATGGAGTCGCGCCAAAAAACTGGCATTGGCGCGGGGTGATTGGCCAGCCGTGTCACAGCTGGCGAAAAAGAAAAGCAGCCCTTCGACAAGCTCAGGGCAAACGGGAAGTTTCGAAGGCCATGACTGAAACCCAACAATCCTGCGGGCTGATCGCGGTGGTCGGTGCGCCCAATGCGGGCAAGTCGACGCTCGTCAATGCGCTCGTCGGGCAGAAGGTCGCGATCGTCAGCCCGAAGGCGCAGACGACGCGGACGCGGTTGATGGGGGTTGCGATCGAGGGGGATACGCAGATCCTGCTGGTCGACACCCCCGGCATTTTCGAGCCCAAGCGTCGCCTTGATCGCGCGATGGTCGCCGCGGCCTGGTCCGGTGCGGAAGGGGCGGATGTGATCGCGCTCGTCGTCGACGGCAAAGGCGGGATCGGCTCCAAGGTGATGGCGATTGCCGAGGGACTGAAGCACCGCCGCGAGCCAAAATATCTGATCCTCAACAAGGTCGATATCGCTGAGAAGGAGCGGCTGCTCGGCCATGCCAAGCGGCTGAACGACGCGGTACCGTTCGAGGAAATTTTCTTCGTCAGTGCGTCGACCGGCGACGGCCTGCCCGAACTGAAGGCCGCCTTTGCCAAGGCGATGCCGGCGGGCCCCTGGCATTTCCCCGAGGATCAGGTGTCCGACGCAACCGAAAGGATGCTGGCGGCGGAAGTGACGCGCGAGCAGCTCTACCTCCAGCTTCACGCCGAACTCCCCTATGCGAGCGCGGTGGAGACCGAACAGTATAAGGAGCGCGAGGACGGGTCGGTCGAGATTCACCAGCAGATTCTGGTCGCCCGCACGACACAACGCGCGATCGTGCTCGGCAAGGGCGGCAGCCGCATCAAGGAAATCGGTGCGCGCGCCCGCGCCGAGCTATCGACCCTGATGGGGCGTCCAGTGCACCTGTATCTACATGTAAAAGTGAAAGAGAATTGGGATGATGATCGGAACGTTTACCGCGACATGGGGCTGGATTGGGTAGAATGAGCAAAACCGTCAAAGCCGCAATCCTGCAGGCCGCCCCCGTACCGCTGGACATCAGCTATGGCATCGAACGGCTGATCGAGTTCGTTGCCGACGCGGCTGATATCGGTGCCGAGGTAGCCGCATTCGGCGAGACGTTTCTGGGTGGCTATCCGCTCTGGCTGGATGAAGCCCCCAATGCCGCGATCTGGGATCATCGCGGCACGCAGGCGCTGCATTCGATCCTGCTCGATCAGGCGCTGCGCAAGAACGACCCTCGGCTCGCTCCCCTGCAAACGCTGATCGATTCGGCAGGCATCATTGTGTGCGTCGGGGCGCATGAGCGGGTGCGATCGAGCCTGACCAATACGCAGTATATCTTTCGCCCCAACCAGCCGCCAGTGCTGCATCGTAAGCTGGTGCCCACGCATGGCGAGCGCATGATCTGGGGCCGTGGCGATGGATCGACGCTTGAGGTCCATGAGGCCGAATGGGGCAATGTCGGCCAGCTGATCTGCTGGGAACACTGGATGCCACTGGCGCGCGCGACGATGCACCATGCGGGCGAAACGGTGCATATCGCTGCCTGGCCGACGGTGCGCGACGTCCACCTGATCGCGTCGCAACATTATGCGTTCGAGGGGCGTTGTTTCGTGCTTGCCGCGGGCACGATTCAGAACCGCGCCGATCTGCTTGAGGGGCTGGCGCGGGTTGGCGGTGATGTCGATGCGCAGGCGCTGATCATGGAGATGCCTGAAGGCCAGTTGCAGCACGGCGGTAGCGCGATCATCGGCCCCGATGGCAAGGTGATCGTCGGGACCGAAGCCGGTCCCGACCTGCTGATCGCCGATCTCGATCTGTCGGCGATCGGGCGCGGGCTGACCTCACTCGACACCGATGGCCATTATTCGCGCCCCGACGTGTTCGAACTGCGCGTCGATCGCCGCGCGCGGACAGGAGTGGCGAATGCCGCCGACGGGCTGGCACCGCGATCACGGCGAAAGACCGATCAGGCCGCCGACTGAGCCAATAGTTCCTCTACCCAAGCCGGCACCAGAATGCTCGCCGCGCCCAGCCGGGTTTCGTGGAAAAACACGCTGCCCGCGGATGGCTCAAGGTTCAGCTCCAGCGTCTGCGCGCCGTAATGGCGCGCGGTCTGGACGAACCCTGCGGCCGGATACACCGCGCCCGACGTACCGATCGAAACGAACAGATCGGCGCGAGCTAACGCCGCCTCGATCCGATCCATCTGATACGGCATCTCGCCAAAGAACACGATATCGGGCCGCAACGCCGCCTCTCCGCACGCCGGACAATGGCTGGCCGGAGGCAAATCCCCGGCCCATGCCCGCCCATCACCACAGACGGCGCACAGCGACGACAGCAGTTCACCGTGCATGTGGAGGAGACGCCGTGCGCCTGCACGTTCGTGCAGATCATCAACATTCTGGGTGACGATCAGGACATCACCCGACCAATCGGCATCGAGCCGTGCCAGCGCGACATGCGCCGCATTGGGCTCCACCTGCGCCAATGCCGCGCGCCGATCGTCATAAAATCGGTGGGCCAAAGCGGGATCGCGCGCGAGCGCTTCGGGTGTGCACACATCCTCGATCCGGTGCCCTTCCCACAGCCCGCCCGGCCCGCGAAAGGTCGCAAGCCCGCTTTCGGCAGAAATGCCGGCACCCGTCAGAATCACGATCGCAGTCGGATAATGCATCGGTTTCGCTTATCGCAGCATGGCTGCCGTGGCGATCAATTCGATCGACAGCTCACCGCATTTTTTATGCCGATATCGCGCGCAAGGCCTGTTTTCGTGTCGCGCTTTCTGCCATCTGCGCCACGGGGGCGACACAACATGGCTCCGGCAGCGCGGGCAGCACGACAGCCTCGCTGTTGGGATGACATCAGATAGTTGGAGCATCACGTGGCGGCTATTGGCATCTATGGCAGCGCAGGGCGCATGGGGCACGCAATTGCAGCGCTGTTACCCGAATATGGGGCTTGGCTGGCGGGTGGAATCGATGCGGGGGGCGATCCTGCCCCGCTCGCCAAAATCGCCGATGTGCTGGTCGATTTTACCGTGCCGGGTGCCCTGCCCGCCAATGTTGCTGCTGCGCGCGCCGCCGGAACGCCGATTCTGATCGGCACAACCGGCATCACCCAGGCGCACCGCGCGCTGATTGCAGAGGCAGCGCGGGACATTGCAGTGCTGCAGACCGGCAATACGTCGCTTGGCGTAACGCTGCTCGCGCGACTAGTTCGGGAGGCTTCCGCACGCCTTGACGGCAGCTGGGATATCGAGATCGTCGAGATGCACCACCGTGCCAAGGTCGATGCGCCGTCGGGTACCGCGCAAATGCTGGGCGAAGCAGCGGCGGCAGGGCGCGGGGTGACCCTGGGCGACGTTAGCGTCATGAGCCGTGCGGGACTAAGCGGTGATCGGGCGCAGGGGACAATCGGCATCTCGTCGCTGCGCGGCGGCACGGTTGCGGGCGACCATCAGGTCATCTTTGCGGGCAATGGCGAACGGATCGAGCTTGGCCACCGCGCGGAGGATCGCGCGATCTTTGCGCACGGCGCGATCACCGCGGCATTGTGGCTGGCGGACAAGCCAGCGGGCAGCTATTCGATGGCCGAGGTGCTCGGCATTTGAAAAAGGCCGATATCGTCGAATTCTATGCCCGGTTGGCCGCCGATAATCCGCATCCGGAAACCGAACTCGAATCCTCGAACCCCTATCAATTGCTCGTTGCTGTCGTCCTGTCGGCACAGACCACCGATGTCGGCGTGAACAAGGCAACGCGCGCGCTGTTCCAGCACGTCCACACCCCCGAACAAATGGTCGCACTGGGTGAGGAAGCGCTGAAGCAGCACATCAAGACGATCGGTCTGTTCAACACCAAGGCGAAAAACGTCATCGCGCTCAGCGAAGCGCTGATCGCAGAACATGGCGGCGTTGTGCCGCAAGACCGTGATGCGCTTGAAAAACTCGCCGGCGTCGGGCGTAAAACCGCCAATGTCGTGATGAACGTGGCGTTCGGCGCCGAGACCTTTGCGGTCGACACGCACATCTTCCGCGTCGGCAATCGCACCGGGCTGGCACCGGGCAAGACGCCGCTCGCCGTTGAGCTGAAGCTCGACAAGGCAACACCAGCGCCGTTCCGCCTCCACGCTCATCACTGGTTAATTTTGCATGGCCGATATGTGTGCAAAGCGCGCACCCCGGAATGCTGGCGGTGCAGCGTTCGTGACCTATGCGCGTTCAAGGCGAAGACGCCGGCCCCGGCAAAGCAGGCGGCGGACGCCTTGGCTGTACGGAAGGAGTAATTGATGACCGGACGGCCAGTCGCCATTACCGCAGCCGCATTGGCGCTCGCGACTGGCATGCTGGCGATCACGGGCAGCAGCAGCGCGCGCGATCGTGGAGAGGTGCCGGCAGCGACCCCTGTCGGCAAGCCCGAAACGTGCATTCCCCACCGCCGGATTCGCGACACGGTGGTTCGCAACGATTCGGTGATTGATTTCAAGATGATCGGTGGCACCGTTTATCGCGCGACGATCAAGGGCGGTTGCCCCGGTCTGGGGTTTCAGGAACGCTTCGGCTATTCGACTGCACTTGATCGGCTGTGCGCGAGCGACATCATCACCGTGCTCTACTTGAACCCGATTGGCAGCGGCGCGCGGTGCCCGATCGGGCCATTCCAGCAAGTCATTCTCTCCCCGCCCTGATCGCACCCCGGCACCCGCGCAAAAAATCTGGCGTGCCGCCGCAGGCTTTGCTAGGCGCATTGCGTACGCACCCGTAGCTCAGCTGGATAGAGCGCTGCCCTCCGAAGGCTGAGGTAAGTCAAGCCTGCTGGGCAATGAGTTTGAAAAGCGAAGCAAAATCAATATCTTGATTACGCTTCAAAATATGAGTTTCTCTACTCCGTAGCTGCGGAAGCACTGCGGAAGCAAACTGAAAGGAGGTTGTAGCGAGCGATCGGCGGCCAAAAGGTAGGGCGAAAGCCGTGTCCCTATTGTCAGTCGAGTCGACCTTAAGAGTTTCGTGTTTGAGGTTGACCCCGTTCAGGCTCAGGCACTATCGAGTCCCAAGATGCACCCGTAGCTCAGCTGGATAGAGCGCCACCCTCCGAAGGTGGAGGCCACACGTTCGAATCGTGTCGGGTGCGCCAACCTCAAAAGGTTGGCGTGTGAACGCAGTTCACTCCCATTCCATAGCCCGCAAAATGCAGTTCTCGAACCACGGCACGCGGACCGATGTGACGAATTTCACTGCAATAGTCGTATAGTGTCGCTTGACGCTATTCGCAGCCTTGGCTAGCTTCAGCCATGCAGATCAGAAACGTAGCCCACGACGGGCTGCGCAAGTTCATCTCCGACGATGATGCAGCCGGTCTCGCCGCCGCCGCCGCAACGAGAGTGCGTCGGATCGTGTCCTTTCTACAGGACATGGACGGGGGGGATGAGGTCCGGACGGTTCCAGGTTGGAGCACGCTCTCGCGGGCAGAGGGCGCCTTGGAGAGGCTAAGCATTCCGGTAGCGGAGGGCTGTCGTCTCATATTTCGGGTCGATAAGGGACAAGCCGAGATCCTCGATCTCGATTGGTTAGACGGCCGGTACGGAGGCGGCGACGATGGCGATGGGCGGCATAAGGCTTAGAAACCCCGCGCATCCAGGCGGTTTCGTGAAGAGCGAAGTCATCGAGCCTTTGGGGCTTTCCGTCACCAACGCGGCTCAGGCGCTTGGGGTTACGCGCGCGGCGCTGTCAGCGGTTCTCAATGAGCGAGCGCATCTGTCACCGGAAATGGCGCTCCGTCTGGAAAAGGCATTCGGCGTATCGATGGATACCCTGATGCGTATGCAGAATAGTTACGACATCGCCCGGACGCGTGAGCGGGAAGCGCAAATTAAGGTCGCTCCCTTTCAGGGCGCAGCGCCCGATGCGTGTCCGACCGCCGGTCTGACCGAATAGAAGCACAATACATTGGGCGCGCGGGCGGCGCGGAAGGGGTTTTGATGAAGATTTCGACGGCACTGGAGAAAATCGACGAGCACCAATTGTTTGTCCCGGCCTTTCAGCGTGAGTACGTCTGGAAGCGGGATGATGCGAAGCAACTGGTCGACTCCCTCATCAAGCAATACCCCACTGGCACGATGCTGACCTGGGAGACGGCGAACCCCCCGGAACTCAAAGGTCCGCATAAATACAATGAAAAGCAGGGAGCAGTGCGCATCCTGCTGGATGGCCAGCAGCGCATTACGACGCTCTACATGCTCGTGCGCGGCGAGATCCCGCCCTACTACACCGCCTCCGAAATCCTGAATGATACGCGCGGGCTCTATGTGAACGTGGAGACCCTGGAACTCGCCTATTACACAAAAACCAAGATGGAAAATGACGCGCGATGGCAAAACATCACGGACATTTTCCAGCGGAAAATTCGCGCCAAAGACATTGTGCGCGAACTGGAAAAGAAAGGTGAGACGGTCAGTCGCGAGCGCGACGATGCAATGGATGACA
Organism: uncultured Stakelama sp.; assembly: GCA_964649315.1. GTDB lineage: Bacteria > Pseudomonadota > Alphaproteobacteria > Sphingomonadales > Sphingomonadaceae > Sphingomonas. Next base: position 20,322 of record CAZYOU010000017.1, on the reverse strand, counting down.
ACACGCGGGCGATCGAGAACATCCTCGACCGGGAGTTCCCGGAACAAACCATTCCTGTTCGGGCCAGCGTGCGTGAAGCCATCGACATTTTTTATAAGGTGAACGCCAGCGGCGTGTCGCTCACCGACGCCGAACTCGCGCTTGCTCAGATTTCGGGGTACTGGCCGGAAGCCCGTGACACCTTCAAGAAAAAGCTGAGCGAGCTTGCCGAGAAGGGCTTTGTCTTCAAGCTGGACTTCATCGTTTATGTCCTGCTGGGTTGCCTCTACCACCTCGGCTCGGAGATGAAAAAACTCCACGACGCCGACAACGACGAAAAGCTCCGCGCAGCGTGGAAGCTACTAGACGGTCAGGTCCTGGACTACGTCGCAAGCCTGATGCGGTCGCATGCCTTCGTCGACCACACGGATGAGATCAACTCGGTTTACGCGCTGATCCCGATCACCGTCTATTGCTTCGAAAAGGGCGGCACCCACCTGAATGACGCCGAGATCCGCAAGCTGGTGAAGTGGTTCTACTACTCCCAGATCAGGACGCGATACGTCAGCCAGCTTCCTCAAAAGCTGGACCGTGACCTGCGCACGATCAAGGAATCGAAAAACCCGTTTGATGAACTGTTGGCGGTCATTGAGGAGGAGCGGCGCCTGGAGATCACACCCGACGAATTCGTCGGCCGATCGATCTCCCACCCGCTCTTTGGCCTCCTGCGTTGGTATTTGAAGAGCCGTAACGCCGTCTGCTTCACGACCGGCGTCGCATTGCGCCAGGCCATGGGCAAAAAATATGCGCTCGAGAACGACCACATCTTCCCCTATTCAAAGCTGAAGGCGCAGGGATATGGGCAGGAAAACCGCCTGAAATATTCCCTCGCGCAGGAACTGACAAACCGCGCGATTCTGACCCAGATTGCCAACCGCACCAAAAGCGCAGCGGACGCCAAGGTGTATTTGGCCGATGTGAAGGACCGATTTCCGAAGAGCCTCGCGCTGCAATGCGTTCCTGAAGACCCATCGCTTTGGGAAATCGAGAATTACGAATCCTTTCTACAAACACGGCGCACGACTTTGGCATCGCACCTCAATGCCTTCCTGACCGGCATCACCGACACAAAGCCGCCGGAAGCCGCCATCACGCTGGAAGAGCTGATCGCCGAGGGCGAGGACGACGAACTGGAGTTCAAATCGTCCCTGCGCTGGGACTTCAAGGAACTGGCGACCAACAAGAAGCTGGAGGAGGTGATCGTCAAGACGGTCGCGGCCTTCGCCAACAGCCAGGGCGGAACGTTGCTCATCGGCGTCAGTGACAGTGGCGAAATCCTTGGTCTTGAAGGGGACTACCTGTCGCTCGGCGGCGCCAACCGGGACAAATTCGAGCTGCACCTGCGCAACCTTCTGAGCAGCGCGTTTGGGGCTGCCTTTGTCAGTAGCAAGCTCAAGGTTCTGTTCCCTGCGATCGGCGAGGTCGAGATTTGCCAAGTCGATGTTCAGCCGTCTGCGAAACCCCTCGTGCTCACCGTGAAGGACAAGAATGGTGTCGGCCAGGAAAAATTCTATGTCCGCAGCGGCAACTCCTCGCAGGAGTTATCTCTCGCCGAAATGCCGCCCTACCTCGCAGAGAGGTTCCAGAAATGATGATCGGCAATCTGGGCGTACTGACCGATATGCGTAAGCGCGCGTGCCAGGGGCTATGGGCATGAATGCGGTCGAAATCGAAGAAGCCATTTCGGCGCTGGCGGAGCGGCCTTTCGAGGCTGACGAATTCCCCTATGCGTTTCTCGAAGCCTTCGGGAACAAGGAAACCACGCTCAAGCGCTTGCGCAAAGGCGAGTCCAACAAGTCCGATCTGGGCGGCGTGCTTCAGACGAACAACATCCATATCGCCGTTTGCAAGCCGGGCGAGGTCACGCGGACGCTCGCGGCGTTGAAGGCTAGCCCGGCCACGGCGCGGGCGAAGGCGCGCTTCGTGCTGGCTACGGATGGCGACTTGTTCGAGGCCGAAGATCTCACGACCGACGACGCGCCGGTCTCCTGCACTTATGCCGATTTCCCGAACCACTTCGGTTTCTTCCTGCCGTTGGCGGGCATCACCACGGTCAAGCAGGTTCGCGAAAGCTCGTTCGACATCCGTGCGACGAGCCGCCTGAACCGGCTCTATGTCGAGTTGCTGAAGGACAACCCCGCATGGGGGACCGCGCAGCGTCGGCACGACATGAACCATTTCATGGCGCGGCTGATCTTCTGCTTCTTTGCCGAGGATACCGAGATTTTCAACGGCAGCGGCGCGTTCACCTCCGCCATCGAGACCATGAGTACGAAGGATTCGTCGAACACCCATGAGGTGATCGGCGAACTGTTCCGCGCCATGAACACCAAGACAACGGAACGGGTCGCTAATGGTGTCCCGCGCTGGGCCGATGGCTTTCCCTATGTGAACGGTGGGCTGTTTTCCGGCAGCACGGATGTGCCGCGGTTCAGCCGCATCGCCCGATCCTACCTTCTCCACATCGGCAGCCTCGATTGGAAGAAAATCAACCCGGATATTTTCGGGTCGATGATCCAGGCGGTGGCGGACGATGATGAGCGCGGCGCGCTCGGCATGCACTACACCAGCGTGCCGAACATCCTGAAGGTGCTGAACCCGCTCTTCCTCGACGACCTGCGGCAGCAGCTGGAGGAAGCCGACGACAATGCGCGCATGCTGCTCAACCTGCGCAAGCGCATGTCGAAAATACGGGTGTTCGATCCGGCCTGCGGTTCGGGGAATTTCCTCGTCATCGCCTATAAGGAAATGCGCGCGATAGAGGCCGAGATCAATCGGCGCCGCGATGAGGCTGACCGGCGCACCGAAATTCCGCTGACAAACTTTCGTGGTATTGAGCTGCGCGACTTTCCGGCGGAGATCGCGCGTCTGGCGCTGATCATCGCCGAATATCAGTGCGATGTGACCTATCGCGGCCAGAAGGAGGCATTGCGCGATTTCCTGCCGCTCGATGCGCAGAATTGGATCACCTGCGATAACGCTCTACGGCTCGATTGGATCAGCGTCTGCCCGCCGACGGGCACAGGTGTGAAGCATCATGCCGACGACTTGTTTCACACGCCTCTCGATCAGCCCCAGATCGATTTCGAGAACGAGGGGGGGGAAACATACATTTGCGGCAATCCGCCCTACAAAGGCAACGCAGATCAATCGAAAGATCAGAAGGATGATATCCGTCGATGCTTTTCTGGCATTGACGTAAACTGGAAGTCATTTGACTACATATGCGGATGGTTCTGGAGGGCGTCAAACTATAGCAAAATAACCAAGGCAAAATTTGCATTTGTTAGCACCAACTCAATCTGCCAAGGTCAGAATATCTTCTATTTTTGGAAACCACTTCTAGCGGATGGTTTAAAAATTGAATTTGCAATCCGTTCTTTTCGCTGGAGAAATCTGGCTACAGAAAACGCGACTGTTACTGTTGTTGTGGTTGGATGCTCTCGCGAAGATGGCACCTGCTTCCTTTTCGATAATGATATTAAGCAGGAAGTGCCTCAAATAAATCCATATCTTGTTCCCGGCGACAATGTGTTCGTCGAGAGATCGTCGCGACCAATGTCTTCACTGCCCCAGATGACCAAAGGGAATTACTATGGACTGTCTGATGGACTGTTGCTGGATGAGGGGGGGCGAGTAAATTTGCTGGAAAGAGGATTGCCGCCGGCATACATTCGCACCTTCAAAGGCGGTGCCGAATTAGTAAAAGGCGTGCAGCGGTGGTGCTTGTGGTTCCCGCAACCTTGCCTTCCTGCAGATGCAGCGGACATTCCCGAAATCGCGCTGAGGATCGAGGCAGTACGAGAAAGCCGATTAGCTTCTCCAGATGCTGCGGCAATTAAAATGGCGGAACGCCCCCATCAGTTCCGAGAAATGAATGATTGCACCAAATGGTCGATAGCGATTCCTAATGTTTCGTCTGAGTCCAGGCCATATCTTCCAGTCACACTCGAAAATAGAGACGTAATTTTCCCAAATACCGCATTCGCTATATACGATGGAGAATTATTTTGCTTGGCGATAGCCGCCTCGAAATTACACCTGGTGTGGACCGTCACCGTCTGCGGTAAGCTTGAGACTCGCATTCGCTATTCTAATACGCTCGGATGGAATACGCTTCCTGTCCCTGCGCTGACCCAAAAGAACAAAGCTGACCTAACGCGTTGCGCTGAAGACATCTTACTTGCGCGCGAGGCGCATTTTCCCGCGACTATCGCTGATTTGTATGCCCCGGAATCCATGCCGGAGGACTTGCGGGCTGCGCATGAACGGAATGATGAGGTGCTGGAGCGAATCTATATCGGTCGACGGTTCAAGAATGACACCGAGCGGCTCGAAAAGCTGTTCGAGCTTTACACCAAGATGGCTGCGACACCGAACAAAGCCACCAAAGCTCGCAAGGTGGCGACAGCATGAGCGACTATGTGCTGTTTCAGATGTGGGGGCCATTTCGCAAATCGCTGATTGCCGGCCACATGTTCTATGTCGAACAGGCGCGGAAGCGGTTGCTCTCTCAGTTTGAAGACATCGAGGCGGAAGCCGACAAGGCAGCCGAGGACTGGCTCCAGAAAAGCAGTGGCAGGTTCGATCCTGAGCGGCACGATCCTGGCGATTTCTATGAAGCTGCCAACGAAGCGGGCATCGAGTTTTATACCCTTCTCAGCGACATGCGTGATCAGACGCGCCTCAGCGTCGTCGCCGGCATGTTCCACGAGTGGGACAAGCAAGTGCGCGATTGGCTAGTTCGGGAAATTCAGCACTGGCACCATGGCGATGCGGCGGCATTGAAGGTGTGGTCGGCAGATTTTCCGCAAATCGCTGAACTACTGGAAAGCCTCGGCTGGCCGATAAGTAGCGCTGAATACTTCCAGCGACTTGATGCCTGCCGCTTGGTGGTCAACGTCTACAAACACGGCAAGGGCAAATCTCTCGACGACTTGAAGCTGAAATATCCCGAGTATCTGCACGACCCGTTCAGCGGCGCTGGCGGTGGGTTCTCCAGCCTAGAATATCGCGATCACACGCATCTGAAAATCAGTGACGCGCAGTTTCAGGCATTTTCAGATGCCATCGTTTTGTTCTGGCAGGGGGTGCCGGAAAACATATTTGAGTCAGAGGTCAAAGACGTGCCCGACTGGTTTGGCAAGGCCATCCTGAAAGACCGCACCGGCCAAAAACAGGCAAGCAAACAATGAGCGACAACAATCCAAAATCCGTCCCCTCTGTTTCAGTCCGATATGCCTCGAACGGCAGCTCGACCAAGGCCAACGAGTTCGGGATGCGGCCGATGCAGGAGCGCGCCTTTGAAAAGCGCGGTGAGCAATATCTGCTGATAAAATCGCCACCGGCCTCGGGCAAAAGCCGCGCGCTGATGTTCATCGCGCTCGACAAGCTGGCCAATCAGGGCGTGAAGCAGGCCATCATCGTCGTGCCGGAAAAGTCCATCGGCGCCAGCTTCCATGACGAACCGCTTGGCAAGCATGGCTTTTGGGCTGACTGGCACGTCGAGCCGAAATGGAACCTGTGTGACGCACCCGGCAACGACAATGGCGGCAAGGTCAATTCGCTCGGCGCGTTTCTAGAAAGCGCCGACAAAGTGCTGGTCTGCACCCATGCGACGTTCCGCTTCGCCATCGACAAATTCGGGGTTGCGGCTTTTGACGACCGGCTGATCGCTGTGGATGAGTTCCACCACGTCTCCGCCAATCCCGACAACAAACTCGGCATCCATCTGGGTGATTTCATCACCCGCGACCGCGTACATATCGTCGCAATGACCGGGTCCTATTTCAGGGGCGACGCCGAGGCGGTGCTGGCGCCGCAGGACGAAGGCAAGTTCGAGAGTGTTACCTACACCTACTATGAGCAGCTCAATGGCTATCAATATCTGAAGCAGCTCGACATCGGTTACTTTTTCTATTCGGACTCCTACGCCGACGACATTTTGAAGGTACTGAACCCGGCCGAGAAGACGATCATCCACATCCCCAACGTCAATTCGCGCGAGAGCACGAAGGACAAGATCAAGGAGGTGGAGCACATCATCGAGACGCTAGGCGCCTGGCAAGGGACCGATCCCGCCACGGGCTTCCAATTGGTCAAGGCTGCCGACGGGCGGATTTTGCGCATCGCCGATCTGGTCGATGACGATCCGGCCAAGCGGGACCGTGTGTCCGCCGCGCTGAAAGATTCGGCGCAGAAAAACAATCGTGACCACGTCGACATCATCATCGCGCTGGGCATGGCGAAGGAAGGCTTTGATTGGATCTGGTGCGAACATGCGCTGACAGTGGGCTACCGCTCTAGCCTCACTGAAATCGTGCAAATCATCGGTCGAGCAACCCGCGATGCGCCGGGCAAGACCCGCGCCCGCTTCTCGAACCTGATCGCCGAACCTGCCGCCGCCGATGACATCGTGACCGAGGCTGTCAACGATACGTTGAAAGCCATCGCCGCCAGCCTGCTCATGGAGCAGGTGCTGGCGCCGCGCTTCGAGTTCAAGCCGAAGAACCCGCAGAACCAGCCGACACCGGGTTTCGACTATGGCGTGGGCGGCTACGATCCGAACAAGTGCAACGTCGGGTTCAACGAGGAATCCGGTAAATTCCAGATCGAGATCAAGGGTCTGGCTACGCCCAAGAGCGAGGAAGCGACGCGGATCTGCCAGGAGGATCTGAACGAGGTGATCGCTGCCTTTGTGCAGGACAAGACCACAATCGAGCGTGGCCTGTTCGACGAGGAGCTGGTGCCCGAGGAACTGACCCAGGTGCGCATGGGCAAGATCATCAAGGACAAGTTCCCACAGCTCGACGCCGAGGATCAGGAAGCCGTTCGCCAGCACGCCGTCGCGGCGCTTAACCTGACCCAGAAGGCGAAGGAAGTGGCGTCCGGCAGTTCGCTTGGCGAGGAGAGCGCCAATACGGCGTTTGTCGATGGCGTCCGCAAGTTCGCGATGGACGTGCGGGAGCTGGACATCGACCTGATCGACCGGGTCAATCCATTCGGCGAAGCCTATGCGATCCTCGCCAAGACGATGAGCGAGGAGAGCCTGAAGCAGGTTGCCGCAGCGATCGCCGCCAAGCGCACCAGCCTGACGCCAGAAGAGGCCAAGGTGATCGCCAAGCGCGCCGTAGAGTTTAAGCGCGAGCGCGGAAGGCTGCCGTCGATCAGTTCCGCCGATGCCTGGGAAAAGCACCTGGCTGAGGGAGCCGCCGCATTCGTCCGCTTCAAGGATGAGGGCCGCTATGAGTGACTTCGATCTTGACGAACTGCGCGACGAACTGGCGGATTTCGCCCAACCGGAAAAGAAGGGTGGCCGTTCGCCCCGCGAGGAACGCATCATCGCGGGCTTCGAGGAAATTCAGCGGTTCGTCGAAAAGAACGGCCATGCGCCCCGACATGGCGAGGACGGCGACATTTTCGAGCGGCTCTACGCCGTGCGGCTCGACCGCCTGCGCGCGCTGGACGATTGCCGGTCCCTGCTTACGCCGTTTGATCATCAGGGATTGCTGACGGGCGCGCCTGCGGCGTCCGTCGCGCCTGCGGACTCGATGGACGAGGATGAACTACTCGCCGAACTGGAAGGTGCGGCGGGTTCATCTGACATCACCCAACTGCGCCACGTGCGCACCAGCGCGGAAAAGCGCGAAGCCGAGGAAATCGCGAGCCGGGAAAAATGCCTTGATTTCGAGACGTTCAAGCCCCTGTTCCAACAGGTGCAAAGCGACCTTGAAAGCGGGCTTCGCACGACAAGGCGCTTTGTCAAAGATGCGGGCTTCCTCAAAGCCGATATTCAAATCGGCCAGTTTTTCATCCTTGGCGGTCAGACTGCCTATGTCGCCGAGGTCGGCGATCCGATAAAGGCGCCGAACGGGGAAACCGACGCGCGGCTCCGGGTGATCTATTCCAACGGCACCGAGAGCGATCTGCTGCTGCGGTCGCTCCAGCGTGCCCTTTACAAGGATGATGCCGGTCGGCGGATCACAGAGCCCAGCGCCGGGCCGCTTTTCGACGACCAGACCGGTGACGGCGATCAGGCCAGCGGCACGATCTACGTGTTGCGTAGCAAATCTGACCATCCGTTGGTGGTCGCCAACCGGGAAATTCTGCACAAGATCGGCGTGACAGGCGGCAGTGTGGAACGCCGCATCGCCAATGCGCGCCTCGACCCCACCTATCTCATGGCCGATGTCGAGATCGTCGCCACCTATGAACTCTTCAACGTCAATCGGGCGAAGCTCGAATCCTTGATCCATAAGGTCTTTGGCGCGGCGCGCCTTGATGTCGAAATCAAGGATCGCTTCGGCCAACCGATCGTGCCCAAGGAATGGTTTCTAGCTCCACTTTTCGCCGTCGATGAGGCGGTCAGCCGAATCAGGGACGGGACGATAACCGGATACGTCTACGACCCGAAGACAGCGAAACTGGCGCTCGCCTCGGCGCTTGATCGGTGAGGCCATCAGTTTGCCGGTACAAGTCCGCCACATCCAATATGTGATTGCTGCGGCAGACCATGGCAGCTTTCGGCGCGCTGCCGCAGTTTTGGGCGTTCAAGAATCGGCGATCAGCCGCCGCATCCGCGAGCTGGAGGACCGGCTTGGGACGGCGTTCTTCATCCGCTCTCCAAGCGGCGTCATGCTCACGCATGCCGGGAAACAGTTCGTCCAACGCGGCCGCAAGGCTCTGATGGAAATCGGCCTCGCAAAGGCCGAGGCGACGGCGATCGGCCGCGGTGAAGACGGTCACGTTCATATCGGAATATTCTCGTCACTGGCGTCGGGATTTCTATCCGACCTGATCGAATCGTTTGGCGCCCGCCACGCCGCCGTGAAACTCACGTTCATCGACGGCAATCCCGCAGATCATGTGGCCGCCATCCGGAAGCACCAACTCGATGTCGCGTTCATAACCGGGGAGGCGGATTGGCCTGGCTGCGATGGCCTACAACTCTGGACAGAACGCATCTACGTCGTACTGCCGACAGGGCATCGACTCGGCGGCGACGGGGAAGTCGATTTCGCTGAACTTGCCGGCGAACCCTTCATCGTCAGTGAGAGCGCGCCCGGCGAGGAAATTCACGACTACCTTGTGAAGCGGCTGGCCGATCTTGGCCGCCACCCTGAAATCCACCATCAGGCCGTCGGCCGGGACAACCTGATGCGCCTCGTGGCGCTCGGCCGCGGTTTGACGGTCACGAGCGAAGCGACAACGGCCGCGCAATTTCCGGGTGTCATGTTCCGACCCATCGTCGGCGAACTCCTGCCCTTTTGCGCGGTTTGGTCGCCGCAAAACGACAACCCGGCGTTGCATCGACTTCTTGAGATGGCGAGGTACATGGCTGGTATCGGGAAATCGCAGGAGATCAGCGAGTTTCCCCGTGAACTGGCCGTCCCTGCTTTGCTTTCGCAAAACCCCGATCCGTCGCAATGAATCGCGCCAGCATGGGAACGATCAGTCGAACCGGATCAGTCTTCGGATGGCCGGATTCACGGCCAAGGATCTCCGCGTAGGCGATGAGATCGCGATGCAGGCTGGTCGGCAGTTCGACAACGACCTTCACGGGCTTGTCGTCGGCAATGGGAGATAGTTTCAGCTTCGCCATTTCAGCCTCCATAGGGTTCGAGCACGAGATCGCGCGTAACGATGACGCGAACCGGAAATCCGGGCCGGACCGTCAATGTCGGCGCGATATTGAGCTGGCGGCTGACTATTTGCTGGCCAGTCTGGCTAATGCTGTTGGATGCGCCTGAGCGCAGCGCCTGAACGAGGCTGTTTTCGTTCTGGCTGGTCCCGGCCTCGGCCCCGACGCTGAGGAGCGTTGAAAGGGCGGCCGCCTTGAAGAGTTCCCCCCAATGATAATCGACGCCGTCTTCAAGTCCGGCGTAACCCTCGGCGTCCGCGCCGGGTTGGCGTTCCAGCACTATGGATCGGCCATTGGGAAACATCAGCCGGTTCCAGACGAGGAGGACGCGGCGCTGTCCGAAGCCGACGCCTGCGTCATACTGACCGATAACCCGCGTGCCCTGCGGGATGAGTAGGATCTTGCCCGTCGGGCTGTCGTAGATGTTCTCCGTCACCTGCGCGGTGATCTGGCCGGGCAGATCGGAACGGATGCCGGTGATCAGCGCAGCGGAAATCACCGCGCCCGCCTGAAGCACATTGGCCGATGCCGGCGCCGCAACACGATCCGGCGAGACCGTGCGCTTGTCGGGCGTCTGGTTGAGGAAAGCGAGCTGGCGATCCTGGGCGGAAGGCGTCGACGGCTGCGGCGCCAGGCCGAGGCTGGCAAGGTCTGTCGCGGACGGCGCTGTCGTCGCGGCGGGCGCTGTCGTTGCAGTATTGCCTGGCCGCGTTTCCGTGGGGGCAAACAGCCGAGCAGTTCGCGCCGATTCCAGCTCCTGCGCCCGCCGTTGTTCTTCCGGGCTGGGACCGGAGACCGTGGCGATCCCAGGCGCCGCACCAGCTTGGCTGCCGTTCGGTCCATTGAGAATCGGCCGGCCGAGATCGCCTGGTAGCGCCGGGCCGAGCTTGGGCACGCCGCTATAGTCCTTCGGCAGGCCCGACAGTCCGTCCGGAGTCGTGCGGTTGTCGGTGGAAAAGAGTTCCTGGCCTTGATTGCCTAAGTGCCGGGTCTGGAGCGCGTAGATCAGCGCACCGCCGACACCCAGACTGGCCGCCAGGCCGAGACCGGCAAGAACTTTGCGTGACAGGCGGGTGACTCGCGGCGGTTCAGGGCGCAGCCGCATCGGCGCCACTGGCTCGCCGGTGAGGGGACGAGAGTCATCCTCTGCCGTTTCGGGTGGCGATGCCGCTTCAGGCCTCACCCCTGCTTCGTTCTCGGGATCACGTTCGGTGCTCACGACGCGGGCCTCCCATCAGTGCGGGAGATGCGAACGCGCTTCTGGTTCTTATCTGCTCCGAAGCGCAGTTCCGCGGCCGCAAACAAGCGGTCGACGATCATGTAATTGCCGCGCACGCGATAGTTGACCAGTTCCGAGGTATTGCCCTCTGGACCGACGACGAACAGCGGCGGCATCTCGCCCTGGCCGATGCCGCGCGGAAACTCGATGAACACCTGTTGTCCATCGTCGAAGGCGCGCAGTGGCCGCCAGGGTGCGCGGTCGCCGGCCACCTCATACCGGAAATTGACGCGAGACAGGTCAATGCCGTTGGCGACCGGCTGTTGTGCTTCGGCTTGGCTGTTCTGGCGGCGCAGCGCGATGAGCTGGTCCTGCGGATATTGCCACGAGACAGAGGCCATATAGGTCGAGGGCGTCGAGCGCAGTTCCATATGATAGGTGCGCCGGTCGGTGTTGATGACGAGATTGGTCATCAGTTCGGCGCGGGTCGGCTTGACGAGAATATGGATTTGTTTCGTCGCGCCAATGCCGCTTTCGGTATCGCCGATGATCCAGCGCACGGTGTCGCCGGCGGCGACGGGACCGGAGCCGACGAGTTGTTCGCCCGGCTGGAGGCTTATGTCGGTTATCTGTCCCGGCGAAGCATAGACCTGATAGAGCGCGCTATCGACGAAGGGATAGACCTGCATCGAATTGATGAATCCGTTACGCACCGGCTGCATCCGGGCCGCGGCGTTCGCCTGATTGACGCGCACGGTCGGATCGGCGGCTTCAGGTTCGGGTTTGCCGTCCTTTCCCACCGGCTTCAACTGACCAGGAAGCGGCAGCGGTTGCGGCAGCGCGACCACCCTGACCGGCGCGGGCGGATCGACTGTCTGCACAGCAGGCGCGGCATCGTCATAGGAAATTTCAGGTGGGGGTATGTGACCGGCGCACCCGGCAAGCGCGGATGCGGAAAACAGCAGAGCCGCGAGTGAGGCATTACGGAAAGCCGGCTTCCCAGCTGTGCGGAAGGTCGGCGTCATTGTCCAAGCTCCTTCGACCAGTTGATTGCGTTGATGTAGATTCCGAGCGGGTTCTTGCGCAGCGTGTCTGCGTCGCGCGGCGGCTGCACGGCAACAGTGAGGATGGCGGACCAGCGCGCCGTTTCGGCGAGGCTGCCGTCCTGATAGCGGCGCTCGATCCAGGCGACGCGGAAGCTCGTCGGCGACGCCCGGATCACGCTGGAGACTTCTACTGCGATCTGTTGCTTGCCGACCTTGGCGAATGGGTCGTTGGCGCGGGCATAGTCGTTGAGAGCCAGCGCGCCGCCCTGCGTGGTGAAGTCATAGGCGCGCAACCAGTTCTGCCGCACGATGATCGCATCGGCGGGGATGGACCGGACCTGTTCGATGAAGCGCGCGAGGTAGAAGGCGATCTGCGCGTCATTGGGCTGATAGTCGGCGGTTGCGGGTGCAACGGCTTGCGCCTGGCCCAACCGATCGACCTGCACCACCCACGGCACGATCGAACCGTTCATCGACTGCCAGAACAACCCCGCCGACAAACCGGCAGACAGCGCCAGAGAACCAAATGCCATCAATCGCCAGTTCCGCGCCTGCACGCGGGACGAACCGATGCGCTCGTCCCAGATTTGCGCGGCGCGTTGATAAGGCGTCTCGGGCTGCGGGGATTTGCCGTAGTGGTTGGAAGGTCGTTTGAACATGGTCAGTCGCTTTCGGAGAGGTTGACGGAAGAGCCGCCGCCGTGGCTGTCGCCGCTGCGCACCGCATGGGCGGCGGCCTGAACGCCGTGGGTCATTTGCTGCGAGCGTTTCATGCGCTTGGCCCAGGCGGGCGGGCCGTCGGTGGCGGCTGATGCGGCAGGTGCCGACGCGGTGTCAGCAGCATCGCCGCCGATAGTTCCTGCGGTCGACGATCCGCCCGACACCTCAAACGCTGCACGCGCACCGGACTGGTAGCTCTGCTTCATACTGTCGGCTGCGCGGCTGGCTGCGCGCTTCAGGGGTGAGACGGCCGCCTGTGCGCCTGTGCTAGCGACATTGCCGAGACCAGAGGCGACGCCCGATGCGCCGCTCTGACCGGCAGCACCAAGGCTGTAGGCAGTCGACGCGCCACCGGCGAGCGCCGCACCGCCACGTGCTGCCGCTGCGGCGCCACCCACGAGGGCAGCGCCACCGGACGCGACAGCGCCAACCGTCGCCGCACCCGCTGCCACCATGCCGCCGGCGGCGAGACCCGTGCCGATCGCCGCGCCTGCGCCGAGTTGCGGACCACCGGAAACGAGACCGTTGGCAATGCCGGGACCGAAGATGCCGAGGCCCAGGAGCGTCAGCGCCGCGAGAACGATGGCCATCGCATCGTCGATCGACGGCGTGGCTCCGCCGAAACCAGCGGTGAACTCGGAGAAGAGCGTCGAGCCGATACCGATAATGACGGCCAGCACCATGACCTTGATGCCCGACGAGATGACATTGCCGAGCACCCGTTCGGCCATGAAAGCGGATTTGCCGAACAGGCCGAACGGAATGAGGACGAAACCGGCGAGTGTCGAAAGCTTGAACTCGATCAGCGTCACGAAGAGCTGGATGGCGAGCACGAAGAAAGCGAGGAGCACGAGCGCCCAGGCGAACAGCATGCAGGCGATCTGGATGAAATTCTCGAAGAAGGACCAGTAGCCCATCAGGTTCGAGATGGATTCGAGCAGTGGGTGCCCGGCATCGAGTCCGGTCTGCGCGACCTTGCCCGGGCGCAGGAGATCGGAGACGGTGAAGCCGGTGCCGGAGGCCTTCAGGCCGAGACCAGCGAAGCTCTCGAAGATGATGCGGGCAAGGTTGTTCCAGTTGCCGATGATGTAAGCGAAGACGCCGACGAACAGCGTTTTCTTGACCAAGCGAGCGATGATGTCGTCGTCTGCCCCCCACGACCAGAATAGCGCGGCTAGGGTCACGTCGATGACGATCAACGTGGTGGCGATAAACTCCACCTCGCCCTGCAACAGGCCGAAGCCGCCGTCGATGTAGCGGGTGAAGACCTCAAGGAAATGGTCGATGACGCCGGTGCCCTGCATGGTCAGCGTCCTTCCCGGTCAGGGCCGAGAAACCGGCGGCGGTTGTCAGCCCAGGCTTTCAGGCAGGACGGATCGCGCGCGCCGGCCTCACCGATCCCGCTGCACCGGGTGAGTTCCGCATCCAGCGGATCTCGCTCCGTGACAGGACGCGCCTGTGTCGCAACATTATCCGGCGCAACCTCATGGCGGTTCATCTCGATCGTAGTCGCGGTGATCGCAACCGCGACGAAGATGACGGCGCCGATGCGCGCGAGGCTCTTGCCGTCCATCGCCCGTTCCTCAGTTGCCGCTGCTGGGGAACATCCGGGCATTGCCCGGCTGATAGCCCGCACCGGGTGTCAGGAATCGGCGGCGTTGTTCGCGCCCCTGTTCGGCGGCGGCTGCCTGTTCGGCATCTCGCAGCGCCTGCGCTCGCCCGTTGGCGGCGACGACAGCGGTGAGGTCGGCGAGTTGCTGTGCCTGCAACGCGAGAAGCTGGTTGCCGGCCTGCGTTGCTTGCAATGCCCCCGTCGCTGATTGGCTCGATCCGACCAGCGCCGACATCTGCGTGCGGTTGGTGTCGATGTTGCCGACCACGGTGGCTTGCACGCGCATGGCATCCTGCAAACTGCCGACCGTGTTCTGCCAGCGGGTCTTGGCATCGGCGATCAGTTGCGTGTCCGACGCTGACATCGACACGTTGGCGTATTTGCTCTGGAACACCTGATCGATCTGCTGAACATTATAAGCGATGTTCTGCGCCTGACTGAGAAGCTGCTGCGTCCGCTGAACGGACTGCTGGAGCTGTTGCAGCGAGGAATAAGGCAGGCTGGCGAGATTGCGGGCCTGGTTGATGAGCGACTGCGCCTGGTTTTGCAGGCTGGTGATCTGATTGTTGATCTGCTGGAGCGACCGCGCCGCAGTCAGCAGGTTCTGCGCGTAGTTGGACGGATCAAACACGGTCCATTGCGCCTGCGCGGGCGTCGCCAGCATCGGGGCGATGGCGAACGGAGCGATGAGCAGCGCGGCAGCGAGCCGCGCCGCACGAGTGCGGCGTAGTTTCATTTCAGTTTCTCCAGGTTGGTCAGGTTGGGAATGAGATCGGCGGCCCAGTCGACGCCGCGAAGACGCAGCCATGCGTCGAGGAAGCCTTCGGGTCCGTGTTCCGCGATAATGTTGGCGATCGCGGTCTGGTCGGTCTTCGCCGAGGCAGCGCACAGCGCCAGCGCCACTTGGCTGAGACCCAGCTCGAACAGGCGGTTGCCACGCCGCGACTGGCAGTAGTAATCGCGCTTGGGCATGGCCCGCGCGACGATCTCGATCTGCCGGTCGTTGAGGCCGAAGCGGCGATAGATGGCGGTGATCTGGGGTTCGATCGCCCGCTCGTTCGGGAGCAGAATCCGGGTCTGGCAGCTTTCGATGATGGCGGGAGCGATCGCCGAGCCGTCGATGTCGGACAGGCTTTGCGTGGCGAAGATGACGCTCGCGTTCTTCTTGCGCAGCGTCTTTAGCCATTCGCGGAGTTGGCCGGCGAAGCCCTCGTCGTCGAGCGCGAGCCATCCTTCATCGACGATGATGAGCGTGGGCGATCCGTCGAGCCGATCTTCGATCCGGTGGAACAGATAGGCGAGCACGGCGGGTGCAGCTTCCGTGCCGATCAGCCCCTCGGTCTCGAAAGCTTGGACTGTCGCCGTGCCGAGATGTTCGCTCTCCGCGTCGAGCAACCGCCCCCATGCCCCGCCGATGCAATAGGGTCGCAATGCCTGCTTGAGGTCGTTGGACTGCAAGAGGACACATAGGCCCGTGATCGTGCGTTCCTCGATCGGCGCAGACGCCAGTGAGGTCAGCGCCGTCCAGAGGTGCTCTTTCACCTCTGGCGTGAGCGCGACGCTCTCACGGGACAGGATCGCGGCGAGCCAGTCGGCCGCCCATGCCCGTTCGGCGGGGTCATCGACGCGGGCGAGTGGCTGAAGCGATACGCTGTCGGCGCTGCCTTCGGTGAGACCGCCACCCAGATCATGCCAGTCGCCTCGCATGGCGAGTGCGGCAGCGCGGATCGAGCCGCCGAAATCGAAGGCGAACACCTGCGCGCCGGCATAGCGCCGGAACTGCATCGCTATCAGAGCCAGCAGGACGGACTTGCCCGCACCGGTCGGCCCGACGATCAGCGTGTGGCCGACATCGCCGACGTGCAGGGAAAACCGGAACGGGGTCGAGCCTTCAGTCTTTCCGAAGAGCAGCGGGGGCGCTGCGAGATGCTCGTCCCGTTCCGGCCCCGCCCACACGGCGCTCAGGGGAATCATGTGGGCGAGGTTGAGCGTGGAGATCGGCGGTTGCCGAACGTTGGCATAGACATGCCCCGGCAGTGATCCGAGCCAGGCGTCCACGGCATTGATGGTCTCGGCCATCGCCGTGAAGTCACGGCCCTGAATGACCTTCTCGACGAGGCGCAGTTTTTCGTCGGCGGTACGCGGATCGGCGTCCCACACCGTCACCGTCGCGGTGACGTAGGCGATCCCGGAATAGTCGGCGCCGAGTTCCTGCAACGCGAGGTCAGCGTCTGCCGCCTTGTTCGAGGCGTCCGTATCGACCAGCGCCGACGCTTCATTGGTCATCACTTCCTTGAGGATCGCGGCGATCGACTTGCGCTTTGCGAACCACTGGCGGCGGATCTTGGTGAGGAGCTTCGTCGCGTCAGTCTTGTCGAGCAGGATCGCGCGCGTGCTCCAGCGATAGGGGAACGCCATCCGGTTCAACTCGTCGAGTAGGCCGGGCGTCGTCGCGGTCGGAAAGCCGGTGATGGTCAGCACACGGATGTGCTGGTTGCCGAGCATTGGTTCGAGGCCGCCAGTCAGCGGCTGATCGGCGAGTAGAGCGTCGAGATACATCGGCGTTTCTGGCACGCGAACCCGGTGCCGCTTGGTCGAGACGCAAGCGTGCAGATAGGTCAGTGTCTCGGCATCATCGAGCCAGACACATTCCGGCATGAAGGCTTCGACGAGACGCAGGATGCGATCGATACGGTCGGCGAAGCCGGTCAGCGCCTCGTGCGGATCGACGCCCGACCGGTCGCGGCCTTCGTAAAGCCAGGTCTCGGCGCGGGCTGCGTCTTCCGCCGGCGGCAGATAACAGAAGGTCAGGAAGTAGCTGGACTCGAAATGTGCGCCGGCTTCCTCGAAGTCGGCCTTGCGCTCGGCTTCGACCAGCGCCGACGCCGAATCCGGGAATATGCTTTTGGGATAGCGGTTCGAGACATGCCGCTGCGCTTCGACGAAGATCGCCCAGCCTGAGCCTAGACGGCGGAAGGCGTTGTTGAGGCGGCCGGCGACAGCGACCAATTCGGCGGGCACGGCGCTGTCGAGGTCCGGCCCACGGAACTGCGCCGTCCGCTGAAAACTGCCGTCCTTGTTGAGGACGATGCCTTCACCGATCAGCGCCACCCACGGCAGGAAGTCGGCGAGGCGACCATTCTTGTTGCGATATTCGGCGAGGTTCATCACGGCCAGGTCCTCGCTCAAACCGAAAGGTGCGCGGGAATGCGCAGATGGCGGCGCACGACATCGACGAAGAGCGGATCGCGCCTGGCGGCCCATACCGCCGCGAAATGACCAATCGCCCAGATGGCAAGGCCGACCAGCCAGAGGCGAAGTCCCAAGCCGACAGCGCCCGCGAGCGTGCCGTTCATGATCGCGATGGCGCGCGGTGCGCCGCCGAGCAAGATCGGTTCGGACAGCGCCCGGTGCAGCGGGACCGTGTAGCCGGGAACTTCCCCGCCCTGATCGACGACGCCCGCCATCAAACCAGCGCTCCGCCGCCGAACGAGAAGAACGACAGGAAGAAACTCGACGCGGCGAAGGCGATGCTAAGGCCGAACACGATCTGGATGAGGCGGCGGAAGCCGCCCGACGTATCGCCGAACGCCAGCGCCAGGCCGGTAGAGATGATGACGATGACGGCGATGATCTTGGCGACCGGGCCTTCGATCGACTGGAGGATCGATTGCAGTGGGGCTTCCCACGGCATGGACGAGCCGGAGGCGTAGGCGGGCGCAGCCATCACCACACTGAGCGTCGCGACCGATACGGTCATGGCGAGACGGTGGCGCAGGTGGGATAGGCGCATAGTGCGCAGGCGTTGGATCACAGGTTTTCTCCTTCGTGGCTAGGGTTGAGAGTGGCAGGGTCGCCGCCGTCACCCTCGAAAACCGGGGTGCTGATGGCGGGTGTGACGCGGTAATCGCCGTCGGGGCCGAGGCCCTCGACGCGGGCGAGTTCGCCGAGCCGGCGTGCAGAACCGCGGCCCGACAGCACGGCGACGAGATCGATCGTGTCGGCGATCAGCGGGCGCGGAACCGTGACCACGGCTTCCTGAATGAGCTGCTCCATGCGACGCAGCGCGCCGATCGCCGAACCGGCGTGGATCGTGCCGACGCCGCCTGGATGGCCGGTGCCCCATGCCTTGAGGAGGTCCAGCGCTTCCGCCCCTCGCACCTCACCAATCGGGATACGGTCAGGGCGTAGGCGCAGCGACGAGCGGACGAGATCGGACAACGAGGCGACGCCATCCTTTGTGCGCATGGCGACGAGATTGGGCGCAGCGCATTGCAGCTCGCGCGTATCCTCGATGATGACGACGCGATCGGAGGTCTTCGCCACCTCGGCGAGCAGCGCATTGGTCAGCGTGGTTTTACCGGTCGAGGTGCCGCCGGCGACGAGGATGTTGGCGCGAGACGCAACGCCTTGGCGAAGCGCCTCGGCCTGTCCCCCTGACATGATCCCGGCCGCGACATAATCGTCGAGCGTGAACACCGCCACGGCGGGCTTACGGATCGCAAAGGCTGGCGCGGCGACTACGGGGGGAAGAAGCCCCTCGAACCGCTCTCCCGTCTCGGGCAGTTCTGCCGAGACGCGCGGCGCGTCGGCATGAACCTCGGCGCCGACATGGTGCGCGACCAGGCGCACGATCCGTTCGCCATCGGCGGGCGATAGCCGCTCACCCGTATCGGACAATCCTTCGGACAGCCGGTCGATCCAGATGCGCCCGTCCGGGTTCAGCATCACCTCGACGACGGTGGCGTCTTCCAGAAACCGCGCGATGGCCGGGCCGAGCGCCGTGCGCAGCATCCGTGCGCCGCGCGCCAAGCCTTCCGAATTATGATGTGAAGCCTTCATGTCGCCCCGAGTTCAGCGGGGATCGACAGACCTTCCCCTTGCGGGGTTGAGTAAAAGAGCCTGATTTAGGGCGGATTCAACAAGGATTTATCGGCGTAGTAGTGTGGCGTGCAAATACAGGAGATCGGCGGCACCAGCCTTATCTTGAATGACGTCGTCCGATGATTATTCGTCCCGCGCGTGGGAATCATCGCCGTTTGGGACGCCTACATCCTCCGCGATCTCCTGCCGCAGCTTTGGCCCCTTGGCGAGACGTCGCCCAAGCGCAGTCACGAAGGCACCATAGCGTTCGGCCGTCTTCGCATGGGCGGCTTTCGCGACGGGTTCGGACAGCGTGGGCGTGGTGGCGAGCCAAAAGCGGACGAACACCGCCAGCATCTCGACGGAAATCCCGACATCGCGCTCAAGCCGAACCATGCGTCGGTCGAACTGGTCGAGCCGCTTGGTGAGGGCGGCTTCCTGTCGCTCGGCCGCGTCGGGCGACAGGAAGGATTCGATGGCAGCCTCCGCGATCAGCGATCGGGAATGATCCCGCCGCGCGGCATGATCGGCGAGACGGGTCATCACGGCGGGATCGAGATAGACGGACAGACGCTGCTTGCGGGCGGGTTTGCTCATCGCGGCCTCACATATCCATGTCATCGGCGGGATCGAGTGACGCCTGACGGGCGACGCTTTGCATGAGCCGGTTCATGCGGCTGTTGCGGGCAGCGTCATCCTCGTCGTCTTCGTTGAGGCCGATCTCGAACTCATTCTCAATCGTCTCCTTCTTCTCGACCGGCTGCACGCGGTTGAGTTCGGGCTGACGGCGGCGCTCGGATTCGGTCGGATCGTCGTCCTCGGCTCCCGGCGCGGACTTCTGTGGCGCGATCTGCGGGCGCGGCGGCACAGGCAGCGATGTCCAGTCGTCGGGGCGACCCTGCGCCGCCTTCAAAGTCGGCGGCGGCAGGATGCGCTCCTGCAAACGCCGATCCTCGAAGTAGCGTGCCTTCTTCGCCCGGATCGGCGGCGTGCCAGCGATCATGACGATCTCGTCGGTCGCGGGAAGCTGCATCACCTCGCCCGGTGTGAGCAGCGGCCGGGCGGTTTCAGAGCGCGACACCATCAGATGCCCGAGCCAGGGGGACAACCGGCTCCCGGCATAGTTCTTCATCGCCTTCATCTCGGTCGCGGTGCCGAGCGCGTCCGACACGCGCTTGGCGGTG
>CAZYOU010000016.1:0-42832 GCA_964649315.1 uncultured Stakelama sp. | reverse complement strand
GAAATCCGGTCACTGGAGGCGGAAGAGCTGGGCCTGCCGGTCGATGAGCGCAAAGCGCCGGTGATGGGGCGCTCGAACGAGGGCAAGCCGGGGACGCGCAAGACGCGCTACGGCAAGAGCCAGAAGATGCGGGCGGGGATGGCGGGGAGCTCGCGGCGGGCGCGGTGATTGTGCTCTCTGAAGGCGCCGCGCGCCGCTCAACGGGATTGCATATGTCATTCTGTCAGTGTATTGCTCAATCAATACACCAGCCCGTTGGAGAGTAGCCATGAAGCGTGCAATTGCCTTGTCGTTCAGCCTTGCCGTGGCGGCACTCGCACTGCCGGTCGGCGCCAGCGCGCAACCATCGACCCCATCCAAGGCATCGTCGATCCTCGCCGCGGTTACCGCACCGAATCGCCCCGCGGATCAGATCAAGCTCGATGCGTCGCGTAAGCCCGCTGAAATTCTTGCCTTTGCGGGGCTGAAGCCCGGCATGAAGGTGGCGGATATCATGGCGGGCGCTGGCTATTATACCGAGATCATGGCGCGTGTGGTAGGGCCGGGTGACGGCGTTCGAACCCGTGCAGTTCCTGCCGACCGACGACAAAGGCAAGGCGGTCTGGTCTTCGCTGATCACGCGCAACCCGAACGTTACTCAGACTGCCTATCCTTTCGATGCCTTCGCCGCTCCCGCGAACAGCTTCGATTTCACGATGCTGCATCTCTCCTACCACGACCTGTATTGGGAAAGCGCCCAGTACAAGATCCCGCGCACTGATCCGGCGGCGTTTGTTACGGCGTTGTTCAGGGCGACCAAGCCGGGTGGCATCGTCGCGGTGATCGACCATGTCGGTGCCAGCGGCGATACGCGCGTGGTGGTAGACAAGTTGCACCGCATCGATCCCGCCGTCGTGAAGGCTGATTTTCTGAAGGCGGGTTTCGTGCTCGACGGCGAAAGCGACCTGCTGAAGGTAGCGGCGGACGATCACACCAAGCTGGTGTTCGATCCTGCGGTGCGCGGCAATACCGATCGGTTCGTGTTTCGGTTCAGAAAGCCGAAGGGGTAAAATACCGGCCGTAATCTTGCGCCCAAACGCCTGCGCGTGCGGCGATGCCGTCTAGGCCGCGCGCTGCTCGCCCGCGATGCCTGCGACGAAATTGCCCGCGACGCTCTCCATATTCGCCAGACGGCTATCAACCGTCGAAACGCGCGCCTGCAGGCCATCGACTTCGCTGGCGACCACCTGATTATCCTCGCGGATTGCGGCGATTGTGTTCGACATCGTATCGGCGGCAAGCGCGGTTTCGTCGACGCTGGCGGTGATCGCACAGACCGTGCTCGCCTGATCG
This sequence comes from uncultured Stakelama sp., assembly GCA_964649315.1. Lineage (GTDB taxonomy): Bacteria > Pseudomonadota > Alphaproteobacteria > Sphingomonadales > Sphingomonadaceae > Sphingomonas. The sequence goes on along the minus strand of CAZYOU010000016.1, from coordinate 41,500 downwards.
TTCATCGCCGCGCGAATCCGATCGGCACCGTCGGCAAGCTGCGTGATCGTCGACTGGATCGACACATTGGTTTCGACGGTGGAGCGGGTTGCCGCCTGAATCGCGGCAATCGTGGCAGCAATGTCATCGGTCGCGCGCGCCGTCTGGTTTGCGAGGCTCTTCACTTCCTGCGCCACCACCGCAAAGCCGCGTCCCGCATCGCCCGCGCGCGCCGCTTCGATCGTGGCGTTCAGCGCGAGCAAATTGGTCTGCCCGGCGATGTCGCGGATCAACCCAAGGATCGACTCGATCGATCGGGCATGGTCGGATAGCGCGCGTGAGGTCTCGACGGCGTCGGCGGCCTGTTTGCTGGCCTGCAGCGCCGTATCGGCCGCAGCCTCCACTTCGCCGCGTGCATCCCTGATCGCGGCGATCAGGCCCGATGCGGTATGCGCCGCATCGCGCATCGCCTGTGCCGATTGTTCGGCGGCGATCGCCACTTCGGATGTCTTGTCGAGCGTGCTGCGCGCGGCGATCGCGGTTTGCGAGGTGTGCGCCCGCAGCGCCGCCACGTCCGCCACCGATTCATGCAGCAACCCGCCGAGATCATCCAGATACGCCTGACCGCGCGCGGAAAGCTGTTCGGCAGTTTCGGCACGGCGGACGATGCCGATCTGGGTCATGCAGATATCGACCTCGATACAGTGAAGCCGCTGAATCGTATCGAGCGCGAGGGCGACGAAATCGAGATCATCGGCGAAATGGACTTTATACGCTTCGGCCAGCGCAGTGGCATAATCCATCAATGCCGCAATGATCACCGGCTGCGCCATGTTGAGCGCCGCCTGTTCGCGCCCGCGCTTGGCGATCAGGGCGACCCATTCGGCATCGATCGGCCAGGTCCAGCGCTGTTCGGTCGTTTCACGAACGATCGCGACGAAGTTCTCGATATCGGCCGGCGCAACACCGCTGAGCGGATGGCTGAACGCAGCGCGCCATTTTGCTTCCAGTATCGGGATCATGATGTGCGATGATCGCGCCCAGACGGTGCGCAAAGCTTCCTGGAATTTCCCGCCATCATTGTACAGCCGAACGCGCATCGCGACGTCCTTGTCGCTTAAGCGTTTACTGATCTTGCCATCGATCATCGTTGATCTGCCTTTTGGTCCCGCCAGACGATTGGGGGACGCGAAGGCACGTTCTAGCCGGGGTTGATTAACGCCCCGTAAAGCATAACGCGACGCCGGTGCGCGCCGCTCAATCGTCAGCGATCAGGCTCGTTTTCTTGGTGTCGGGCAGCAGCAGAAAGCCGATCGTCGCCATGCCGATCACGGCGGTGACATACCAGTAGAACCCCGCCTCCAGCTGCAGGTCCTTGAACTTCAGTGCGACATATTCAGCGGTCCCGCCAAAGATCGTGTTGCCCAGCGCATAGGGCAGCGCCACGCCCAGTGTGCGCAGATGGGCAGGGAACAGCTCTGCCTTGATCAGCCCGCTGATCGATGTGTAGGCGCTCAGTAGCATCAGCGGCACCAGGATGATCGCGAACGCCGTCACCGCGTCGGTCGTCGCCGCCAGCGTGCTGAACACTGGCACCGATACCGCGATGCCGCCGAACCCGAACAGCAGCAGCATCGGTTTACGCCCGAACTTGTCCGAGAGATGCCCGAAAAAGGGCTGGCTGAGCATAAACACCACCAGCGCCATCGTCATGATCTCGGTCGCAGTCTGGCGCGGAAAGCCGCTCGTGTTGACCAGGAATTTCTGCATATAGGTGGTGTAGGCATAAAAGGCGCAGCTGCCCCCGCCGCTGATTGCGGCCACGATCATGAACTCGCGCGGATGCGCGCGCCACAGGCTGAGCGCGGTCGATTTGGGGCGATCCTTGTCGAGATTTTCGAATGCCGCCGTCTCCGCCAGCTGCCGCCGGAGCACATAGACGAGCAACGCGAGTGCCGCACCCAGAGCAAAGGCGATCCGCCAGCCCCAGCTTTCCATCGCCGGTTCATCGAGCAGCGCGACGAGGATCAGCGTGACGCCGGACGCCAGCAACTGCCCGCCGATCAGCGTGAAATACTGGAAGCTCGCCCAGAATCCGCGCCGCTGGCGGGTCGCCATTTCGGACAGGTAGGTGGCACTCGCGCCATATTCGCCGCCGACGGACAGGCCTTGCAGCATCCGTGCGACGATCAGGATCGTCGGTGCGATGATACCCGCCTGCGCGTAAGTCGGCGCAACCGCGATCATCAGCGATCCGGCGCACATCAACCCCACCGACACGGCCAGCCCCGCCTTGCGGCCATGCTTGTCGGCATAGCTGCCCATGATCCACGCGCCGATTGGCCGCATCAGAAAGCCGACCGCGAAGATCGCCGCCGCGCTCAGCAATTGCGCGGTTTGATCGCTTTTCGGGAAGAAACTCGGCGCGAAATAGATCGTCAGCACCGAATAGGCGTACCAGTCATACCATTCGACGAGGTTGCCCGCCGATCCGCCGATAATCGCCTTGATGCGTTTGCCGTTCATCATCCCTCCGCTCGGCTACTAACTTGCCCAAGCATGGGACGAAGGGAAGCAGTTTATCGGTGGGGGCGCGTCATGCGTGGTTGAGCGTGCGCGCTGCATCGCCCATAGGGGAGCCATGTCGTTCACCCGCGCGCCTTTTCCGTTGCTGATTGCCGGTGCCGCCATGGCGAGCGCGCAGGTGCCGACCTATACCCCCGCGCCGCCGCGGACGACTGGCCCTGCGCCGTTCGCGCCAAGGCCGACACCAACGCCATCTGCGCCATCATCAACCGCCGTACCCCCGCCGTCGCGGGTTCCCGGCCCAGCGCCATTTGCGCCCCGCGCAACGGTGCAGCCGACATATATACCGCCCGCGCCAACCGCCTATGTGCCTCCGGTATCGCCCCCGGCCTATCGCGGCGATTGGCGGGATTGGCCGCTGACGCCCGGCAACTGGGTATATCGGCAGGACGCGCGCGGCAGCATTGCGCTATTTGGCGCGCCGGGAGCTGATGCCGAACTGACGATCCGGTGCGATCGGATTGCCGGCCAAATCTATGTTTCGCGCAAAGGCGCGGCGCCGGGTAATGCGCCTGCCACGATCCGCACGTCGAGCACATTGCGCGCGGTGACGATGCAGCCGACAGGCGGTACGCCGGGGTATATGGCGGCATCGCTGTTTCCGCGCGATCCGTTGCTCGATGCGATCGGCTATAGCAGGGGGCGGTTCGTCCTTGAACAGGCGACGCTGCCGACCCTGGTGATCCCGGCCTGGGCGGAAATATTGCGGGTGAGCGAAGATTGTCGGCCCTGAGGTGCGGTTGGCTGGCGGTGCTGATTGCGCTCGCCGGTTGTACGCCTGACGCGTCCCCCGCGCCGGAAGCAGGCGTCAATCAGGCAGATGCAGTGACGATCCCGGGGCCCGATGCGGCTGTCGCCGCGGGCAGCCTGCCGACACCCGAACTCGACGGGATCGCGACAACCGCTGGTGCGTGGCGGCGTGACGCCGGAGCGGATGGTGGGGCGGTGATCTTCGCTGATCGCCAGGGCAATGCGCTGTTCGCGATGCGTTGTGCGGTGGCAAAGCGCCGCTGGCTGTTCGTTCGCGCCGGGCAATCGGCAAGCGGCCGCAGCATCAAGATCGTCACCGCCTCGGGAGCCACAAGCTACCCCGCCGTGTCGCGTGATTTCGCGCCGGGCGTGATGGCGAGCGCGCCGATCGACGATCCATTTATCGCGACATCGCTGGCGCAGGCGACCGGCAGGATCGGGGTGATGCTGGACGGGGAAAAGGCGCTGGTGATGCCGGCGGATGCGGTGATCGGCGCGCTGGTAGGCGACTGCGTCGCGAACCGCAAAGCACAGTCCTCTTGAATCGCCCAAAACAAAAATAATTACAAGACTTGTATGTGGCGGACGCATGATTCAAACATGAGTCGTGCCCAGGCAGGGTACGATGTTTCAACTAGCGAAAGGAGGTGATCCGATGTCTCATGGTTCAGCAAAGGGGTCGGTTCAGTTCGTTCGGGGGATGCGGCGCTAATCCGCCGGGCCTGACGGGGGGCATTCTCCCCCAGTCAACGTTAAGGCCCATAGGATTGGCGGCTCGCATGGTCTCCCGGGCTGGAGCTTCCGGCCGCTGACCATGTCAGGAGGTTGCCGGGGTGGTGCATTGGCACCCCCCGGCAGCCTCTTTTCATTTGTGGGGTTTGGGGTTGCGATACGAACATCCGCTAAGGGCGGGAACGGATGATGCGGCTTTGCCCTGACGGCCCGATAGCAACGCCAGGCTGGAAGACGAAGGTGGTAAAACGAGTTCAACGCAGCGCATTTAACACATAAATACAATTGCTTAAGATGATTTCAGCATGGGGTGCGGCGCGGGCGGGATATCGGGGAACGGCTTTGGCAACAATGGCCCGCCTTGACGATGCATCATTTAATCAGCGCGTGTTGGTGGAGGAGGCCGTTCTGCTGCCGAACCGTCTCTTTCTCACAAAACATCGGGGAAACTGATTTAAGCTTTCCGTGGCGTCCCGTCGACGTCGCTTTGTTCTGCCAGAATCAACAACAACGCTGATATCAACGCAGAAGGCCTATAGGGTTTTGGCAAGACTGGGTGGGCAGGGTATAATGTCGAAAGCTGTGCGCTTCCATATCCGGTAGAAAAAATGAAGGGGATTCCCCGCGCAATCAGGGCATCAGCCACAGGATAGCTGAGTTTTCCGTGAAGGTTTACATCCAAGACAGCAATATCAATTTCGCATTTTTCTGCGAGAAGCACGGCTTGCTCAACATGACCGGCCGATATTACCGTACCTCCCGCTCTTTCAAGCCCACTTTCCAGTAACATGGCAACCATCATTTCATCCTCGACGAGCAGGATGTTTCGTCCTTTCAACGAAATCTCTTTGTACATGCCCGATCCTGCTCTAAACTTTTCCAACCAATGCCATCGCTGTTGGGATATCAATTTCGCACACAACGCCCTCTGGATTGAAGCTGACGCGTACCGCGCCACCTAATTCATGCGCCAGGCCACGTTCGATCAATTTGAGCCCAAAACCTTTGCGCATCGGGACTTCGACCAATGGGCCGCCACGCTCAACCCACCTTAGTTGCAGGACGTCTGCGCTCACCATTTCCCATGAAATGTCGACGCAGCCACCGTCGATGCTCAGCGCACCATGCTTGACGGCATTTGTCGCAAGTTCGTGCAGTCCCATCGCGAGAGCAACGGCAGGCTTGGCGCGAAAATCGAAGTCATTGCTCGAGAATAAAAACCTGCCCGACTCTCCTCCGGTTGAGCCGAATGGTAGAAGCGCGCGATGGACGATGTCTCGCAGCGAAGCGCTGATCCAGCTTTGCTCCGTTAGCAGATCGTGCGAACGGGAAAGCGCCATGACGCGTGACATGACCCTTTCCTTCGCCGTTTCGGAAACAGCCTCTCCGTCCAAAGTCTGAACAAAGATAGACTGCACCGTTACGAGCGTGTTTTTCACTCTGTGGTTAAGTTCGTTCATCATCATTTGAAGGCGCGCAAGATCGGCCTTTTCATTCGTGATGTCACGAACCTCGATCACCGTACCCACAATTGACTCGCCACTTCGGATCGGGCTCGCGGTGAAGGCAACGGGATAGAAATGTCCATCGCGATGGACAAACACCTCCTCACCATCGGTCTGGTTGTTCTCCGGAAAGGCGCGGTCGATCGGACATTCGTGTATTGGGTACGGTCTGCCGTCGGGGTTGGTATGATGGACCACCTCATGCAAAGTGCGTCCCTGCGTTTCGGCTAAAGTATAGCCTGTCAATTTTTCAGCAGCGTCGTTCATGAAAGAGCAACGCTGTTCTCCATCCATGAAAAACACTGCCATTTTGGTATTGTTCAACAACGCCGACAGCAGTTGCGCATTATTTCCAGAAAGGTCCGAAATATTCTCGCTTCCGTGATTATGGTCGCTCAATTTCTGTGTCCTTCACTGTCTGCAAGCGAGGCCGAACTTTGGAGCCGTGAACTTCAGCCTGATTTAGCCGCAGGCTATCGTATGCGCAATTCTGTCATCCATGCCTACACGATGGGCTACTGCCATGATGCCCGTAATGGGTCGACGCCAGCATGTCCGCTATTGGAGTGTTAGCCGCCACGCCACCCCAACGCGTGCCGGGGTCGACCCTAGCCAGTACGCGGCATCGATCGTGATGTGGTGGGCCGCTGACCATGTCAGGAGGTTGCCGGGGTGGTGCATTGGCATCCCCCGGCAGCCTCTGTTCATTTTTGGCGGTGTCGGGCGGCACGCATCGACCGCAATTGAGGCCACAACAGGAGTAACCCAAGGGCAGCGCTTAGCACCGGCCCCATCAGGCGCTGCGACAAGCTGTTGATCACAGCTGCATCAGGGGCTGCCGGATCATACAGCACGGCCACTGCCTCGCCCTTGCGGTAATCGGGCGGGTTAGCGCCGATGCCGCCGACAAATTGCCGTTCCACCCCGCTGACATCACGGAACACCACGACCGGGCGGTAGCTGGCGACGCCGTTTCCGGATTGCGAGCGTTTCAAATCCACCACCTGACCCGGTGCACTGATGTGAGAGTGAGAAAATGCCGGATCGCGGCTGACCATCCACCCGGCCAGCAGGATCAAGCCGATCCCGACGAGCCCAAACAGAATGGAAAGCCAGCCGATCGAACCACGCGCCTGCGCCACGTTTACTTGCCTGCCTTGTTTTTCGACGTTTCAACCGCATTGCGGGCAGCGGCGCGAAATTCCTCGTCGATCAGATTGACGACCGTATTCGGCAGAAGATTTGGGGCATATCCCATGCCCCAATTTGGCCCGGTCGCCATGTCGACGGCGAGTTTCTCGATCGTGTTACGGCAGACGTCATCAAAGCACTGGGCTTTGAAGGTACGGATGAAATCCGCTCGGTTTTTCATAAAGCTGCCTACCACGATGCTGCGGCCCTTGAGGTCGGCGCTTTTGAGGTCCTGATCAAGATTGTCGGATGTGTAGCCGGGCTTGTTCTTGATCGTAACATTGAGCTGGCCCGAAACCAGGTCGCGGTGCGCCTTAAGGTCAGCCTCGCACTTTGTGCGTTCTGCCGCAAAACAGGAAGGTGCAAAGCGTTTGTCAAAACCTTCATACCAGTTGACGAGCGTATTATAGGGTGAGGCGGTGGTCGACCCGACTTTCACCCCTTGCGGCGAGATGCTGATGGTGCGGTCGCACACGGTCTTCTCGTGACAGCTGAAATCTTTTCCGCCCTTGGGCACTTTGATCCCAAGCTGCGGCAACAGCACGGGGAAGTCCCAGTGCGTGCCCCACACGGCCAGATCGACAAACAGGCGCGCTTTCACACCGGGGGTCAGCTTCATGGAAAGCTTGTAGTTTGGTTCGTTGATCACGAAACTGCTGGTCTTGGTCGTGGCCGACATTTCAAGCGGATAAGACATGCCCGGCGCTGCCGCGCTGATCGTCTGCACCGCGTTGTTGATCTTGTCCCGAAGTTTCACGGTCAATCCGTCGGAGACCAGTTCACCCCTGATGAACGGAAATACCTTCGCACCGGCAACACCGATATTGGCAATGCCGCCGGTCAGATCGAAATTGTCAAAATCCTTGTCGAAACTGGGTGCGGGGCAGGCTTTGGGAGGGCTTTGCGGGCACGGCAGCGGCGGCGTGAATTGCCCGCCCTTGAAATCGCCGGGCAGATCGGCAGTGAAATCAATGCCGAGTGGGCTGTCCTTCGAGATGCCGAGATTGAAGTCGCCGACCACTGGCAAGTCGGCGCGCAAGCCCGCCCATGCGCCGAACTTGGCGAGTAATTCCTGCGCCTGAAACCGCTGGTCGACGGGGAGACCTACCGCGTCGTAAAAGGCGAGATCGGCGTTGACGGTCTTGATCACGGGCGTGAAGGTAGCGCTTTCGTTGCCGTTGACGCGCGTGAAGCTATAGGTGCCCGACACTTCGAACGGCAGGCGGAGACCAAGCCCGGCGCCAAAGCCTGCATAGGCTTCGGCAAAATAGGTTTCCTCGCATCCGACCACGCACCACGGGATGGTCGCCTCGATGCGCTTTTGCCATTCATATTCGCGACCCAGCGTAAATCCGGTGAGGAACTTCATCGGATCAAGCTGGGTGGTTACCGTGATGTCGCCATTATCCGCCTGTGGGTTGCCTTTGGGATTGTTGAAAACCGGTTCGGCGGAACCCAATGACTTAATCTTGATGATATCAGAGGCATCAGTGCGGGGTATGAAGATCACATCCTCGACCTTCACCCGCGCCTGATTGATGAGCTCGCGTGCCAGTGCGCCATCGCTGAGACCGGCCAGCCGATTAATCTCGCCCTCGCCCACCGAAGCGGCCAGCTGTGCGCGCGATTGCGGCTGCTTGATACTGGCCCGGAATTGGGCGATGCGCTGGTCAATATTCTGTTGCACGGCGGCGCGGCGCTGTTGGGCGAGCTTGACGACGACGTCCCGCCGCTCCTTGCCAGGAATATAACGCGGGTCTGCGGGATCCGCGAAAGCAGCGTCGATTTGGGCAGCGGTCCGTTGATCGAAACAGCGCGCCATCAAGGATTGTAACTGCACCCGAGCCTGCGGATTGTCACACACGCCGGGCTTGAGGCGATAAGTGACGATCGCCTTGATCGCCAGCCCGCGATTGGTGATCTCGGCGGCTTCAAGCTTCTCGGCCTCCAGTGCGACGAAACTGGACATTTTGCGCATTTTTTCGGCAATGCTGGGCAGCGACAGCGGATCCTTGAGGATCGGCGAAAAGTCGACTTCGGTCGTGCCGACAGTAATGCGCGGATTGGCGCGCAGCTCGACAGCATTCAGGCGACGGGCAACGGGCAGCGCCGCGATCGTGTCTTCATAGCTGCGCCCGGTCAGCATCACCGCGCCGGGGATCGGTTTGAACACGGCCTTGGCAGGGGGAATGATAACGGTCAGCGGAATAGTGGCGATCTTTGGATTGATCGCTGGAAGTGCGGTAACGCCGCCTGCCTTCTGCGCGGTCACGGCGGGGCTGGTCGCAGGAGCGTTTTTTGGCACGCTCGGGGTCGCCGATGGTGTCGCGCCGACCGGCGCCGCATTGGGCACTGTCAGGCGGATCGGCCGGGCGGGAGCCGGGCTTTGCTCGCGCCTCTCCGGTGTTTCAGGTGAGGTTTGCTGGCCTGGCGGCGTTCGCGGTGGTCTGCCGGTTGGCGTCGTCTGAGCCGCAGCGGTCGAAAGGCTCGTCCCAACTGCAAGCGTGAACAGAAAAAGCCGCGCGCTATTCAATGTCATCATGGTCATGTCCCCCAAGACACAAGACAATGGTCATCACGCAAACAGACACGAACGCTGTGCCTTTTCGATCAGCACAGTATGAAAAAAGCGCCCTTGATCGGCGCTGGCTATCGTTAATCCCCGTCAGTCGCATCATGCTTTGGAGCAGCCTGAGTCGTCAATTCCTCGTTTGGTGATTTGGTCATTTTGCCGATACGCGCGCCACTGTGTATACCATGCCCAAGGTCGCGGCAGCCTCGATCGCCGATCTGGCGCGAATCGCAACGTGAGCAGTGGCGAGCCAACGCTTCGTTTGGTAATCGGTATCAATTCCGATGCGCGGGCGTCGACAGGGGCGGCAGACCTTCGCCGTCGCCATCCGAGTCTTCTGCTTCTCCAAGATCGACACGATCTGCTCTTCGCTGGACCTGTTGCGCGTCATGCTTGTCCGAGTCCTCCGCGTCGGACGCTACCGAAAGGCGGCCATGTTTCAGGGAAAACGCGGATCTCCGACCACCGATTAGTCTTGATTTGACGTTTGATTTCCTATCGAATCAATGGGAATATGAGCCTGTGGCGAGAGGAAGCTCCCGTGCCACGTCAACCTTGGCCCGGTACATGGTGCCGGGCCTATTTTTGTCTGTATATGTTTGGCGTGGCTCGGGCGCAGGGCCTACACTGCTATCCCCGCCGCGTGACCGCTCGCCCATGCCCATTGGAAATTATAGCCGCCCAGCCACCCGGTCACGTCGACCGCCTCGCCGATTGCATATAGCCCCGGCGGCGCGCGCGCGGCCATGGTTTGCGACGACAGGCCATCGGTGGCGATACCGCCCACGGTCACTTCGGCCTTGGCAAAGCCCTCGCTGCCATTGGGCACGAACTGCCAGTTGCGGAGCCTGGCACCAGCCTCGCTGAGCAGTCGGTCGGGCACATTGGCCAGTTCGCCGACCGCACCGATGCGTTCCGCCAGCACGTCGGCAAGCCTGCCCGGCAACGCCGAACCGATGACCGTGCGAACAGTCGATCGCGGTTGCGTTCGTTTCGTGGTCACCAGCCAGTCGCTCGCCTGCCCCGGCATGAAATCGATGCCGATCGGCTGGCCATGCCGCCAATAACTTGACACTTGCAGGATAGCGGGGCCTGACAGACCTTTGTGGGTGAACAGCGCGGCTTCGCGGAACGCTGCCTTCCCACACCGGGCGACAACCTCCGTCGCCACGCCCGACAGCGACTGGAACAGCGCTTCGTCCGTCCCCAGCGTCAGCGGCACCAGCGCGGGGCGGGGCTCAACCACTTTCAAGCCGAACCGGCGAGCGAGATCATAGGCAAAGCCGGTCGCCCCCATCTTGGGAATCGACGGGCCGCCAGTGGCAATGACAAGGGCAGGGGCGGTTTCAGTCCTTGGACCGAATTGCACCCGAAATTGGCCGTCAGCATGATCTACCGCGCGGATTGACTCACCCAGCGCCAGATCGACATGGCCGCGCGCGCATTCGTCGAGCAACAGGTTGACGATCTGCTTCGCAGAACCGTCGCAGAACAGCTGGCCAAGGGTCTTTTCATGCCAGGCAATGCCATGCACCTCGACCAGCGCGATAAAATCGGCAGGCGTGTAGCGGCTCAGTGCCGATTTTGCGAAATGCCGGTTGTTCGAGAGGAACCGATCGGGCGCGGTGCCGGTATTGGTAAAGTTGCACCGCCCGCCGCCCGAAATCAGGATCTTTTTGCCCGGTGCATCGGCATGATCGATCACCAACACCCGGCGCCCGCGCTGTCCGGCGACCTGCGCGCAGAACAGCCCGGCGGCACCGGCACCGAGGATGATGACGTCGTACGGCAGGGGCGTTTTTATTCGACGCTTCCTGTGTACCACATGCGCTGCAACTCGCGCTGCTTGTCGAGATACTGGTGCTTTAGCGCGCCCGCGATGTGCAGGATTACCAGCGCATACAGCACGAACGCGATATATTCATGCGCCTCGCCGAAAATGTCGTGGATCGACTTCTTGGTCGCCGGGTCCATCGCCATGATGAAGCCGATCCGGGGCCATTCGAACGCGCCGAACAGGAACATCGGATTTTCCGCTGCCTTGTCCCACGCCGAATCCATGATCCAGCCGGTCAGCGGCATCGCGAAGATGATGGCATAGAGCAGAAAATGCGTGAGGTGGCTCAACTGCACTTCCCATTTCTGATAGCCGATGTGGAGCGCGGGTGGCCGGTGCGTGAGCCGCCACAGCAACCGCATGATGGCCAGGCCAAGGACGGTAATGCCCACCGACTTGTGCAGGTTGATCGCGGGGCGCACCGATTCGTCCGGGTAATATTCCCAGGTCAGCGCCAGGAACACGTTCAGGACGATGCCGATCGCGACAAGCCAGTGGAGCGAGATCGCAAGGCTGGTATAGCGGCGTTCATCCATGCAGAATTCCTACTCGATATTGCACTGCGGCACTAGCCGATCGTGTCGATCGACCCTAGCTGGTTGCAAGCCTGTGTTCATCACAAATCGGAAAAAGTAGCGGCGCATGACCCCAATGAGCCAATCGCTCGTCGCCCAATCGCCGCGACTGACGCCCAGACCTGTGCCGATCGCGAGCTATGCGATCATGGGTTCAGTGGTGCTATTGTTCATCGCGCTGGTCGCACAGGCTTTTTTTCGCACCGGATTGGCGAGCTGGTCGGTCGGGCTCGTCTACATCGCTTATGATACCGCCCTGCTGATCTTCACCGCCAGCAAGACTCATCGGCTGATGGCGCCGACGTTGGAGACCCAATCCACCGGAAAACCGAGCGACGCGCGGCCAAACCTTGGCGTCATCATCGCAGCGCACAACGAGGCACGCGTGCTGGGCATCACGATCGACACGCTGACCGCGCAGAGCGATGCACCCGATCTGATCCTGATCGCCGATGATGGATCCAGCGACGATACGCCTGCTGAACTGATGCGGCTATATGGGTTGGAGATGCCAGCGCTGGGCGCGATCAGCGATCCTGCGCCCGGCCTACCGATGCTGCGCTGGCTGCGTGTGCCGCATGGCGGCAAGGCCCGCGCGCTGAACGAAGCGATCCAGCAGATCGATACCGATGTGGTGCTGACGGTCGACGCCGATACCCTACTCGATCCCGGCGCGCTGGCGGCAATGCGCGAAGCGTTTGCTCGGGAACCGGCACTGGTCGCGGCGACCGGGGTGCTCACCCCCATTTGTGGTCCGACGCTGTCGGGGCGCATTTTCCAGTGGTTCCAGACCTATGAATATGTCCGCAATTTCCTGTCGCGTTATGCTTGGATGCGGGTCGACAGCCTGTTGCTGATTTCGGGTGCCTTCGCCGCCTTCCGCCGTGATGCGCTCATCACCGTTGGCGGTTTCGACCCGGCGTGCATGGTTGAGGATTATGAACTGATCCACCGGCTTCACCGCCACGCCGCCGATCAGGGGCTTGGCTGGACGATACGCGTAATCGGCGCGGCCACCGCGCGCACCGATGCACCCGCGTCGCTCATGGCGTTTCTGCGCCAGCGTCGGCGCTGGTTCGGCGGGTATCTGCAGACGCAGTACTGGAACCGCGACATGATCGGCAATCCGCATTTCGGGTCGCTCGGCACAGCGCAAATGCCCGTAAAGACGCTCGATACGGTGCAGCCCATTTATGGAATCGCGGCGTTCATCATCCTCGTCACACTGGTCGCGACCGGCAATTTCCTGCTCGCCTGGCCAATCCTGGTGGTGATGATCGTGAAGATCGTGTTCGATCTCGCCTATCACCTCTGGTCGCTGCGGCTTTACGCCCGCTGGACCGGTCAGGCCGAGGGGCTGGGGATGGGCTGGGCGATCGTTGCGGCAGTGCTCGAGCCATTCACCTTCCAGCTGCTTCGCCATGTGGGAGCGACCTGGGGCTGGTACAGCTTTCTGACCGGGCGGGAGACATGGGGCCGCCAGCGCCGAACCGCGATCGAGGGGGCAGGGCGGTAGTTTAGGCTGGGCGCCTTTATCTCGTCACCCCGGGCTTGACCCGGGGTCCAGCTGACTTGCGACGCCAGAAAAAGCGGGACCCCGGATCAAGTCCGGGGTGACGAAGAAATGTAGAGCGGGAATAATCACTAAAAGAAACTTGCCAGCAGCGTCACGTTCAGCGTGATGATCACCCCGGTCACGCTCCATGCCGCCCATTTCACCCAGGGGGCGTTGGCGAAATTGCCCATGATCGCGCGGTCGCTGGTAAAAGCGACCAGCGGGACGACCGCGAAGGGCAATTGCAGGCTCAGGATCACCTGGCTCAGCACCAGCAGATCGGTCGCACCGCGATCGCCCATCAGCCACACGACGATGACGGCTGGGATGATTGCCAGCATCCGCGTCGCCATCCGACGCAGCCAGATCGGGATTTTGAGGTCGAGAAACCCTTCCGCCACAATCTGTCCGGCAAGCGTGCCCGTCACGGTCGAATTCTGCCCCGCCGCGAGCAGGGCGACTGCGAACACCACGCTGGCCGCGCCAGCACCCAGTGTTGGGCTCAGTAATTCATAGGCACGGCCGATTTCGGCCACATCGGTGCGCCCGGTGACGTGAAATGCCGATGCCGCGAGAATAAGGATCGCCGCGTTGATGAACAGTGCGAGGCCAAGTGCCACACTGCTGTCGATCGTCGCCAGCCGGATCGCGTGGCGCTTACCGGCATCATCGGTATCGAACGCACGCGTCTGCACGATCGACGAATGCAGATACAGGTTATGCGGCATCACCGTCGCGCCGAGGATTCCGATCGCTATATAGAGCATCGCCGGATTGGTGATGATCTGGGTCGTGGGCACCAGCCCGCCCGCAATCGCCCCCAGATCGGGTTGGGCGATCCATAGCTCATAGGCAAAACAGCCTGCGATCACGATCAGCAGCGTGACGATGAACGCTTCCAGCAGGCGAAACCCATATTGCTGGAGCATCAGGATCAGCAGCACGTCGAATGCCGTAATCGCCACCCCGGCGATCAGCGGCAGCCCGAACAGCAATTGCAGCGCGATTGCTGTGCCGAGCACCTCGGCCAGGTCGCACGCGATAATCGCGATCTCGCACAGCACCCAAAGCACCAGCCCGACGGGGCGTGAATAGCGCGCGCGGCACGCCTGGGCGAGGTCCAGCCCTGCCGCGATCCCCAGTTTTGCAGCGAGCGCCTGAAGCAGCATTGCCATCAGGTTGGAGATCAGGATGACCGAGAGGAGCGTGTAGCCGAACGCCGATCCGCCCGCGATATCGGTCGCCCAGTTGCCCGGGTCCATATAGCCGACCGCGACCAGATAGCCCGGCCCGCTGAACGCAAACATCCGCCGCCACCACACCGCCCCCTTGGGCACGCCGACGGTGCGATAGCTCTCGCTTAGCGTTACCTGGCGGGCGATGAGCTCGTCATGCCCGCGCGCGATGGCGCCAAAATCGCCGTCAAAGGGTGGAGGTGGAGCCATTCACGTTCCTAAACCCGGCAATGGCCTGCACGTCCAACGACATTTGCCGATCAGCCTGAATGATCGGCCCGCGGATCACTGCCGGTTCACGCGCGCGAGGATCGCATCGAGCTTGGCCAGCAGCGCGGGGTCGCGCTTTGCCGGATCGGTCATCAGCGCGAAATCGAGCACGGTATCGATCGGCGAGGGGGTCCGCTCGGCGGGGAGCGAGGCGATCAGCGCGCTGACGGTCTTGCGCGCGGTATCGCCATTCTTGTGCATCTGTTCGATGACTTCGGCCACGTCGACCGCCGCTTCGCTCATCCGCCAGCAATCATAATCGGTGACCATGCCAATCAGCGCATAGGGCAGCTCCGCCTCGCGCGCCAACTTCGCTTCGGGCATCGCTGTCATGCCGATCACATCGGCGCCCCATTGCCGGTAGAGCAGGCTTTCGGCGCGGCTGGAGAATTGCGGACCCTCCATGGCGAGATAGGTCGCGCCATGGGCCACTTTGCCACCCGCGGTTGTCACGGCTTGTGCGGCGAGGGTGGAGAGGCGCGGGCACACCGGGTCTGCCATCGATACATGGCCGACCAGCCCGGTGGTGAAGAAGCTCGACGGGCGCGCAACGGTGCGATCGATGAACTGATCGACCACCACGAACCGGCCAGGCTCAAGCTCTTCCCGCAGACTGCCGATCGAGGAGATGGCGATGATATCGGTACAACCGGCGCGCTTTAGCGCATCGATATTGGCGCGCGCATTCAGCTCGCTTGGCGAAATGCGGTGCCCCCGGCCGTGGCGCGGCAGAAACACGAGATTGACGTCGCCGACTTGACCGAACAGCAAGTGATCGGATGGATCGCCCCAGGGGGTGGGCACTTCACGCCATTCGGCATTGATCAAACCGTCGATCGCATAAAGCCCCGTGCCGCCGATGATCCCGATCGTCCATTTCCCGTTCATCACTCACCTTTCATGGGGTACGCCGCCCCCAGTTTATCGAAGGATTAGCCGTTGATACGATTCGCGATTGCTTTTGCTGCTCTCAGCTTCCCTGTCGCCGCTCATGCCGCCACGCCGATCACGGGGCAATGGCTGACCGTCGACGGCAAGGCGATCGTCACGATTGCTGAATGCGGCAAGGGCGTGTGCGGCCGCGTCACCAAGGTGCTGAAGCCCAATCCCAAGGGGCCGACCACCGATTTCCGCAACCCCGATCTGTCAAAGCGCAACCGCCCGATCGAGGGCCTGCAAATTCTCGCTAATTTCATGGATGGCGGTAAGGACTGGCAGGGCAAGATCTACAGCCCGGAAGCCGGTAAAGAGTATAAATCCTACATCACCCGCAAGCCTGATGGCCGTCTGCAAGTGAAGGGGTGTATTGCCTTTTTCTGCCAGACGCAGATTTGGACGCCGGTGAAATAGGCGGGCTGCCCATTATTTGGCGGGCTTTTGGTCCTCAACCACGACTTTTCGCGACACGCTGCAGCCGGGCGTTCCATATGCTTCTTTGTACGGCAGGTCGAAGCACTTCAGAAAGCCGTCTAGGACATTCAGATTCAGCGGCCAGGCGACGGGCACCGATATGCCGTTGACTATTCGCATCGCCAGATTGGCTGGTCGGGGCAGCGCCGCCAATGTGTCGCGTGCTTTTTGCAGCGCTGGTCGATCATGACGAAGAAATGCGATGCTGCCGTCGACATAATGATTCCAGCCGATGAAGTCGGCATCCGGGGGATTGCGAGATGCATCGAACAGGTCGATCGCCGCTTGATCCTGGCGCAACATGGCGCGCAACTGGCCTTCGTGCCAGAAAAGCAAACTGGCGTTCGGCCGGGTTTTTGCGCCGCGATAGTCGCGGATCAGATCGGCTGCTTCAGCAATACATCCGCGTTCCTGCAGGGCACGCCAACCGCCTGATAAATCCTGATCGAAGGCGTTTTGATCGAGTGCCAGCAACGCATCCCTATCATACCGACAATCGGTTTCGGGTGCTGCCGCGAGCAAGAACAAGGCGATCCAAGGCATCGGCCGATCCTATCAGAAATCGGCGATTGCCCAACGGCTTGTGCGTGCGATCAGATTACTTTCATGTCCGATCCATAATGATGCCAGGCGAAGATAGCCGCCGCACCGCGGTGCGGTCGCCACGCTTCCGCAAGTTCCCGGCACAACTTCTCGCTTGGCCGTTCGGCATGGCCCAACAGGCGGCCAATCTCGATCTGCACGGCGAGGTCGCCTGCTGGCCAGATGTCCGTTCGACCCTCGGCAAACAACAAGTAGATTTCCGCCGACCAGCGGCCGATGCCCTTGATGCGAACGAGTGCGGCAATTGCCTCCTCATCATCAACGGGCAGATTGTGGAGGTCGAGCCGCCCGCTCGTCACTTCCTCCGCCAGGCTGCGGGCATAGCCTGCCTTTTGCCGCGACAGACCGGCTTCGCGCAGTGTCTCATCGCTGGCGCGCGCAATATTGCCAGGGTCATCCAGACTGCCGACCAGCCCCTCCAGCTTGTTCCACACGCTTTGCGCCGCCTTGGTGCTGACCTGCTGGCCGATGATCGTACGGAGAAGCGTCGCATAGCCGCGCTCGCGGATGCGTGTCGGAGGATAGCCGACCCGACCAATGCCTGCAGCAAAGGCCGGTTCGCGGGCCGCGAGCGCATCGAGCGCCTCGGTGAGTTGCGTGGCGTCCAATCCCATCGACTGTTCCCTTGAAATCAGCGCGCCGAGGCGGCAAGGCGACGTCTCACACGCCTGTTTGGAGGATCGAATGCCGCAGCTTACCGTCGTTATGCGCACTGGGGAAGAACGGACGATCACGGGCGAGGCGGGCCTGTCGGTGATGGAAGTGATCCGCGACGCGGGCATCGATGAAATCCTGGCGCTGTGCGGCGGCTGCGCGAGTTGCGCGACCTGCCACGTCCATGTCGACCCGGAATTTGCGGCCAAACTGCCAAAGATGGGGCCTGACGAGGACGATCTGCTCGACAGCACGTCGGATCGCGACGCGAACTCGCGGCTGTCGTGCCAGATTCCGTTCACCGACGCGCTCGATGGCCTGCGCGTGACGGTAGCCGCCGAGGATTGAGGGGGGGGTGTAGGGTGCCTCACACCCAATACCGTTCGGGCTGAGCTTGTCGAAGCCCTGCCTTTTCTTCGTTCGACATAACCTGGGGCACGAAGAAAAAGCAGCCCTTCGACAGGCTCAGGGCACACGGGTTAGAGGTTAAGGCGCTGGAGGCTTACAGCCCCAACCTTAGCACAACCGTCGGCGGCGTTTTCAGCGCACGTGTCGCCCGCCACGTCATCGTTTTGCGCGCGGTTGGCCCGGTGCCTGTGGTCGTCACACCGTCTTCGCTGCTTTGGCTGATGATGTCGGCATTGGTGTCAAACGTGAAGACGCCGTCGAGCCGGTCCACGCCTTTCATCGCATCAGCGCCGGGCATTGCCGATACGCCCGGCGTGCCCTTGCCCACTTCATTGGCAAAAGCGGGCGCCTTCACGCGTACCACGCCGTCCTGCCGCAGCTCGATCGCGATGAACGGCAGAATTGCCTCGGCGTCGACGTTGAACGGCCAGAAAAATCCGTGATCGAGCGTGCCGGTGATCGCATAATCGATCATGAATACGCCATCGCCCAGATAGGCGACCTTGCGATAGCCCGCTTCCTTGGCAAGTGCGGCAGCGAGCGCGCGATTCTTTCGGTCCGTTTCTGCCTTTTTGCGCGCCTTATCGCGCTCCAATGTCGCAGCATCATTCGGCTTGTCAGTGGCTTTGCCGAAATCGCTGAACGGCGCGCTCGTATCGACGTCGTCTGCCGCCTGAATCACCTCCCCGATATAGCTGAACCGAAAGCTGCGATCGGCATCGATCGAGAGTGTTGAGGTGAATTTGCCGGGGGTGAGCACGCAACTGGCAAGCGCAAGTGGCAGCAGCAACAGTGTGGCAAGGCGAGCGAGCAACATGGTCAGTCCCCCATGATCTGGGCGATAGCTTACTGCCGCGTCGCCACCGCATAAAGCGCTATCGCTGCCGCATTCGAAACGTTCAGGCTCTCGACCCGCGGCGAGATCGGCAGGCGCGCGAGCACATCGCAATGCTCTTCGGTATTGCGGCGCATCCCTTCGCCCTCGGCCCCCAGCACCAGGCAGATTCGCCCGCCGCCGGTGATCGCCTCGCCAAGCGGCATGGGGACTTCGCCGGTCAGCCCGATCCGCCAGAATTGCGCTTCGGCAATCTCGTCAAGCGCGCGCGACAGGTTTACCACCCGCACCCACGGCACCAGCTCAAGCGCGCCCGAAGCGGCACGCGCGACCGTACCCGATTCGGGCGGCGAGTGGCGGTCCTGCGTAACGATGCCAAGCACGTCGAACGCCGCCGCCGATCGCAGGATCGCGCCGACATTGTGCGGATCGGTAACCTGATCGAGCACCAGCAACGGCCGCTGATCCCCCACGCCCTGTTCGAGCAGATCGCCCAGCCAGATATCCTCGAGCGGATCGACTTCCGCAACCAGCCCCTGATGCGGCGCATCGCCCGGCACCAGCCGCGCGAGATCAGTCACCTCGGCAAAGGTGATCGGGATGACGGGCGGGATATCAAGGCTCGCCAGCGCCTCGCGCGTTGCCCATAATTTGCGGACGACACGTTCGGGATTGGCGAGAGCCGCGGTTACTGCATGTCGCCCCCAGAAGCGCGGCCGACCGGCAGGTGCTTGCGAAGGGCGGTGTCCACGTTTGGCCATTAGTCGTCGTCATCCGCTGCATAGGCATAAGGGTCGGTCACCACTGGCTTGGTCGGCAGCGGCGGCTTGGGAAGTGCCTTGTCGGCATTGGCGGCATTCAGCAGGAAGGACGCGAGGATCGTCGATGCCTGGCGCATATCGTCCGCCTTCAAATGATCGAACGTGTCCAGACTGGTGTGGTGGGTGCGCGGGAAATAATCGAGCGGGTCCTGGACAAACTGAAACCCTTGCAACCCCACGGCCTGCAGGAACACGTGATCGGTGCCGCCGGTCTTGCGGAACACCACATTGGTTGCACCCATGGCGGAAAACGGCGCGAGCCATTCGCGGAAAATCGGCACAACCGCCGGGTTGTTCTCCGCGTAGATGCCGCGGATCTTGCCCGATCCATTGTCGAGATTGAAATAGGCCGCAAGCTCATTGTAGCCGGGCTTCGGCGTGATCGGCCAGCGGTCTGCCCAGCCATAGAAGCGGGCGAGCCCGGTCTGCGGCGGATCATTGGGGCTGCCGCGCGTCGCCAGATGCTGTTCGACATAGGCAAGGCTGCCGAGGATCCCCTGTTCCTCGCCCGACCATAGCGCGAAGCGGATCGAGCGTTTCGGCTTCATCCCGGTCGCCTGCAGGATGCGCGCGGCCTCCATGATCATTGCCACGCCCGCGCCATTATCAGCAGCGCCGTCGGCGGCGACCCAGCTGTCGAGATGCGCCCCGGCCATGACGTAACCGGCCTTGGGGTCCGATCCCGGGATTTCGGCGATGATGTTATACGCCTTGGTGTCGCTGTCGTCGTAGCTCACCTTGGTATCGATTTCGAGCGTCGGGTTTTGCCCGGCCTTCAGCAACCGGGCGAGCCGACGATAATCCTCCGCGGCAATCTCGACGCCGGGCACTTGCGGGGTTTCACCGACGCCGAACAGATAGCCTTCGCCGTGCACCAATTTGCCATCGAGCCGCGCCTGATTGGCATAGGCAACCGCGCCCTCTGCCTTCAAAAATGCATCGAGCTTCTTGGCGTAATCGAGCCGCTTCATCCGGCGATCGGCGGTCTCGGGATCATAAACGGGCTGCTGAAAACTATCGAGCTTGCTCAGATCCTCGCCGCTGAGGCGACGGAAGGGCGAGGTGCTCGGCTCGGACCCGGTGTTGGGGCGCGAGAGCATCACGATCTTGCCCTTCAGCTTGCCGCGCCATTTGGCGAAATCGCTTTCCTTGCTGATTTGCGCGACGATCAGCTCCGCCGTTACCGGACCGGGCGTGGACGGGGTCCACGCGATCGGGATCGCGGTCAGCTGGATTGGGCGCGGCGTGATCATGCGGACGCTGGAGCGCTCGATCTGCCAGCCGCGGCCAAACTCAAACCCTTCCTTGCGCACATTCACCAGGCCCCATTCGCGGAACTTGGCCTGGGTCCAATCCTCTGCCTTGCGCATCGACGGCGAATTGGTGAGCCGCGCGCCGATTACGTCGGACAGATACTGGGCGGTCACCATGACCTGGCTGTGGTTGGTCCCTTCGTCGATGATCCGTGCAACGACAGTGCGGTCGACGCTTTGCGCGGTGGCCGGGGCAATCGCGGTGGCGAGAACGGGCACGGCAATGGTGGCAGCAGCAAGCAGAAAGGAACGGCGCATTGAACCTCCGGGTCGAAAAACGATAACCAAGCCGAACGGGTATGCGGCACAAGCGCGCGGCGCAAGCCATTGCAACCGCAATTCCATCGCCCGGGGCGTTGACAGCATCGCCAGCGATAGGCATGGGCACCCCTCGCTTTTCTAGCGCCCCTGTGGACAGGTGGCCGAGTGGTTAAAGGCAGCAGACTGTAAATCTGCCCGTGCAAGCGTACGCTGGTTCGAATCCAGCCCTGTCCACCATTCTACACCGGCCATCTGTCGAAGCCGCTCGATCTGGGACAGCGGCTACGCATTGACAATTGGGTTCCGCAAATCCTTCACTATAGTTATTGCGGGATTCAAGCAGCGCCGCACCGGGGGCGTAGGACGTGATGCTGGGAATCGCCGGTGGGGGCATCAAACGCATGGGTGAAGCGGCTGGCGTAACAGATAATGTCGGCGCACCTGCTATCGCTGCATATGACCGGCCAATAGGCGAGCGGATAAAAGGCTGGCTTTCTGACATTTTCTCGGGCTCGGTCTGTGGCCTGTTGTCGGTGCTGTTCGGTATTTCATATGCCGCGCTGATTTTTGCCGGGCCGCTGTCACCCGGTCTTTCCTACGGTCTTGCCGCGACGTTCCTGACGACGGCGATCGCCGCATTGGTCGTGTCGCTGCGCAGTTCGCTGCCCTTCATGATTGCGGGCCCCGATTCATCGACATCGGCAGTCACCGCAGCATTATCGGCCGCGCTGGCGCAACAGATGATCAGCACGGGTGGGGGTGATACGCTGGTCGGTCCGGCCCTGATGATGATCGCCATGGGGAGTGGCCTTTCGGGCGTGTTCCTATGCTTTTTGGGGCTGGCGCGCGCCGGCCGGGCGATTCGCTTCATTCCCTATCCGGTCATCGGCGGCTTTCTGGGTGCAACCGGCGTGTTGATTGTCGCCGGTTCGCTGCAGGTGATGACCGATCACAAATTCAACATCGACAATGTGGCGCTGCTGACGACGCCTGAAAGTCTGGGTAAGATTTTCGCAGGCGTTGCGATCGCTGCAACGCTGCTGCTGGTGCGCGCGCGGTATCGCAATCCCTATCTGTTGCCGATCGTGCTCGCGGGTGCGGTTGCGCTGTTCTACTTCTTGCTCGCTGCCGCCTCCGTGCCGATCGCCGATGCACAACAGGCCGGCTGGACCTTTGCGCGCCAGACGATTGTCGGCATTTCCATTCCCTGGTCGGCTGATGCGCTGATGCAGTTTCCCTGGGCCGCCATGCCATCACTGCTGGGGGACATGCTGGCCGTTATTTTTGTCACCACAATCAGCGCGCTGTTGAATACCGCCGGGATTGAGCTGGCGACCGAGCAGGAGGCAGACCTCAACCGCGAACTGACCGCGCTTGGCGCTGCCAACGTCGTATCGGGCATATTGGGTGGCTATGTCAGCAGCATGTCGTTGAGCCGCTCGACGCTGGCGCATGCGGCCGGGGCAACGGGGCGGCTGGCGGGCGTAACCGTTGCAGTGATGGCTGCGCTGATGCTCGTCGTCGATCCGGCATTCCTGTCCTACGTCCCCAAAAGCGTGCTTGGTGGCCTCCTCCTCTATATGGGGCTGGACCTTGTTTACCGGTGGTTGGTGCAATCGGCGTGGCGGTTGATCCTTGTTGATTATCTGTCGTTGCTCGCCATCGTCGCCATCATCTTTTTCTGGGGCTTCGTGTTTGGCGTGGTGTTCGGCATCGTGACGGGCTGTGCCACCTTTGCGCTCAGCGCCAGCCGGGTGAATGCGATCAAATATAGTTTCAACGGCGGGCAATATCGATCTTCGCTTGACCGCGGCGGCCGCGATCTCGGGATTTTGAACAGCAACGGCGCCGAGCTGCAGGGCATGGCGCTGCAAAGCTATCTGTTTTTCGGATCGGCCAACGGACTCTATCAGCACATCAAGCGACTGATTGCCGACAACCGGGACTGCCGATTTCTGCTGTTCGATTTCCGGCTGGTCACGGGAATCGATTCATCGGCAACCTACAGTTTCAGTCAGATCAAGCTGCTTGCCAGCAAAAACGCCGTGTCGCTGGTGCTCGTCAACATGGCCCCCGATATCGAGCATGCGTTTCGCATCGCCGGCTTGCTGGGGGATGATGTGATCCTGGGGGATGACCTGGATCACGCGCTGGAGCATTGTGAAAACATCATCATCCAGCGTCACAGCGCGATGGCCGATGAGCGGGAGACCTTTATCGAATGGCTTGGCGGTGCACTGTCGAGCCGGGACTATGCCGAAACGCTCGCGCGGCATTGTCGCCGGATCGACGTGCCGGCCAACACCGTGATCGCCAGCCAGGGCGCGCCTTCGGATTCGATGCACTTCATTCTTGAAGGGCGGATCGGCGTCGTCGTGAACGTCGCCGACGGCAAACAGGTGCGGGTCCGCAGCCTGGGGGAACACACAACGATCGGTGAAATGGGGCTGCTTACCCGGCAACCCCGCAGCGCCAATGTGGTGGCAGAGGCCAACAGCGTGCTTTACGAACTGAGTGCCGATTCCTATGCCCGGCTGATGGCCGATCATCCGGCGCTGACGCAGGCCTTGCTGACCTATGTCATTACGGTGATGGGCGAACGACTGCGTTTTGCCAGCCAGGCGATCGGCATTCTGCAGAACTGATCTTTGCCGCAGGAGTGTTGCGTCATCCGTGCTGATCGCCCGTTGCGCCTCGCCGCGGCCCTGCTTTGCATGCTGCAATGGCAAGGGCAGGGGCTCGCGCAAACCGCGCCGCCGCCTTCCCCTGACGACATTCCCGCTGACATCATCGTCATCGGCGGCGAGCTGCCATTGCCACCCGGCACCCCTGCTTATGGATCGGTTGTTATCGGCCGGGACCGGTTGACGAGTGACGCCTCTGGCCGGGTGGAAAATGTGTTGCGCGACGTGGCGGGTTTCCAGCAGTTTCGCCGGTCCGACAGCCGATCCGCTAATCCCACCGCGCAGGGCGTGACGCTGCGGGCACTGGGCGGCAATGCATCGAGCCGGGCGCTGGTGCTGCTCGATGGGGTGCCGGTGGCCGATCCGTTTTTCGGACATATCCCCTTCACCGCAATCGTGGGCGATCGGCTGTCGGCGGTGCGGGTGACGCGTGGCGGCGGGGCGGGGGCGTTCGGTGCGGGCGCGGTCGCGGGGACGATCGAACTGGTCAGCGCGACGCGGCGCGATCTGCCGGTGGCCGATGCCAGCGCATTTTACGGCAGCAACGACGCGCAAGAGGTGAGCGCCAGCCTCTCCCCGAATCTAGGCGGTGGCTTTGCGACGCTCTCCGGCCGGTTCGAACGCGGCGACGGCTTCTTCACGACGCCGCCCGCCCAGCGCGTACCGGCTACGGCAAGGGCGGGCTATCGTGACTGGTCGGTGGGGGTGCGCGCAGTCGCGCCGCTCGATGGCGCGACGGAACTACAGGTCCGCGGGCTGGTGTTCGGCGACAACCGAACGCTGCGCTTTCAGGGCGCGGACAGTAGCACCGAGGGGCAGGATGCCAGCATCCGTGTGGTGCATCGCGGTAGCTGGGCGGTCGATGCGATCGCCTATTTGCAGGCGCGCAACTTCACTAACCGGGTGATCAGCGCGACCAATTTTCGCCTGACGCTTGATCAGCGCAACACCCCCGCGACCGGGATCGGCGGCAAGATCGAGCTGCGCCCGCCGGTGGGGCCAGATCACCTGCTGCGGATCGGCATCGACATGCGCCGCGCCGATGGGGAGTTGTTCGAGGATGCCTATAGCGGCGTCACCGGCCTCGTCACCGCGCGCCGCAACGCGGGCGGCGCCACGCGGACGATCGGCGCGTTTGTGGAGGATGACTGGACGCTTGGCGATCTCGTACTGACCGGCGGGGTGCGCGCCGATCGCTGGTCGATCACCGATGGCTTTTTCAGCGAAGCATCGGCGGCGGGTGTGCGCACGATCAACCAGCGTTTCGCCGATCGCACTGGCAGCGAAGTAACCGGACGGGCGGGCGCGCTGTATCGACCAAACGAGGGCATCGCCCTGCGCGCGGCGGGCTATACCGGGTTCCGGCTGCCGACGCTCAACGAGCTGTACCGCCCTTTCGTTGTTTTCCCGATCACGACGCAGGCCAATGCCGCGCTGGGGTTGGAGCGATTGCGTGGCATCGAGGGTGGCATCGATTTGTCGCCCGCACGCGGTGTGTCGATTGGGGTGACGGCGTTCTACAATCGGCTGGATGGGGCAATCGCCAACGTCACCACTGGCCCCAACATTCGCCAGCGCCGCAACGTCGATGCGATCGTCGCGCGCGGCGTGGAGCTGACCGGGGAAGCAAGGCGCGGGGCGTGGTCGCTCTCGGCGTCCTATGCGTTCAGCGATTCGCGGGTGTCCGCCAGCGGCGCGGCGGCGGCGCTCGACGGCATGCGCCCCGCCCAAAGCCCGCGTCACGCAGCAAGCGGCACCCTCGCCTGGGCGCCCAGGGGCGGCGTACGCCTGTCGACCACCCTGCGCTACACGGGTGCGCAGTTCGAGGATGATCTGGAGAGCGACGTCCTGCCCGCCGTCGCCACGTTGGACGCGACCGCACAGCTGCTGATCGGCAAGCGGTTCGCACTTGTGGCGCGGGCGGAAAATTTGTTCGACGCTGATGTGGTGACGCGCAATGCTGGGGGCTCGATCGATCTCGGCACGCCAAGACTGTTCTGGATTGGGGTAAGGTTGCGGTAAGGTCTATAGATCCCCCACCCAACCCCCACCCCGTTCGCCCTGAGCGAAGTCGAAGCCTGTCCTGAGCGCCTGCCTTGGCAGGCAGTCGAAGGGGGCACGCGCAGCGCATAGGCTTCGACTGCGCTCAGCCCGAACGGGGGTGGGAGTTGTAAGGTGGAGGCCAACATGCCCCCGTTGATCCCCGCCGCGCTTTATCCCAAGGATCGCGCATGAACCCGCTCTACGCCAATCTGCGCACCACCATCTTCGAAGCCATGTCCGCCCGCGCGCGGGCGAATGGTGCGATCAACCTGGGGCAGGGCTTTCCCGACGGCAGAGGGCCAGCGGATGTGCTGCAGGAAGCCGCCCGCGCGCTGCTCGGCGAATCGAACCAGTATCCGCCCATGGCCGGGCTGCCGGTGCTGCGCCAGGCAGTGGCCGATCACTATGCCGTGCATCAGGGCCTCGATCTTGACGCGAGTGAGGTGATCGTCACCTCGGGCGCGACCGAGGCGCTTGCCGCGACGATCCTGGCGCTGGTGTCGCCCGGCGACGAAGTCGTCATGTTCCAGCCACTATACGACGCCTATCTGCCGCTGGTGCAGCGCGCAGGTGGGGTCGCGCGACTGGTGCGGCTGGAACCGCCTGAATGGAAGATCACCGCAGAGGCGCTGGCGAAGGTGGCCAGCCCGCGCACGAAACTGCTCCTCCTCAACACCCCGCTGAATCCCACCGCGACGATGGCAACGCCGGAGGAACTGGCGCTGCTCGCCGATTTCTGCGTGTCCCACGACGTAATCGCGATCTGCGATGAAGTGTGGGAGCATGTCGTGTTCGACGGCCGCGTCCACGTGTCGCTGATGACGCTGCCCGGCATGCGCGACCGCACGGTGAAGATCGGCTCGGCGGGCAAGATCTTCTCGCTGACGGGCTGGAAAGTCGGCTGGCTCTGTGCCGCGCCTGCACTGTCGCAGGGGATCTCCAAGGCCCACCAGTTCCTCACCTTCACCACGCCCCCCAATCTTCAGGCGGCGGCGGCATACGGGCTGGGCAAGGACATGGACTATTTCACCGGCATGCGTGCCGGTTTCCAGCGCTCGCGGGATCGGCTGGCGGCGGGGCTCACGGGGCTGGGATATAAGGTGCTGCCGAGCCACGCGACGTATTTCCTGTCGATCGACTTGGCTGCGAGCGGAGTCGCGATGGGCGACGTGGCGTTGTGCGAATGGCTGGTCGAGGAGGCAGGGGTTGCGGCCATCCCGGTCAGCGCCTTCTATGCGCAGGACGCGGTGACGAATGTGGTGCGGTTATGCTTTGCGAAGGCGGACGAGACGATCGATGGGGCGCTGGAGCGGATGGCTAGGCGGCCTTGAGGAACTGCACGGTATTTGCGTCTACGGCCGCCGTAATGCCGGCTGATTGGTGATCGTCCGCTTTGGGTTCCGTGGTACCGGAAGAATGCAGTTGGCGCGGTAAACCGTTATCCATCGGTCGCCATCCAGAAGCTGAAGGGCCCGTCCGCCGAGTGCGACATGAACTATTCGCGCGTTACCTAAAACCCAAGCGTCCAGCGCACGCTCGAAATTGAGGACGCTTTCCTCAAATGGAAAGAAGTAAGACCAGAAATTGGCAACGCCGAAGTTTAGCTCATCCCCATTTTGAAGCCCGAGCGTTATGGGAGGTGATAGCCCGTGTTGTTCTGGGAACTCCCAAAGCACTTCGATCGGAGCGTCGGGTGCTACGCTGTAGACAAGCCGATGCCTCTCGGCAAAGCGGGCGAATAGGGCAGTAGCTTCTTCGCTGTAGTCAGTCATGAGAGCCGTTATCTCTCATAGTGCGAATGTCCGCAAATTAGCGAAGGCCGATACCCCCAATGGCCGTCACCCCGGACTTGTTCCGGGGTGACGAGAGAAGTGGGAGAGGGGTGGTCTCAAACTCCCTCTCTCAAATCGTAACGCTCACGCCCTTTTCGGTAATATACCCCGTCACCAGCCGCGCCGGCGTCACGTCGAACGCCGGGTTGGCCGCGGCTGAGGCCGTCACGCGGATCGCGCCGCCTTCGCCTTGGACGTGCGTCACTTCCTCGCCAGATCGTTCTTCGATCGGGACGTCGGCGCCGGTGGGGGTGGTCGCGTCGAAGGTGGTGCTGGGGAGCGCGACGTAGAAGGGGATGTTGTTGTCCTTGGCCGCGAGCGCCTTCAGATAGGTGCCGATCTTGTTGCAGACGTCACCGTTCGCGGCGACGCGGTCAGTGCCGACGATCACCATGTCGACCTGGCCGTTCATCATCAGATGCCCGCCCGCGTTATCCACGATCACCGTGTGCGGCACGCCGTGGCTGGCGAGTTCGAACGCGGTGAGCAGCGCGCCTTGGTTGCGCGGCCGGGTCTCGTCGACCCACACATGTACCGGAATGCCAGCGTCATGCGCCATGTAGATCGGCGCGGTGGCGGTGCCGTAATCCACCGTCGCCAGCCAGCCCGCGTTACAGTGCGTCAGGATGTTGAGCGGGCGATCCGGGTGTTGCGCGTGGAGATCGCGGAGGATCTCCAGCCCGTGCTGGCCAATCGCCTCGCTCATCGCGGCATCGTCATCGGCGATCTGGTCGGCGCGGGCGAAGGCGGCTGCGGCGCGATCGGCGGCGGGGAGGGGGCGGACATGGGCGGCGACATCGTCGAGCGCCCAGCGCAGGTTGACCGCTGTCGGGCGCGCCTCGAGCAGGAATTGGTGCGCCGACGCCAGCCCCTCATCCGACGCATCCTCGGCCAGCGCCAGCGCGAGACCATAAGCCGCCGTTGCCCCGATCAGCGGCGCGCCGCGGGTCCACATCTCGCGGATCGCGCGCTCGGCAGTGGCGGCATCGCGGAGCTCGACCCAGGTGACTTTCCACGGCAAATCGCGCTGATCTAGGATGCGCGCGCCCGCGCCGTCATCGGTGCGCATGATGGAGCGGGTGTGGGTGCCGTTGAGTTTCATGTGCTGATCCTTTTCCTCAACCAATCCCGTTTGTTTCGAGCGAAGTCGAGAAACCCAGCGCAGCGCTTGGGGCCTGTTTCTCGACTGCGCTCGAAACGAACGGGTTAGGGTGTTGCCTCGTCGAGCATGATCTCGTCGAAGCTCGCAATATCCGCCGGGCCACCTTCGCGATCGATCAGCAGCGCCTGCATCCCCGCCGCCTTCGCCGCATCGGTTTCCGCTGCCACGTCGGACAGGAACAGCACTTCGTCCGGCGCGAGCTCGATCGAACCGGCGATTCGTTCATACGCCACCGCCTCGCGCTTCGGCCCGGTCGTCGTGTCGAAATAGCCCGAGAAGAGCGGCGTCAGGTCGCCCGCGTCACTAAACCCGAAGATCAGCTTTTGCGCCGCAATCGATCCGCTGGAAAACACATAGAGCTTCAGCCCCGCCGCGTGCCAGCGCCGCAGCCCTGCCACCGCATCGGGATAGATGTGCCCCTTGAACGCGCCTTCGCGGAAACCGCCGTCCCAGATCATGCCCTGCAGCGTCTTGAGCGGGGTGATCTTGCGATCCTCGTCGATCCAGCGCTGCATCGTCGCGATCGGATCGCCGGGCTCCAGCGCCTGCACCTCCGCCAAAATCGGCGCGACCTCCGCCGGGTGGGTGGCGCAATAATCGGCGAGGCGCGCGCGGGCGTAGGGAAACAGCACGTCAGCCACGAAGGAGATCGACGACGTCGTCCCCTCGATATCGGTCAAAATCGCCCGAATCACGCGTGCGCAGGCTCATGGCGGGGGAAGCGCGCGGCGATGTTGTCGCCGGTAAATTTGGCGATCCAGCCATCGGGGTTCAGGAACAGCCGGATCACCGTGAAGTGCGGCCGCTCTCCCATGTCAAACCAGTGGCGCATGCCTGCGGGCACCGAAATCAGGTCGCCTTGAGTGCACAACATATTGAACACGCGGCCCTGCTCGTGGAGCGTGAACAGCCCCTCGCCCTCAACGAAAAAGCGGATTTCGTCCTCGGCATGGGTGTGTTCGGACAGGAATTTGGTGCGGATCGTCGCGCGGTCGGGGTGATCGGGCGAAACCGCCATCACGTCGATCGACTGGTATCCGCCCTCCGCCGTTAGCGCGTCGATTTCAGGCGCATAGGCGGCAAGCACATCGTCGGGGCTGGTGACGCCCCGGGTCGGCCAGCGTTCGAACCGAACACCGATCGTCCCCAGTTCGCGCGCGATAACATCGGTGTCCTGCGTGTCGATCAGCGCGGTGGCCTCGTCCGCTTCGTGGAAAATCTGCAACCGGCTCATCGCATGCTCTCCCGAAAACGCGCCTCGGCGAGTTCGGCGGCGATCATCCATTCGACACCTTCGATCACGCGTTCGGCCTCTGCCATGTCGCGGCCCCAGCCATACAGGCCGTGCCCGCGGATAAGATAGGCAGGTGGCGGCGATTCGGCCAGCATCGCGGGCTCGAGCGCCGTCAGGATGTCCGCCATGTCCTGGCTGTTGTCGACGATCGGCAGCGCGAATGCCGCGTCATGCGTGGTGAAGCCCGGCAGCACCTTCAGCATCTCATGCCCGGTCAGTTTGTAATGCGTGGCCTTGCGGTAGGCCCGGCTCATGCCAACCGCCTCGGGCGAATGGCTGTGCAGCACGGCGTTGACGTCGGGGAAACGGGCATAAAGCGCCATGTGCAGCGCGGTTTCGGCGGACGGCTTCTTGCCATCGAGCGACTTGCCTTCGGCATCCACCGTCATCACCCCGAAATCGGTCAGCCGGCCCTTGTGCCAGCCTGAAACGGTGATCGCGAAGCGGCCATCGGCGATCCGCATCGAATAATTGCCAGCGGTGGCGGGCGCCCAGCCCTTGCCATCGAGCCAGCGCCCGGCGGCAATAATCTGCGCCTTGGCTTCGGCAAGCGTCGCTGCGGTCATGTCGACATCCGGGTTAGGGGTGGAGCGGGTAACGGGAATCGAACCCGTGTATTCAGCTTGGAAGGCTGCTGTACTACCATTGTACTATACCCGCATAGCGCTGATAAATCAGACACTTGGCGGTACCGCGCCGACATGTTTACGTACACATATTGGCGCGACACGATTGGTCACTGCCACGACCACCCTTTCCGGGTCAACATCGACCTTGTGCAATTGACCTGCGGTATGCGCGGCGGTGCCGTTCAGCGTCCGTCGACCGCAATGCTCGACAGGTCGGTTGCGCGGTCGATCGGAATCCCGGCATCCTTGCGCTCCGAATAGCGATCGACCAGCTGATCGACGTGTGGGCGCAGCAGGACCGTGAAGCGCACCAGTTCCTCCATCACATCGACGATTCGGTCATAATAGGCCGACGGCTTCATCCGCCCGGCCTCGTCGAATTCGTTAAAGGCTTTGGCGACCGATGACTGGTTCGGTATCGTGAACATCCGCATCCAGCGACCCAGCACGCGCAAGGTGTTGACGCTGTTGAACGATTGCGAGCCCGCCGACACCTGCATCACCGCGAGCGTGCGCCCCTGGGTTGGCCGCATCCCGCCCATGGCGAGCGGCAAATGATCGATCTGGGTTTTCATGATGCCGGTGATCTGGCCGTGGCGCTCCGGGCTGCACCACACATGCCCTTCGGACCAGAGCGACAGCTGGCGGAGTTCGTGGACGGCGGGATGATCATCGCCCGCCACCTGATCGGGCAGCGGCAGCGTCTGCGGATCGAAGATGCGCGTCTCGCAGCCGAAATTCTGGAGCAGCCGTGCCGCCTCCTCGATACAGAGCCGCGAATAGGATCGTTCGCGTAGCGAACCGTAGAGCAGCAGGATACGCGGCGGTGGATCGGCGGGCCCAAGACCGGTTCCGGGCCGGTGATGCGTGAATTGCGGGTCGAGCGCAGGTAGATGATTGGGGTCAGGCAGGGTGCGCAGCGGCATTACAGGGCCTTTGTCAGATAGGCGGCAGAAGCGGGACACAACGTGCTGAACTCGCGCGATGCGGCAATGGCGTCGGGTGCCGTGG
This sequence comes from uncultured Stakelama sp., assembly GCA_964649315.1. Taxonomy (GTDB): domain Bacteria; phylum Pseudomonadota; class Alphaproteobacteria; order Sphingomonadales; family Sphingomonadaceae; genus Sphingomonas. The sequence continues at coordinate 9,753 of CAZYOU010000016.1, read as the reverse complement.
TTCGCTCGGTATCGACATAACCCAGCGCCCGGAAAAATGGTGCGGCGGTGGTCGTCAACAGATGCAGTCGCCGCACGCCCTGTTCCCGCGCCGCCTGTTCGAGCGCCTGGACGAGCTGGCGCCCGAGTCCATCCCCGCGACGATCGGGAAGGACAATAATGCTTCGAAGCAATCGGTCAGCCCCGCGCCCCTCAATGCCGCCATAGCCGACCGGACCGTCCAAATCGAAGCGATGAAAGTGCCGGTCCGGCTCGCTGAGATCACCGCTCGGCAGGCGCGCCTCATCCAGCAGCGCCGCAAGATCAGCCAGTTCGTCGGCACCCAGCGTCGATAAACCGGAAGGTGAACCGTGTGTTGCAGAGATGACGTTAGCGCCATCGCCGCCCGCCAGTGGACCGGTCCCGGACATTACACGCTGAGCCTTAGCGCCAGCGCCGCCAGCGTTACCAGCAGGATCGGGATTGTCAGCGTCACGCCGACGCGGAAATAATAGCCCCAGCCGATCCGCACATCTTTCTGCCCCAGCACATGCAACCACAGCAGAGTAGCGAGCGAGCCGATCGGCGTGATCTTCGGCCCCAGATCACAGCCGATGACATTGGCGTAGATCATCGCCTCCTTCACCACGCCGCTCGCCTGGGTCGCCTCGATCGAGAGCGCGCCGACCAGCACCGTCGGCATGTTGTTCATGATCGACGACAGGAGGGCGGCGATGATGCCGGTGCCGAACGCCGCGCCCCACACCCCGCCTTTCGCCGACCAATCGAGCGCGACCGCGAGATAATCGGTCAGCCCCGCATTCTTCAGGCCGTAGACGACCAGATACATGCCGAGCGAGAAGATCACGACCTGCCACGGCGCGCCGCGGATCACCTTGCGCGTTTCGATGACATGGCCGCGTGCGGCGATGACGATCAGGACGAGCGCACCGACCGCCGCCGTCGCGCTGACGGGTACGCCGAGCGGCTCCAGCGCGAAGAACCCTGCCAGCAGCAGCGCGAGCACGACCCAGCCGGCGCGGAAGGTCGCGGCGTCGCGGATTGCTTCGCCCGGGACGCGGAGCTGGGCCATGTCGTAATTGGCAGGGATGTCCTTGCCGAAGAACAACAGCAATGCGGCCAGCGTCGCGGCGATCGCGGCGAGATCGACCGGCATCATCACCAGGGCATATTCAGCGAACCCAAGCTTGAAGAAATCGGCCGAAACGATGTTGACGAGGTTGGATACGACCAGCGGCAGGCTGGCGGTATCGGCGATGAACCCGGCGGCCATGACGAAGGCGAGCGTCGCCTTGGTGCCATAGCCGAGCGCGCGGAGCATCGCGATGACGATGGGGGTGAGGATCAGCGCCGCGCCGTCATTGGCGAACAGCGAGGAGACCGCCGCACCGAGCAGCACCACGAGCGAGAACAGCCTTTTGCCATTGCCGCCGCCCCAGCGCGCGACATGGAGCGCGGCCCATTCGAAAAACCCCGCCTCATCGAGGATCAGACTGATCAGGATGATCGCGACGAACGCGCCGGTTGCGTTCCACACGATCCCCCAAACGACGGGCACATCGGCGAGCGAAATCGCGCCCGCCAGCAACGCGACGACCGCGCCCGCCATCGCGCTCCACCCGATGCCGAGCCCGCGCGGCTGCCAGATGACGAGGGTGATCGTGGCGATGAAGATCAGGACGGCGATGATCATCCGGCGATCCGCTCACCGTGCGCGTCGACGACTTGCTCACCGTCTTCCTTGGTGAAGGCACCGCGCTGCGGGGCGGGGAGGATATCGAGCACGAGTTCCGACGGGCGACAAAGCTTCACGCCAAGCGGGGTGACCACCAGCGGCCGGTTGATCAGGACCGGGTGCGCCATCATCGCATCGATCAGCGCCTCATCGCTAAGGCTTTTATCGCCCAGCCCGAGTTCGGCATAGGGTGTGCCCTTTTCGCGGAGCAGGTCGCGAGGTTTCATCCCGGCGCGGTGGAGGAGATCGATGAGTTGTGCGCGGGTGGGCGGGTTTTTGAGATATTCGATCACCTCGGGCTCGATCCCCGCATTGCGGATCATCGCCAGCGTGTTGCGGGAGGTGCCACAGGCGGGGTTGTGATAGATCGTGACGGCAGGCGCGGGATCGGCCTGGCGGCGCGCTTCCTCGGTTGCTCCGATGTCCGCACCGATTGCCCGCAGCGCATGGTGCGCCGCGTCGCGGTCGAGCGTATCGAGCGGCAGCGCCACCAGCCGGTCGATGCGTGCCTCCATCTGCCGATAAGCCTCGGCGAAGGCGGCTTCCTGGGCGTCGGCGGGGGTGGCGGCTGGGTCGTCGATCCCCCAATGCGCCTTGATCGGCCCGCCCGGCCAGACCGGGCAGATCTCGCCCGCGGCATTGTCACACACGGTCACCACGATATCGATCACCGGCGCATCGGGGCCGCCGAATTCGTCCCAGCTTTTCGAACGATAGCCATCGGTGGGGAGCCCGGCGCGACGCAGCGTTTCGATCGATTGCGGGTGCACCGCGCCCTTGGGATCGCTCCCCGCGCTCAGCGAGCGAAAGCGATCGCCGCCCTTGTGCGCGAGCAAAGCCTCGGCAAGGATCGATCGGGCGGAATTGCCGGTGCACAGGAACAGCACGGTGATCGGGTTGGGCATGGTCGGTTTCCCCTCAGCAGCAGGCGAGTTCGGCGATCAGCGGTTCGCACAGATCGGGGCTGCCGCCGCAGCAATCCCTGGCGAGAAACAGCATCAGCGCGCGCAACCGGGCGATGTCCGCGCGCTGAATGATCTGACGGCCATGTTTTTCAGGCAGCACCAATTCGGCGGCAACCAGCACGGCAAGATGGGTGGAAAAAGTGCTCTGACTCAGCCCTGTCGCATCGACGAGGTCGCCGGTCGACAGGCCATCGGGCGCGGCTTTGACGAGTAGCCGAAACGCGGCGAGGCGCGTGGGGTGCGATAGCGCCGCAAGGCACGCCAAGGCGTCATCATCGGTCATTCATCGTAAATAGCCGATGGGAAGGGTAGGCGCAACCATCGAATTTTACCGATGGATTGCCGCTCTGCCGCGTCCCGCGGGGTTAGGTCGTGAACCCGTAAGCGACTTCCATCGATACTCGGGCTGAATGGCCGACTCTGGTGGTTAGCTGCCGTTCGCCAGTAACGCTCGGAGCGTTGCGATGTCTGCCTCCTCGAACCAGCCTCGAAGCACATAGCCGACCCGCTGAGACTGTCGAACAAACAGATAGGCGGGAATGATCGGAACATCGCCTTCAAGTCCACTCTCTATGGTCGTATCTCCTGTCGATGACGACCAGACAGTCAGTCCGAAGCGCTTTAGCCTAACTTGGCCTCCGCTGACGGAGAGGCGGATGGTAGCATTGTAACCGACGATAATGGCGCCAAAGGCAATTGCCCCCAATCCGACCAGTGCGCCGCCATAGAGCGCCCAAACGCCGAAGGCGGCTATCGGCAAACCGACGATCAACAGAGGCAGCCAAGCACTTCTTCGAGGCCGAAAGACTATCATTCACCGATGATATACGCTTCCTCGATGTCCGCAACTGGAGCGGTAGCAGACAGGCCGCTTTGCATCAGCTTAAAGCCTGCCAGCCGTCATCAGTCTCCATGCCCATAACTGGTCACCATTTGGCTGCCAGCACTTGGGTTGCCGCCGTTTTCCCACCAATAGGGCGCGCGCTTGGCGGTACCGGTCTCGACCTCGTTCATCGTCGCCGGATCATAGAGCCGCCCGCCCAGCATCACCCGGCTGATCTTTTCAGTGTTGCGGATATCGACCGTGGGATCGGCGTCGAGCACCACCAGATCGGCAAGCTTGCCGACTTCGAGCGACCCGACATCCTTAGCATAACCAAGCGAGGTGGCGGGCATGATCGTGCCCGCCGCCAGTGCCTCGACGGGGCTCCACCCACCACGCACAAATGACCACATCTCCCAATGCGATCCCAACCCTGCCTGCTGGCCATGCGCGCCGATTGACACCTGAATGCCCTTGTCGGCGAGCTTCTTCGCCTCGCGCGCACTGGCGGCGTCGACATAATCCTCCTCAGGCGCCAGCACGCGGCGGACATTCTGGGCGGCGAGCAGGCCGGGCGGCACGTGCTTGGTCAGCAGCGGATGCTTCCACACATCGGTGTGCGCGCGCCAATAGGGATCACCCGCCGGGCCGCCATAGGTGACGACCAAAGTCGGCGTGTAGTTGGTCTTGGTCTGGGTCCACAGGCTGACCAGATCGGCGTAGAAGATGTCGAGCGGCACATTATGCTCGACGGTCGAGTTGCCGTCCTGGATCAGGCTCAAATCCATCGTGTAGAGCGAGCCGCCCTCGGGCACGACTTCCATCCCCTCGGCTTGGGCGGCCTTGACGACCATCTGGCGCTGTTCGCGGCGCGGCTGGTTATAGTTCTTCACCGAATGCGCACCTTGCGCCTTCAGGCGGCGGACATTGGCGAGCGCATCCTCATAGGTGCTGATATCAGCGAACACTTCGGGGGATTTCGCGCCATAGATGATCTCGCCGGTGGAAAAGATACGCGGGGCCAAAATCTTGCCCGCGCGCTGCATTTCGGACGCAACGAAGATTTCGGCGGCGCGCGACGAGGGATCGTGGATCGTCGTGGTGCCGAACGCCAGATTGGCGATCGCCGACCAGTTCTGTTGCGGGATCAGCTCGTCATCGCCCTGCGGCCCATGCGCGTGGGCATCGACCAGGCCGGGTATGATCGTCTTGCCAGCGACATCAATCGTCTTCGCCCCCGCAGGGATCGTCACCGAACCCGCCTTGCCGACGGCGGTGATCCGGTCACCGCTGATGACGATAACGCCATTATCGATAATGCCGCCCGCCTTGTCGGCCATCGTCACGATTCGCGCGCCGGTGAGCGCGACGACGCCCGTCGGCTTGGCTGCGGCGACATCCATTGCCAGCGACACTCCGGTGGTGGGTGCCTTGAACTTCGGCGCATCGGCACCTTGCGGCGCGGTGGCGAACAGCTGCGCGGTCTCGGCGGTGAACAGGGTTGCGCCCAGGCTCCAATGCACTTGTTTACCGCCGCTTGACCAATGGATGAACTCCGCCCCGTCGCCGCTCACGCGGGTGACGGGCAGGGCGCTGCCCTTCTGGTCGGCGGCGACATCCTGCGTGCCGGGCAGCAGCGGCATCACGAACGCCTGATAATTCTGCCGGAACGCCACAAAGGCGCCGTCGGGCGAGACGATATAGTCGTTCACCAGCTCGCCCGTGGTGTGGACGCGCTTGGCCTCGCCCGACAGATCGGTGCTCACCAGCTGGCGCTTTCCCTTGTCGCTGCCGATCATGAACAGGCGGTCGTCGGACGCGCCGAACTGGGGTGCGCTGCCGCTTTTGCTGACGAGCATGGCGGTGCCACCGGTTGCCGCGATCCGGTAAATGCCGGGGTTCTCGCCCCAGCGATCGTCGGTCAGCCCACCGCCGCTGCCGCGTTCGAACACGATCGTCTTGCCGCTGGGCGAGAAGCGCGGGCGCGCATAATGGCCGGGCTGGGTGGTCACATCACGCGCCGCCCCGCCTGTAGCTGCCACGGTGCGGATCGTGCCGAGCTTCGCATCGCTCCAGCCGACAAACGCGATCGTCCGCCCGTCGCGCGACCAGCTTGGCCACAGCTCGAACCCGTCGCTTCTGTCGCTGGTCAACCGCCGCGCAGTGCCGCCTGCCATCGGCTTCACCCACAGCTTCCCGAGCGTCTCATAGACGAACGATTTGCCATCCGGAGACACTTGCGCCCAGCGCGGCATCTTGGTGGTGAAGCTGGCGGGTGCGACATCGACCACGGGGTGCGTCGCGTCGATCACGACGCGGGTATCGTTGACGCGGAACGGAATCTCCGCCGCGCCCGCACCGTCCGCGCCGACACGGCGGATCTTGCCGCCTGCCCAGAATAGCAGCGCCTTGCTGTCGGGCGTCCAAGCCATGTTCGGATAGACGCCGGTAACCGCCCAGGTTTCCTGCACATCCTGATCGAGCATGTCGTAAATCTTGCGTTCCTGACCGGAGGCGAGATCTTTCACATAGAGCTTCGATTTGGTCCGCTCGCGGCGGACAAAGGCGAGATATTTGCCATCGGGCGAGGGGGTGGGGCGCACCGATCCGCCGACCCCGCTCGCCACCGTCGTCACCTCGCCACTGTCGAGGTCATAGCGTTCGATATGGAACAGATCGGTGTTCGAATTCTGCGCATATTCGAAGATCGGCCCCGGCGTGACGTTGCGGGTGTAATAAATGCCCTTGCCGTCGGGCGCGAAAATCGGCTCGCCCAGTTCCTTTTGCAGTTGCTCGCTCGCGCGCTTGACCAGTTGGACGCCGCCGCCGCCTGAGACGTGATAGAGCCACACTTCGCCCGTGCCGAGCGAGCGCTGCGTGGTGAAATGCTTCTTCGCAGTAATGAAGCGCCCGTCGGGGCTCCAGCTCGGCTGGTTGAGCAGACGGAAATCTTCCTTGGACAGCTGGCGCTTGTCCGATCCGTCGACATTCATCAGCCAGATGTTGTCGCCCCCCGCCCGGTCGGAAACAAACGCGATCCGCTTGCCATCGGGCGAGAAACGCGGCTGCTGCTCATAGGCAAGGCCGTCCGCGATCCGCGTCGGCGTGCCGCCGGCGATCGGCATCGTATAGACATCACCCAGCAGATCGAACGCAATCGTCTTGCCGTCAGGTGAGACATCGATGTTCATCCAGCTGCCTTCGGTGACGTTGATCGGCACTTGCCGCGTCGTCATGCCGGGGGGCGCGTTGACATCCCATTTCGGCTTGGCGGGTTTGGCGGGATCAGCAGCGGGGGCGGCGGTTTGCGCCATTGCGGATGTTGACGCCAACAAGACGGCTACAGCCGCAATCACCCGATAACCCACCAGCAAACTCCCCGTGCAAATCATTATGGCACAAGGTCTAGCAGCAAAATGACCGGCGGGAAGGGGGCGTGCGCGTGCCTTAGATGGCGCGCGTTATTTGATCCGCGACCAGCGCTGCGATTTGCAGCCGAGCCCGGCGATCAGGCAGCCCTCGCCGATGATCGTTTTGGCATTTTCCTGCGTAATCGTGCCCGATACGCGCTGGCCGATATCGGGAATGAACACTGCGCCGCGCCAGCGTGCCCCACTCTCAGGCACAAAGCCTTCGAACAGTACGGCACCAATCAGCTTGTCCGTGCCACCACGCCGTGCATCGGCCTGCGCCTTGGCATTGGCCCACACGATCGTGCCGCACATCGCCTGGCCGCAGCGCTTGAAGGCGACATGCACGCTTTTTGACGGATTCGCCCAAGTCCCGGGGAGGATTCCCGTTGCGGGCGCGGGGGCCGCGAGCAGCGCGGCGATGGCCATGAAAAAGGTCGTCATCGGTCATCCTCGGGATATCGTGAACAGCTGATCGGACCCCATAACGCCCGAACGTCGCAAAAGGCACCCGTACGTGGCTGTGCTTCACGGCTTGCTTACCATTCGCGCGCTATCGGTTGCGGCAATGTTGCACGATCCTGCCCTTGCCCGCGCGGCTACCGATGCGTCTGATCCGCGCCCGATCTCCGCCGTCAGCACCGGTGTGGGGATGGCCGGGCTTGCCGGACTGATCACCTGGGTGGCGATAGCACGCTATTTCCATTTTGACGGCTCACACGCCGCCTTGGTCAACGTCGCTGCCTGCGGTTTGCCGATGATCCTGTGGTCACTGCTGGTCGACAAGGTCCATCTGCGCGCCAGCACCGGCATCGACTGGTCCCGTCAGACGCCGTGGCGCGACACGATCGATATCAGCCTGACCAAGCTGGCCGGTTTATGGGCGACTTGGGCGGGTATCGCGCTGATTTACGGCACGTTCCGCTTCTACTGGACCAACCAATGGGGCAATTATCCTTTTTCGATGTGGGTGTTCGGCGGGGTGGCACCCCTGCTGTTCGTCGCATCGATCCCTTATGTGATCTGGCTCGATCGCAAGCTGATTGAGCCCCGCGACGGCGCCTGGGCGCTCGGCACCTGGTTGATGGGCACGGGCACGGTCGATCCGGAGGTCATCTATGCCCATTTGCGGAGCTGGGGGGTCAAGGCGTTCTTCCTCGCCTTCATGCTCGCGATCGTGCCGGGTGGCTATGGCGAGTTCATCCGCGCTGACTGGAGCGTGGTGCTGAATAACCCAGTCGCGCTCGCAAACTGGCTGATCACCTTCATGTTCGTGATCGACGTCGCCTTTGCGACCGTCGGCTATGTGCTGACGATGCGCCCGCTCGACGCGCATATCCGCAGCGCCAATCCCCATGCGCAGGCCTGGACGGCGGCACTGATCTGCTATCCGCCCTTCACGCTGATGGGCAATGGCGGACCGCTTGATTATCACCCCGGCACGTCGGACTGGACGCACTGGTTTTCTGGGCAGCCGATACTCCTTGCCATTACGGGCGTCGTGCTGGTCGCGCTGACCGCGATTTACGCCTGGGCGACAATCGCGTTCGGCATTCGGTTCTCTAACCTCACGCACCGCGGCATCCTGACGCACGGGCCCTATGCTTGGTCGCGCCACCCGGCCTATCTCTCGAAAAACCTGTTTTGGTGGATCGCGACGGTCCCCGTGCTCAGCACGGGATCGCTGGCCGATGCCGCGCGCGCGACGATCCTGATGGGGCTGGTCGCGGGCGTCTATTACTGGCGTGCCAAGACAGAGGAACGGCACCTGGGCGCCGATCCCGATTATCAGGCCTATTCGGCATGGATGGATCGAAACGGCCCGGTCCCCCGGTTCTTCGCCTGGCTGGCGGGCAAATCACCTGCCAGCGATCAGAACCGCATTTCCTCGTAAATCCGGCTGACATCGCCGTTCCAGTCGCCGTGGTAGCGATCCAGCAGCACCTGCGCGGGGACTTTGCCGGTGCGGACGATCTCACGCAGCGGATCAAGGAAGCCGGTTTCGTTGCTGCCGCCTGCATCGAGGCGGGCGCGGGCTGACAGGCCGCTGTGCGATATGTCGAGCACCTGGCCGGCAATGTCGCGCAGCGTGCCGCCACCGGGCAATGGCGCGTCGAGCGCCAGCTTGGGCACTGAAGAGCGCAGCAACTCGCGCTCCTCCATCGACCAGCCTTTGACGAGATCCCATGCCGCGTCGAGCGCGCCCTGATCGTAGAGCAGCCCGACCCAGAACGCCGGCAGCGCACAAATGCGGCTCCACGGTCCGCCATCGGCGCCGCGCATCTCGAGAAAGCTCTTCAGCCGCACTTCGGGGAAGGCGGTCGACAGATGATCGTTCCAGTCATCGGTGGTCGGCAGCTCGCCTGGCAGAACGGAAAGCTCGCCCTTCAGGAAATCCCGGAAACTCAGGCCTGCCGCGTCGATATATTTGCCGTCGCGGTAGACGAAATACATCGGCACATCGAGCGCGTAATCGGCATAGCGTTCATAGCCAAAGCCATCCTCGAACACGAAGGGCAGCATCCCCGTCCGGGCAGGGTCGGTATCGGACCAGATATGGCTGCGGTACGACAGCATCCCGTTGGGCTTGCCCTCGGTGAAGGGCGAATTGGCAAACAAGGCAGTCGCGAGTGGCTGAAGCGCCAGGCCGACCCGGAATTTCTTCACCATATCGGCTTCAGTCTGGTAATCCAGATTAACCTGAATGGTACAGGTGCGCAGCATCATGTCGAGGCCCATGCTGCCCACGCGCGGCATGTGGCGCAACATGATGGCATAGCGGCCCTTGGGCATGATCGGCAGTTCGGCGCGGGTCTTGTCG
>CAZYOU010000015.1:0-42950 GCA_964649315.1 uncultured Stakelama sp. | reverse complement strand
CGGCGCTGTCGATCAACCCCTCGTTCGAACGCCGCCCGCCCGAAGGCGAGCTGGCGCGCCAGTGGCGGTGGCAGGCCGCCGCATGCAGCGTGTTCGCGATTGCGCTGTTGACCGGTGTTGGGACCGGCATTGTCCCGTTGCGCGGTTTCCTGATCTTCCTCGCGATCGTCTCGGCCGTCGCGGTGATCAACCAGGTGCGCACGCTGGTCGCGCATCTATGGGAAAATGAGGGCGAGGCGATGACCGTTACCGCCCAGTATCTCGACACCGTCAACGTGCCCCCGCCGGCGTTGCTGCCCGTGCTGTGGGCGCCGGTCGGCTTGCGCTATCACGCGCTGCATCACCTGATCCCGGGCCTGCCGTACCATTCGCTGGCCGAGGCGCATCGGCGGCTGGCGAAGGCGTTGGACGCTGGGTCCCCCTATCACCGTGCCAATTATCCAGGCCTGCCCGGACTGGTGCGGCGGATCGTGGTGAGCACGATGACAGTGGGTGGCGCGCGCTGAAGAGGCTGAGGCAGTTCAAGCTCCAAGGCGCCTACCGCGTTCTTTTAGCTGGCAGGCCTGGACTCGACCTGAGCGGCGTACTTCACGTCGATTGCCCTTAACTGGTAACGGCCTGGCGGCAGCATAAGTGCGACATTCTCGCCCGGGCGGATTGCTACCCGATCCATCGGGACGGACGCTACAGGTTCACCCTCTGGGCGCGCCTCGATAACCCGCCACCCCGATGTCGGGCGCAACTCTTTAGGGATCCCCACCAATCGGTCGCCTGCCATTCTCCGCCATTCGGGCCTCCCCTGCACGAAACGGGCATCAGGATGGTCGACGAGCAAGTCGAAAGTTCCGGGCGGTTCCTTGGTTGGCAGCACCGAAAGACGAACCATTTTACTACCGCCGCGACAATAGGTTTGTGAAATCGTGAGCGGATCGATGCCCGTTTTTTCCTTCAACCGCGCGGCCATCCACTTATTCCCGTCGGGGCGCGGCACTTCAGTGGCGTGGGTATAGCCGACATGAACCAGCAATTTCGCTTTGGGGTTTTGGCGCAGAAACGCTTCGAGGTTGTTGGCCTGTCCCTCTTCCCGAAACGCAATCTGCTGCTCCTGTGTTGCGTTGGGTGGCATACTTGCAAAGTCGGTAAATTCATATGGAACAAGGCGATAACCAAGTGCCTTTGCTTGCCGCCCGAGCCTGCCGAAGCCAGCTTCCGCCAGATAATAGCCGTCCTCGTCAGTGAAGTAGGGCAGGTCGGGTTGTGTCAAAAAGGGGGAGCGGTATTTTTCATTGCCCGGCGACACGTTCGCAAGCGTCTCGATCGCCAGCGTATCATACCCCAATGGCCGCAATCGGCCAGCAACTTGGGTAATGAAGGCGCGATGCTCCGATCGCTCATGGCTTTCGCTGATGATAACGATTGATGTATTGCGCGCCCTGCGCTCAATCTCGTCCAATAATCCAGTCGTGGTGCCCAGTGCGGTACAGCCGGTCGTACTATAATCGCGACTAGTTGCAGCAATGATGTCTTCCCTGCCGAACAGGCTCAATGTTTGCTCGACACCTGGTAGAAGTGGCTTGGCCGGATCGATCTTGGCTAGCCTTCCGAGCTTGACAGCGAAATATCCTGACAAGCTGTCGGCCGCAACAATCTCAAATGGTTTGACGAGCGTTACACGTGTTGCTGCACGATTTTCGCCAATGGCCGTGTCCGCTCCAAGAATACTTACGATCGCCATCGCCAGGAATTTTCGCAAGACGAGAGACGGACTGGTGGAGAACATACTGGAACCTATCGCGCTAGGCGCTTGTTTCCAAGAGATTTTCTTTCAGGCCCACCAAGCCTCACTCCTCAGAGCGCACCAACACGATTTCGCCGATCAGCAGAAATAGGAAAAACGGCGCCCAGGCGGCCAGAATCGGCGGGTAGGCACCCAGATTGCCCATGGCGAGCGCGAAGTTGTCCGCCACGAAATAGGCAAAACCGAGCAACATGCCGATTACGGCGCGGATGAACAATTTACCCGATCGCGCGATGCCGAACGCGGCGACGGCGCCGAGCAGCGGCATCAGGATCGATGAGAGTGGCCCGGAAATCTTGTGCCACAGCGATCCTTCCAGCGCCTTGGTCGGGCGGCCGGCATCGGCCAGGTCAGCGATCGCACTGTTCAGCGCGCCGAAGGACAGGCCATTGGGATCCACATTGGTGAGCGTGAATTGATCGGGCCGCACATCGCGCGCCACGATGATATCGCCCAACCGGCTCACCCGCCCGCTCGCCACATCGAACCGGCTCGCGGCATCGACCTGCCAACCGTCTTGCACCCGCGCACCGCTTGCAGCCCGGATGACGCCCGCCAGATTGCCCTGCTGACGATCGTAGATCGTGATGCCGGAGAGCTTCACCGCGTCGCCCTTGCCGTTGACGGTATCGACCTTGATCAAATCCTCCCCATCACGCACCCACACATTGCTGCGATCTCCCCGGTCGATCGGCAAGGGTGCATATTGCACCTTTTGCCAGCGGTTCAGCGTCGCGGTGGCGCGTGAGACGATCCGGTCGTTGAACGCGAAGGACAAGACGGCGATGACGAAGCTCGCCAGAATGAGCGGCGCGAGTACCTGATGCGCGGATAGGCCGGACCCTTTCAGCGCGACGATCTCGCTATTCTGGTTGAGCGTGCTGAGCGTCAGGATGGTACTGAGCAGCACCGAGAAGGGCAAAAATCGCTCGATAATCTGCGGCACGCGAAAGCCGACATAGCGCCAGACCTCGGCATTGCCGTTGCCCTTCACCGCAAGAATCTTGTCTGATTCACTGAGCAGATCAAGCGCCTGGAGCACGATGACGAGTGCTGCCAGAATGGCGAAGGTGCGAACCAGAAACAGTCGCGCCATATAGGTCGCGACGGTGCGTGAGGGGAAAAACTGCGCCTGCATTATGCGGCTTCCCTACGTGTCTGGCCTGGCATCCGGCGCGCAACTGCCTTGCCGATCGAGGCAATTGCCTTTTCAAGCGCGCCAATCGGCTGGCCCCCGGGCACATAGGCGATCTGATAGTACATCCAGAAAATCAGCGCCGCGAACAGGACAAATGGCCCCCACAACGCCACGAAGGGATCGACCAGTCCAAGTCCGCCAATAGCCTGCGCATACTCGTTAATCTTGTGATAGGTGACGATCATCACGATCGACAGGAACACGCCAAGCGCGGAGGTCGATCGCTTTGGGGGCACGCCCAGCGCCAGTGCGAGCAGCGGCAAGAGGAAGATCGTCGCGACTTCAACGAGTCGGAAATGGAACGCTGAGCGGCTCGTATCGCGCAACATTTCCGGGCTGTCGCGGCTGCCGCCGATCCGGGCAAGTTCAGGAAGCGTCAGTTCCAGATTACGGCCGCCGCGCCCGCGGAAATTTTCCGATTTGGGCAGCGGGATAGGTAGGTCGTGCGAGGTGAAGGTTAGCACCCGCGGCACGGTAAAGCCCGGCTCGGCGTTGATCAGCGTGCCGTCGGTCAGGCGAAAGATGATCTCATCGGGATTGTCGGTCGCCAGGAACTGGCCGGTCGCGGCGGTTACGGCGGTCCAACCGCCATTGGCGGTGCTGGCGTGCACGAAGATGCCGGAAAGCCTGCGCCCCTGTTCCGCGCTCCGTTCGATCCGTACGGTGGCACCGCGCGGGAAATTGGTGAACTCGCCCACCTTGATCGATGCGCCCAGCGCGCCGGTGCGCAGCTCGAACCGCAGCCCTTCATAGGCATAGCGCGCATAGGGCTGGACGAAGCCGACGATCGCCAGGTTGACGATCGCGAGTCCGATCGCAAACATATAGGGCACGCGCAGCAGCCGTGTATAGCTGATCCCCACCGCGCGCATCACATCCAGCTCCGATGTCGTCGCCAGCTTGCGGAAGGCGAGCAGCACCCCCAGCAACAGCCCGATCGGAATGCCAAGCCCGAGATATTCAGGGATCAGATTGGCGAGCATCTGCCAAACGACGCTGACCGGGCCGCCTTCGGTCGCCACGAAATCGAACAGGATGCGCATGCGATCGAGCACCAGCAACATCAATGCAATGACGAGGTTGGCGAGCAGCGGCACCGCGATCAGGCGAGCCATGTAGCGATCGATTGATGTCATGCGGGACGGGATAGCCTAAACCGACGGCAGGGCATCGAAACACGTCCTGCGCCGCCGCCTATATCGTGCATCTTGGGTGCCGTCAGCAGGCAAATCATGCAGCCTGGCTCGCGACCTGGTCAGCGGTGCGGCTGGCCTCCATTGTCGATGTGATTGCTTGATCGAGCGTTGCAATGGTGAAGGGCTTGCGCAGTACCTGATGGCCGCCAAATTCCATTTCGCCCCCGGCTTCGCCCGCGAAACCAGTGACGAACAGCGCGCGGACATGCGGCGCGCGCTGCAAGATGGCGGCGACGACTTCGGGCCCGGTCTGGCCCGGCATGAGCACATCGGAAATGACGAGTTCAATTTCCGGATGGGCATCGATCATTTCGAGCGCACAGCTAGGATCGCCACAGCTGATCGCGCGGTGGCCGAGTGCTTCGAGCGCGCCCGTGGTGGCGACCAAGACGCGCGGATCATCCTCGACGACGAGAACGGTCAGCCCCTCGCGTTGTAAGCGCGCCGCATCAGCATGGGGCAAGGGCTTTTCCCGCTGCTCGGCAACCCCGACATGGAGTTGCAGATACAACGTCACTGTCGTGCCCTTGCCGAGTTCGGAATCGATCGTGATTTCGCCCTTGGATTGGCGCACGAACCCGAAAATCTGGCTGAGCCCCAGTCCGGTGCCCTTGCCGACCGGCTTGGTGGTGAAAAACGGTTCGAACACGCGTTCCATCACCTCCGGCGTCATGCCGCACCCGGTATCGCTGACGGCGATCGCGACATAGTCGCCCGCCGCGCAGTTGCCGATTTCTGCCGCAGCCAGCGTGACATTGCTGGTAGTGATGGTCAGTGTGCCGCGACCGTCCATCGCATCGCGCGCATTGACGGCCAGATTGAGCAGCGCATTTTCGAGCTGGTGCCTATCCACCCAGGTCCGCCATCCTTGGCCTTTGTCGACGGTTGTCACGGTAATGGCATCGCTCAGCGTGCGATCGAGCAGATCGGACATGCCCTGAATCAGCTCGGCGGGATCGATCGCCGCGGGCAGCAATGCATCGGCGCGCGAAAAGGCCAAAAGCTGGCGGGTCAACGCCACCGCACGATTGGCGCCTTCGGTTGCGTTATCGATGTTGCGCGTTGCTGCCTTGGGATTGTCGATATTGCGCTTGGCGAGCTCCAACCCGCCAAGCACGACGGCGAGCATATTATTGAAATCATGCGCGATACCGCCAGTCAACTGGCCAACCGCCTCCATCTTTTGCACCTGGCGCAGCTTTTCCTCCGCCGCCATGCGTTCATTGGCCTGCAGCTTCAGCTCGGCGGTCGCAACCGCCACGGCGCGCTCCAGTTCGAATGCGCGCTCGCGCTCGGTATCGGCCTCTGCCCGGGCCAGGGCACGCTGACCCAGGGCCTGCACCGTCATCCAGCCCAGAATGATCGCGCCGAGCACGATCAACACGCCGAACGCCACCAGCACCAGCGCGGCATCGGTCGATCGCTTCACCGATTGCAGTGCCTCGTTGGTGCGCGCGCTCAGCAGTTCGCGTTCGGCATCGATAATCTCGTCGAGCAACGCGTTGATGCGCAGCAGTGGTTTGGATTCGCGCGCCTGATAATAGCGCGCCAACGCCTGATTGTTCTTCTTGTAGCGCGTACTCAGCGCAATCAGCGCAAGTTCGTCGCTGCGCTCGCGATAGGCCTGGCGAAGTGCTGCTATGCGCTGGCGCTGGCCGCCATTATCGGCGTAATTCGCGCGTTCGAGCTGGTTGATCTGGGCACCTGCCAATTCCCATTGCTCGCCATAGATGACACCCAGGCGGTTATCGGCGCTGATCACATAGCGGCCAAGCGCAGCCTCTGCACGAGCGGTGGTGGCGGACAGGGTGCGCGCCAAAAGGGTGATTTGCGAGCTGCGGGTTTGCAGCACCAATGCGCGATCGCGTTGGCGGTTGGCTTCGCCCATCGTCAGGATCAGGCCGATGAGAACAATCGCCCCCATTGCTCCCACGGCGAACAACAGCCAGATGCGTGTGCGGGCATCGCCGGCGCCGATGGTCTGGCCGTGAGGATCGGTGTCGATCATGTCGACAGCATGATAGCTGCCGAACACAGGCGTGCAAAGCGTTGCGGCCGGGCGAACCTCAGCCGATCGCCCCGACAGCGCGGCCTGCCGCCTGAAACAGGCCAAGGATCTGCGTGACCTGCTCGGTCGTGTGTTCGGCGCACAGCGAGCAGCGCAGCAGGAAGGTGCCGGCCGGCGTGGCTGGCGGGCGCGCCATGTTCACATACAGGCCGTTGTCGAGCAGCGCCTGCCACATCATCACGGCCTGCGCCTGATCCTCCAGAATGATCGCGATGATCGCCGATTGCGGGGTGTCGGTGCCAAGCTTGAAACCCATCTCGGTCAGCCCGCCGTGCAGCCGCCGGGCATTTTCCCACAGATGCTGGCGCTTGTTGTGGGCATGCATCAGCTTACGGATCGATGTGGCGGCGGTGGCGACGACTGACGGCGGCAGGCTCGCGGTGAAGATATAGGGACGGCACACCATCCGCATCGCTTCGAACTTCGGGTGGTTCGATACGCAGAACCCGCCGACCGTGCCGACCGATTTGGAAAAGGTGCCGATGATGAAATCGACGTCGTCGCCCAGATCAAGGCCGATTTCTTCGTATACGCCGCGACCGTGCGGACCAAAAAAGCCCATCGAATGGGCTTCATCGACCAGCACCATCGCACCGTGCTTGCGCGCAACCGCGACCATTTCCTTCAGCGGGGCAATGTCGCCCAGCATCGAATAAACGCCTTCGAGCACGACCAGCTTGCCCGGCTCGGCGGGCAGGCGGCCTAGGCGCTTGTCGAGGTCTTCGACCGAGTTGTGGCGGAAACGGACAATTTCGGCGTTGCCCAGCGCGCAGCCATCATAGATCGAGGCATGGCTGTCGGCATCGAGGATGATGTATTCGCCTTTTGCCGCCAGCGTCGAAATGATGCCAAGATTGGCCTGATAACCGGTCGAGAAGACCATGGCTGATGATGCGCCGTAAAATTCCTTCAACGCGTCTTCGGCGTCGATATGATCACGGAAAGTGCCGTTGAGCATCCGGCTGCCATTGGTGCCCGATCCGAATTGATCGAGCGCATCCTTACCCGCCTGGATGACGTCTGGATCGAAGGTCATGCCCATATAGTTGTACGTGCCGAGCAGGATCGTTTCCTTGCCCCTGATGACGGCGACGGTGGGGGATTTCACCTCGTCCATCACGATCGAAAACGGATCGCGCACACCGGTATCGAGCAGCGCCTGTTTTTCCGCGATCAGGCCATCGAATTTGGTGAACAGATCGCGTTCGGGGGCGATGGTATCCACCTCGATTGGCAGGGCATGGGCGGTGGCGGCGGCTTCGGTCATGGCAGGATGTTTCCGATGAGGGTCAGGGTCGTTGTTCGATTTCGGGCGCGGTTGCAGGCAGGTACGCGCCGATCAGCCTTTGAGCTTCACAACTGCATCGACCAGCTGGCCAACGGTTTCGATTTCAGCCTGCATATTCATGGTGATGATGATGTCGAAATCATCCTCAATCGCGGCAACGAAATCCATCACGGTCAAGCTGTCCCACTCGAGATCGCCCTGGAAGGTCGTTGTCTCGGCAAGCGCGACGCCCTTTTTGTTGAAGGGTTCAATCAGCGCGGTGATCGTCTGGTAGATGGCGGTTCGGTCGCTCATATCAATCCTTGCAGTTCGGACCCGTAACGTTCGGGGTATCTGGTTCGCCTTGGCAAGCAAATGCGGCGGCTTTCTGACCGATCTATAGCAGGCGCTTGGCGCGATACCATGCTGCCGTCTCGCCGAGCCCTTGTGCCGTATCGATCTGGGGCTGCCACAGTGCCGGATCGGGGCGCTTGGCAGGATCGACCGTCCAGTCAGGGTGGCACATATAGCCCACACGATCCGCCGTCAGCTTTGCTTTCGGACCGCGCACCAACCCGTCGATGCGCGCGGCCAGCGACAGGATCGCGCGCGGTAGTGGCAGCGGCATCACTCGCTGGCCGACCGCGGTGCCGATCGCGCCGCCAAGGAAATCGCTGTGCGTCCAGCCACCCGGGGTGCCGTCATCAGGCTCTATCGTCAGCCGCCCGGCATCGTTTTCTGCCAGAATGAGCAATAGGCGAGCCAAATCATCGACATGAATGACGGACATTTTGCCCGGCGGTGGCATCACTGCGATGCCGAGTTTGGCGATCCGGAAGGTATCGAGCATCTCAAGATCGCCGGGGCCGTACACGGCGGGGGGGCGAACAATCGTCCAGGCAAGCGGGCTCGTCTCGACCCGGCGTTCGCTCTGCGCCTTTGACCATCCGTAATTGGACAGACCCGGTTCGCGCGCGGCGAGGGACGAAACATGGACAAAGCGCGACACCCGGGCGGCGACGCTCGCGTCGATCATCGCTTGGGTGCCTGCAATATTGCCGGCGGCAAATCCGTCCCGGTCAGGGGCGTTGACCACGCCGGCGACGTGCAGCACGGCGTCCGATCCCGCCACCAATCGCGCAAGCGCATCGGGTGTGTCGAGAGCGCCCTCGATCCACGTGACGCCCGCCTGTTCGGGCTGCGGCCGACGGGCAAGCGCGCGGACCTGATGTCCGGCTGCCACCGCCAATGCGATTAGGCGGCCGCCCACAAAGCCCGTGCCGCCGGTAAGTGCGATGATCACAACAGCGCCATATGATTGCGGTGGACCAGCGCCGATCGGGGGGCATAACCAAGGATGACGGCCTGGTCTTCGCTCCGCTTGCCGCATAGGCGCGCGGCATCGGCGGCGTCATATTCGCTGAGACCGCGGGCAATTGATGCGCCGCTTGGCCCGATGATCGCGATCAGATCACCGCGCTTGAACTTGCCCGAGACACCGGTAGCACCCGCCGCCAGCAAACTGCTGCCGCCGGTCAGTGCCTTGGCAGCGCCCGCATCCACCCTAATTTCGCCCTTGGCGGTTAGCCCACCTGCCAGCCAGGCCTTGCGCGCGCTGGCGCTGCGTTCGGCAACGAACAAGGTGCCGCGTCCGGTATCACCAAAAACCCTCAACGGATGATCGATCCGCCCTGACGCGATCGCCAGCGCGATTCCCGCGCCGGTCGCGATGCGCGCCGCAGCGATTTTTGAGGCCATCCCGCCTGATCCCATGCCCGATGCGCTGTCGCCGCTCGCCATGGCGTCGATTGTCGTATCGATCCGCTCGACGCGCTCAACCAGCTTCGCATCGCGGTGGGAAAGGGGGTTGGCGTCGAACAAACCATCGACATCGGATAACAGGATCACGCCCTGCGCGCCCGCTGCCTGCGCGATCCGCGCCGCCAGCCGATCATTGTCGCCAAAGCGGATTTCCTCGGTCGCGACCGAGTCATTTTCGTTCAAGATGGGGACGACGCCCAGAGTCAGCAGTCTGTTGAGTGTGGCTGATGCGTTGAGATAGCGACGCCGGTCTTCAAGGTCGTCCAGCGTCACCAGCATCTGTGCGGCGGTCAGCCCTTCCGCATCGAGCCGTTCGGCCCAGATCTGGCTCAGCGCAATCTGACCGGTGGCCGCGGCCGCCTGCGCATCCTCGAGGTTCGCGCGGCCACCCTTGGCCAGTTTCAGACGACGCGCGCCGAGTGCAATTGCACCGGAAGAAACGACGGCGATCTGCTGGCCCGCTTTCGTTCGTGCAGCAATGTCGGCTGCAAGCGTCGCCAGCCAATCGCGCCGGACCTGCCCGTCGGGCGTGACGAGCAGCGATGATCCGACCTTGATGATCAGACGCGGGCATGCGGTGGGGGAAAACGGCGCGAGCGCAGCGCCGTCGGCTAGATTGGCGACCATTCCGCCGGTTCCTCGCTCTCGCCCGCAACCGGCGCGGCCTCCAGCGGGCCGATGGCGTCGACCAGCCGGTCGAGCACCGCCTGAATGCCTTCGCCGCCTGCGCCGGAGAGCAGCATTACCTCGGCCTTGCTCGCACGTTTCAGCTTGGTCGCGAGCTTCTTCACCTCAGCTGCGGGGAGCGCGTCGATCTTGTTGAGGCCGATCACTTCGGGCTTGTCGATCAGCCCCGCGCCATAGGCATCGAGTTCTCCACGGACGATCCGGTAGTTTTCCACAGGGTTATCCTCAGTGGCATCGACAAGGTGCAGCAACACCTTGCAGCGCTCGATATGTCCCAAAAAGCGGTCGCCAATGCCCGCGCCGTCCGCCGCGCCCTCGATCAGCCCCGGGATGTCGGCGATCACGAATTCGCGATTATGGTGGCTCACCACGCCCAATTGTGGGCGGGTGGTGGTGAAGGGATAATCGCCGACCTTGGCATTGGCGTTCGTGGTTGCGTTGATGAAGGTCGATTTGCCGGCATTGGGCAAGCCCACCAGCCCGGCATCGGCGAGCAGTTTCAGCCGCAGCCACACCCAGCCTTCCTCGCCCGGCCAGCCAGTGCCGTGCTGGCGGGGCGTGCGGTTGGTTGACGTTTTGTAGCTGGCATTGCCGCGACCGCCATCGCCGCCCCGCATGAAAACGGTGCGCTGGCCCGGCACGGTGAAGTCGGCGAGCACATGTTCCTTGTCTTCGCTCAGTACCTGGGTGCCGACGGGGACGCGGATGATGAGATCATTGCCGCCCGCGCCAGTGCGGTTCTGCCCGGCGCCGCCCTTGCCGCGTGGTGCGCGAAAATGCTGGGTGTAGCGAAAATCGATCAGCGTGTTGAGGCCTGCAACGGCTTCAAAGATGATGTCGCCACCTTTGCCGCCATTGCCGCCATTGGGGCCGCCATATTCGATGAACTTTTCACGGCGAAACGATACCGCGCCGGGGCCACCGGCGCCCGAACGGACGAAAATCTTGGCTTGATCGAGAAAATGCATCGCCGCTCTCTAGCGCAATGCAGCATTTTATCCAGTGCGGGGTCGTTCAGGCCTTTACCGGCAATCCAGCCGCCAACCGTGAGGCAGTGAGCTGGCGGACCGCCAGTTCGCGCGGTGCCTTCGGGGCGGGTTGATCGATGGTTAAATAACTGTAATATATTGACTAATAATGTTTTTCTGGCATTTGTGACTCGATGAGGTTCGGTCTGAGGAGTTCACTCATGGTCAGTGATATCGTTGTTACTGCGCGCCGCCGTTCCGATGGCACTTTCTGGGCCTATCCACTTGAACAGTCGGCGGACTTTTCTGATTCGCCGATGCTGGTACCGCTGGGTGACGGGGGGGGCGAGCCGTCGCCGCTGATTACTGCACCGCTTGCGCTTGAGTGTGATAGTGCATCGGGGCTCGCACGGACGGTCGCGGATGAACTGAGATATTTGGGCCCGGGCGGCAATTCGCTGCCGCCTGTTGAATTTGGTGCCGGGATCATTAGGCAGCAGAGTGGTCGAGTATCTCTTTACAAGGACAATTTAGTTTCATTAGGCTATGATGGTGGATCAACGTTATTTCTTCCTCGTGGGGCCGAAGCGTCAAATGTTGTTGGGTGGGTTCATAATCACCCCACATACGGCTATGATCCAAATCTCGATCTCGAAGCGCGATATCCAAGCGCTGATGATTGGTCGGAAGCGCAGCGAGTGGTTGATGAACAGGGCATTCCTGCCTCGATTTCCCTCTTCATCGTCGACTCGGCTGGCACCGTGCGGGAATTTAATTACGCGGACAGGGCAAGTTTCCAATCATTGACGTCGGCTGACAGGCGTCGGGGTGAACTTTTGCCCCCACAGATTACGACAAGAAATTGCCAACCAAAGTCATGAGGTGGTAATGATGTATCACGATCTTCAAAATCAAGAGGGTTCGGTCGCCTATATCGTCGATGAAAGACCAGCAGTTGCTAGCCAGGAAATCGTTAGAGCAAAATGCAATGGTGACGATGTCGAGATGCATGTGTCATATAATAAAGATCGCAGAATTGATAAGATATCAATATCAATAAATGGAAAGAATATAGACAAAGAAGGCATTTCGAGAATCAAAACTCATATAAAAGACCGTGAAATTAGTGGTGCGGCAATAACCAGATGTAGCTATCCTGTAAAAAATCGATCGATCGGTATGACAATATTTTCGGTTATTTCCTATAAGACCGTGCCTGTCGTCATGAACATTGGCAATCGGACCGGGAAATGGAAATTGCTTTTCATATCGGATAATCCCATTCTAAACCCCGTTCTGCATCCAGTTAAGTAGAAGCGCGCTCGTTCAATCGTTGCGCAGCCGTCGGCTGCCGCAGTGCGAGTGCCCGCGTGGCGGTGCGTCGGACCCCAGCACCATCAGAATTCGAGTAAAACATGATAATCGTCGATCAGGTGACTGCCATTCAGCCGTCCAAGGATGTCACGTTCATGATCGACGATAGGGCACCGCCGCAGACAGTACAGGTCATTCGCGCAAAATGCACTCGCGACGATATGGTCGTTTCAACTGAATATGACCAGCGCAGTACGA
This sequence comes from uncultured Stakelama sp., assembly GCA_964649315.1. GTDB lineage: Bacteria > Pseudomonadota > Alphaproteobacteria > Sphingomonadales > Sphingomonadaceae > Sphingomonas. The sequence continues at coordinate 30,375 of CAZYOU010000015.1, read as the reverse complement.
TCACCAAAATCAGCATTCGCGTCGGTAAATTCAAGCTAACTGATGCCAGCGAGTCAGCCATTATTGATAAGCTCAAGGTATCGCCGGTTGCCGGCTTTCGTATCAACAACTGTTTTCTTCCGAGCACGCCGTTAAGCGTAAGCATCGATGTTTTTACCTATGAAGTGGGTCGATATACTCGTGTTCCCATCTGGTTGTTGAAAAAAGATAGCGCTCTCGTGGTGCAATTTACACAACCGCGGACCGATATTTACCCAGACGAATGGCCGCATCCGCCTCGACGATCAAAGCTTGACCGGCAATCCCGCCGCCAGCCGTGAGGCGGTGAGCTGGCGGGCGGCGAGGTCGCGGGCCATGCCGCGTGGCAGCCGCAGCGCGCTCGCCATCGGCCCGCCGAGCAGCGCGTCGCCCAGCGCCATCAGCACCAGCGCCAGCGTTTCCTCATGCAGGGCAGGGCCGTGCATTTCCTTGTCTTCGGCCAGTTGATCGACCAGGCCGTGGATCGCCGCCAGGATCGGATCGAGCGCGTCTTCATTGCCCGACAGGATCATCCAGCTGGCGAGCGCCCCGGCACCTTCCTTGCCGAACGCATCGAAGGTCAGGTCGACAACTTCGCGGGGATCATGATCGCCCGTCCGTGCGCGCATTACGGCTTCGCCGATCGTGGCGACGATGGTGCCCGCCATATTGGCGATTAGCGCCTTTTGCAGGCCCGCAGCGGAGCCAAAATGGTGGAGCAGATTGGCGTGGGTGCGTCCGATCCGCGCGGCGACTGCTTTAAGCGTTACCGCTTGCGGACCAGCCTCAAGCAGCAGGGCACGGGCAGCCTCAAGTGCATTGTCACGCGATTCTTCCGGGGAAAGGCGGCGGCGGGCTATTGACACGAGTGTAAGTACGACCTATTGACAAGAGTGTAAGTTGGCGTTCCAGATTCATTCTGTTCGGAGGTTTTTGTGGCGAAAGCAACCAGTCCCGATGATTTGACCATCACGCCGCGCGATCTGCGCTTTGGCCGCACCCAGAAAATGGGTCGCTGGTGGTTGAACAACGATCCCTATGCCACTGCCTTTTACAATGCGCTTTCGGTCACCTTTCCCAAGGGTGAGGGCTATTTCATCGACAGCGTGCGCCAGTTTCGCGAGGGGACACCGCCGAAACTGATTGCGGAGATTAACGCCTTCATCAAGCAGGAAGTGATGCACACGCGCGAGCATGTCGCGTTCAACCGGCATGTCGTCGATCAGGGCTATGACGTCACCCTGCTCGAACGCCATGTCGACGAGGCGCTGGCGCTCACCAAGGGCCGCCCAGCGATCGCCAATCTGGCGGCGACCATGGCGCTGGAGCATTTCACCGCGATCATCGCGCATGAACTGATCGCCACGCCCGCGCATCTGGCAGGCGGTGAGCAGCAGCCGGTGGCGTTGTGGCGCTGGCACGCGGCCGAGGAGATCGAGCACAAGGGTGTCGCTTATGACACGTGGTTGCACGCCACCCGCGATTGGCCGCGCTTTACCCGCTGGCGCGTGAAGGCGATCGTGATGCTCGCAACGACCGTTAAGTTCTTTGAAGGTCGCCGCAAGGGGATGCTCGAACTGTTGCGGCAGGACGGGCTGACCGGTCCGGTCGTATGGGCAAAGCTAGCCTGGTACGTTTTCGGCAACCCCGGCATGGGTCGCAAGGTGATGGGGGCGTGGTTCTCGTTCTTCCTCCCCGGTTTTCATCCCTGGAACCATGACGACCGCAAGCTGATCGCGCTGGCGGAGAGCGATTATGAAGCGGCAGTGATGCCGCGTGCCGAAAAGGAATTGGCGGCGGCCTGACCCCCTCCGGTCGCCGTGTCTAGCCGTTCGGGCAGGGCATCGCCCCGCCCGAACGGCATTTTTGTGTCAGGCCGCCATGCGCTCCGGGTCTTCGCACGATCCCTCATCATCAAGTGAGCGTTCCAGCGTTGCGCAGGGCTTGTCGATGCCGAGCGCGAGGCAATGCCGCATTTCGACGCCCGTCGGATGGAAGCCGAGCTTGGCCAGCACCCGGCCGGATGCCGGATTGTCGATGAAATAGCCTGACCGCAGCTGCCGGAGCCCCATCGCGTGGCGGGCAATCCCCAGCATCGCGCGGCCTGCCTCGGTTGCATAGCCGCGGCCCCAGGCGTCGGGGGTCAACCAATAGCCAATCTCGTACCCGCCATGCGTTTCATCCGGGTGGATGCCGATCGCGCCGATCAGGCGGGGGGAGGGCCCCTCATGCGCCATAATGAGCAGTGCCAGGTCGCGGGGGCGCTGTGGGCGCCGCAGCCAATCAACGGCGTGTTCGGCCTGATAGGGCCAGGGTAACCGGGCGAGTTTGAACGCTACCGCCTCATGCGCGATTGCCTTGGTCAGCGCGGCCGCATCCTCCGGCCAGCCGGGGCGCAGCGTCAATCTGGGGGTCCGAGCGAACATCCTTACTCTCCTCGTCGGTCGGCTTGCCGCTCGCACGCCGGGATGACGTTTGCGCGACAAAGCTGTTGAGGGAGCAAGAAAAAAGGGAGCCTGGGTGGACCCGGCTCCCTTGTTTGGCTGGCACCGCCTGCGCGGCGCCCCGGATCACCCAAGTGGGTAACCCGGCTGGTTACCCGATGTTATTCGGCGGCAATCGCCATCTCTACCGGTGCTACCGAGCAGAAGGTTCGGCCAAGTTTGCCCGCATGAAATTCAACGCGGCCTTCGACCAGCGCGAACAGCGTGTGATCCTTGCCGATGCCGACATTGCGGCCCGGATAGAATTTGGTCCCGCGCTGACGCACGAGGATGTTGCCGGGGACGACTTCCTGCCCGCCGAACTTCTTCACGCCAAGGCGACGGCCTGCTGAGTCGCGACCGTTGCGCGAAGAGCCGCCTGCTTTCTTATGTGCCATTGTCTATATTCCTCGAAACTTGGGGGCTTACGCTTCGGCGCTCTGGGCTTCGCCTTCGGGCGCTGCCTTCTTGGCCTTTGCGGGCTTCTTTTCTTCCGCGGCACCGATGCTCAAGATCTTGAGGATCGTGTGCTGCTGGCGGTGGCCATTACGGCGGCGATAATTGTGGCGGCGGCGCTTCTTGAAGACGATGACCTTCTCGCCCTTCGCCTGCGCGATGATCTCTGCAGCGACCGTCAGGCCGGCCACCGACTTCAGTTCGGCGCCCTCGCCCGCGAGCAGCACATCACCGAGCGTGATCGACGCACCGGCTTCACCGTCGAGCTTCTCGACGACGATCTTGTCTCCAGCGGCAACGCGGTATTGCTTGCCGCCCGTGCGCACGACTGCGAACATGGCTAAAATCTCTTTCCAATAGATCACCCCACGCTCGGCGGACCGGCGCGGAAAGAAGGGCGACCTATGCGACAGTCATGATTCTGTCAACCGCGCAACGCGATGTGTGATCACAGAACCACGATTGCCGTGATCAGAATGGCGGCAAGCGATCAATCGGCTTCGAATGTTGCTTTGCAGCAACAGCGTGGTGACAATCGTATGACGGTGAAGCACGCAGCATTGTTACGCTAATGGGCATTGCTATGCTCTTTTTGTGCGGCGTAGGCCGTTTGAATGTCATTTTCGGGGGATATTATGCGCATCCGCATTTTCAAACACCTGGCAGTCTCGGCTTCGGTACTGGCAATCGCGCTGGCGGTACCCGCCCATGCGCAATCGGCGCCGAGCGAGGAACCCGCAGCGCAGGAAGATACATCGGCTGATCCCGCAATCATCGTCACTGGCAGCCGCTTTGCGAACCGGACCGCCGCGGACAGCACCGTGCCCATCGATGTGATTGCGTCAGAACAGTTGACCCGGGGCGGTGCCACCGAAACCAACCGGCTGCTCAGCCAGCTGGTCCCGTCGTTCAACTTCCCGCAGCCATCGCTCACCGATGGCACCGATTCGCTTCGTCCGGCCACGCTCCGCGGCCTCGCGCCTGATCAGACGCTGGTTCTTGTGAACGGCAAACGCCGCCACACCTCTGCACTGCTGAACCTTAACGGCTCGGTTGGGCGTGGCTCGTCCGCGGTCGATCTCAACGAGATTCCGGCGGTCGCGATCGAACGGATCGAAATTCTGCGCGATGGCGCGTCGTCGCAATATGGTTCCGATGCGATCGCCGGCGTCATCAACATTCAGCTTGCCAAAAAGCCAGGCGTGCAAACGCTGGTCACCTATGGGAAGTATATCACCACACTCGATGGCGTAACCGATTTCACGGGCGTTGCGACCGGTGCCAACGGCTTGCCCATCGTCGCTACGGCTGGCGGCACCACAAATGATCTCCTGCAACTGACCGGTACCGGCAATGATCGTACAGCTAATGATGGTGATACGCTGACACTGGCTGCGCGCATCGGCCTGCTGGTTGGCCCCGATGGATATGTCGTGTTTTCGGGCCAGTATCGTGATCGCGACCCGACCAATCGCTCGGGTGCAGATCCCCGTCGCCAGTACCCCACGGTTGGCGATCCGCGCGAATTGACGGTCAACCGCATTAACCATCGCTACGGAGACGGTGAAGCAAAGGATTTCAATTTCTTCGCCAATGCCGGTTATGATTTGATGCCGGATGTCGAGCTTTATGCCTTCGGCAGCTATGGTATCCGGGATGCCAATGGGGCAGGCTTTTTCCGTCGCCCGAACGATGCTCGTAACCGTGATTTTGCCGCGTCGACGACGACCTTCGTGCCCTTTTACCCCGATGGCTTCCTGCCGCTTATCAATTCCGAGATTGAGGATGTGTCCGGCGCGGTTGGCATCAAGGGCGATATTGGCAGCGGTATCATGGCCGATCTGTCCGTCGTCTATGGTTCGAACCAGCTCGATTATCAGGTGTCGAACAGCTTCAACGTGTCGCTGGGTGGCTTGAATAGCCCGCGTGTGTTCGACGCAGGCGGGATTGCTGCCGGTCAGACGGTGGTGAACCTGGATTTCAACAAGACCTTTGACGTTAGCTTCGTCGATCGCCTCGGCATTGCGGTCGGTGGCGAGTTCCGCGATGAAAACTTCAAGATCCGCGCGGGCCAGACGACCAGCTTCATTAACGGTCCTTTCTCAGCGGCACCCTTTAACGGGGCCGGTGGTGCGCAGGTTTTCCCAGGGTTCCGCCCGAACAATGCCGTCGATGTGTCACGTAACAGCTTTGCCTTCTATGGCGAAGTCGACACCAGCATTACCAAAACGCTGACGCTGCAGGTTGCCGGTCGCTACGAACGATTCTCTGATTTCGGCAGCACGCTGAACGGCAAGGTCGCCGGCCGCTGGGAGTTCCTGCCCGGCTATGCGATCCGCGGCTCGGTCTCGACAGGCTTCCGCGCGCCAAGCCTTGCGCAGCAGTTCTTCGCGACGACATCGACCAACAACGTCAACGGCGTGCTGATTGAAATCGGCACCTTCCCGGTCTCCGATCCGGTTGCACGCGCACTCGGCGCGCGGCAATTGGAAGCGGAAAAGGCCACCAACTTTGGTGGCGGCATTGCCCTCAACCCGTTTGAAGGATTCTCGCTGACCGCGGATTACTACAACATTCGAATTCGCGACCGCGTGGTGTTGACCGAGAACCTTCAGGGTGCGGCCGTGGTTGGTATTCTGACGGCAGCTGGCATCAACAACGTCACCTCGGCGCGGTTCTTCGTCAACGGCGTCAATACCAAGACGCAGGGTGTCGATATCGTCGCGACCTATGCCGTGCCTGAATTCGGACTTGGCAATTTCCGCTTTACGGCAGGGTATAACTATAACGAGACCACGATCACGCAGCGGGCCACGCTGCCAAGCTTGCCGGGCCTTACCTTGTTCGGGCGAGCTGAGTCGTTCCGTCTGACCGACGGCCAGCCCCGCGACAAGCTGAACCTGGCAGTCGACTGGAGCCTTGATCGCTTCTCGGCTACGTTCCGCACCAACCGCTTCGGCTCGGTCTTCTCAGCAGGGTCCTCAACAAATCTCGCCCTTGCGCGTGGCGCCGCGCCAAATGATTTCACGCTGACACCGAAATGGGTCAGCGATGTTGAGGTTCGTGCCAAGATCTATCAGGGCATCGAATTGGCCGTTGGCGCGGACAATGTGTTTGACGTCTATCCAGACCGCGTGCCCGCTGGCGGGGTGTTCGGTGTCAACGGGTTTTTCCTGCCTTATTCGAACCTGTCGCCCTTCGGCTTCAGCGGTCGTTTCCTTTACGGTCGCATCTCGGCCAGTTTCTGATCGATTGATTACCTGCAAAGAAAAAGGGGGCTGCGAGGCCCCCTTTTTTGTCGCGTCGCCTATCGTGCGAAAGGCGAGCCGCCTTAGTGGCGATGCTCGCGCCGCAAATTGTACCGGCCATCGACATAATCGGTAAACAGCCCCGAAATTGCCGGGTGATCGACCGGCTCTTCGCTGTCGTCGAGCACCAGATTTTGCTGGCTGACATAGGCGACGTAGCTGCTCTCCACATTCTCAGCGAGCAGGTGGTAAAAGGGCTGATCCTTGCGCGGCCGGATATCCAGCGGGATTGCATCATACCATTCCTCGCTGTTCGCAAAGACCGGATCGACGTCAAAAATCACGCCGCGAAAATCAAACACCCGGTGACGCACGACATCGCCAATCGCAAAACTGGCATGGGCGACCGGGGGCAGCACAATGCTGGAATCGGTGGGAAGGGCGGGGATGTGGGAGCGATGCATAAGTGTAATCTAGTGGTTGTTGCGCGCCGCACAAGGCACATGCTTGTGCGGCGCGAATGATTGGGCTAGAGGCCCGCCTTCGACCGATCGGCGGCACCATTTTTCGCAAATGGCTGATGTGCGATTCCCTCGCGGAGAGGTGGCAGAGTGGTCGAATGTACCGCACTCGAAATGCGGCGTGGGTGCAAGCTCACCGTGGGTTCGAATCCCACCCTCTCCGCCATTTTCCCCGATGACGATCGCTACGGCACTACATCACGAAACCACGGTCAGTCAGTGCGCCGGGCTTCGGCGGCGATCGTCCCCAGAATGTGCCACGCGGCCAGCGCTACGCCGCGTACCGTTCCCGAAATCTTGGATCTGCCCCGCAGGCGTCGTCGGTAATCGACGGGCACCTCCGCGACCCGGCAACCCTGCCGGTGCGCACGGATCTGCATTTCGATTGTCCATCCGTAACGGTGGTTACGCAGGTCGAGTGCCAGCAAGGTCGACCGCTTGATCGCGCGAAACGGGCCGAGATCGGTATAATGGGCGTTCCAGATCCGTCGCATCAGCCAGCACGCGAGTGCATTGCCGATCCTTTGCTGCGGGCTTAACGCTCCTCGTTCGCGCTTGCCCAGCACACGGCTGCCGATAACCATGTCGACCGCACCAGATGCCACGGGGTCGACAAGGCAGGCGGCTTGCGATGGGCGGTCGCTGCCATCGCCATCGAGGAACAGCAGGATATCGGCGTTCGTCGCGGCAGCGCCCGCGGCACAGGCGCTGCCATAGCCGCGTCGCGCCTCTGCAATCACGCGCGCGCCAAGCGTTGTCGCCACCGCCGCACTGGCGTCGCTCGACCCGTTATCGACGACGATCACCTCGTCGATCCAATCAGGCAATTCGGGCAGCAATAGCGCTAGCGATGCGGCTTCGTTCAGCACCGGGATGATCGCTGCGATCCTTTTACCCGCGCGCATGGCCCATCCGTTGGCGCACCGCTGCATAGATGATTCCTGCCCATGCAGGCGCAAAGCCGATCCACGGGGCGATTGCAGCACCCCATCCACCCTGATCGGCGAAGCGCAGATAATAAGCGCCAACAAAGCTGACCAGCAGCATCGCTGATCGTTCCGGCGCAAAGACAAGAAAGGGGACGACCCAGGTTGCGTACCAGCTATAGCCGGTAGGGCTCAGCATCAGCAGAGCCAGCGTGGTGTTCCGCCAACTGGCGATCATCGCGATTGGCGGTGCATCCTTGGCGCGGCGTGCCCAGTGCAGCGCCAGCCCACCCACGATTGCTGCCACCAGCGCCCGGGTCAGCAGTGACGGATCGCCACCGATCACAAGCGACGTAACGGCTGCCTGCAGCGCAGGAAAAGCCAGACTGTTACGTACCCAGGTTTCGGCATAAGCAGAAAGGCCGCTGCTCGCGGGATCATGCGCCCATAGCTGGGGCGCAAGCAACACCATGGCACTTGCAGCCGACAGCGACGCCAGAAACAGGCGATCACGCCAGCGAGTGGCCTGTGCAACCAACGCCGGCACCAGCAACAGTGGCCATAGCTTCAGTGCCGCTGCCACGCCGATCAGCAGGGCGGCGGTGTGCAAACGCCCGGCCAGCACTGCCCAGATCATGCCGGCAAGCGCGGGCATCAACAGCACGTCCATATGCGCGCCATTGGCGAAATCCTTGATCACCAGAGGGCATAGCCAATACAGCATCGCCCAGGCAGGAGAGCGTCCGGCTGCGCGCAGGCCACCAATCAGCAGATACAGCGTCGCTATTTCGGCGATCAGCCCCACGCCTTTCCACGCCAGCAACGACCAGGGCCTCACACTGTGTGCCGCCGCAAAGCCGAGTTGGGCGATCGGCGGATAGATGGTGGTCACGCTTGGGTACGTCACCCTATCGAGAATATCTCTCGATCGTGTACCGAGGTCCGCTTCCGGCGACAGCGGGCGCGCAACCCCGGGCTGGGCCGGAAACAGCGGGCGAATTTCATTCAGGACAGAGGCGGGCGTGCGCGCATAGGGGTTCAGCCCCGCAGCCGTTACCCCGCCGTCCCACAGATACCGGACATAATCATCTTCATAGAGTGGTGCGCTCGGCAGCAGGGCGATCCGCGCTGCCAATCCAATGACAATGAGCGCCCGTATCGCTGGCCAGGAAAGGGCCTGTCGATCGATAAGATATCCGAACCCTAGCCAGCCTAGCCCTGCAATCACGAGCGTCATAGCGAGCCAAATCGCCGTTGCGTTGCTGGTCATTGTCGACAAGACAGCGAGCAATCCGACGAAGATGCCTGTTACGGCCGTAAGGCCGATAAGGATGCTTCGTTCGCGATAGCCCCTTCGCGTCGATGTCACGATCCTGCCGACGGTGGCGGTGGCGCCGATTCTGGCGCGGAAAAATCCGATTGTCGCGGGATATAATCGTTCAGCGCCCAATCGAACTTGCCGGTTTCGACGCGGGTAACAAGGGCGAGTTTTTGCGCAAGCTTCGGCTTGGCGAACTGCTTCAGATGGGCAATCAGCCGCGCATCTTCGCCACCGAAGAACATCCGATTCATCGTGAAAACGGGGGACAGATACGCCACATCTCCCTTCACCGTCACGATGCCGGATTGGTTGATGTACTGCGCGGCGGCGGCATCAAGTTGCGCATCGATCGTTGGACCGGAATAGGCTTTTTTCTGCACCATCGGTCCGCCACGGGCCGGAATAAACAGGGCTGACAGGACGCGGGGATCGTTGAAGTACCGCCCCAGCACGTTGGATCGAATGTCGTTCAGGCTCAGCTTGACGCCGCTGATCCCTATCGTCTGATCAGCCCAAGCGGGGCCATTTACCAGCGCTTCGACACTCCGGACGGGATAATTGCGCGTGGTTTCCCGAACGACCTGCGCGTTGTACAGGTTGATCCACAGCGCGAGTTGTTCCTTTTTCCCGAGCAATTCTGGCCGAAGCGTTTGCATCGCGCCGACAAAATCATTCAGGAACATGGCCGCATTCTGCTTGATGGCGCGGTACGCGAACTCGGCACGCCCTGATTCAAAAAGGACAAGTTTGTTTACGAAATCGCCCCAAACCATGTAATCGATCGGCGCGGTTTCGGTGGGATTTGCCTTGGCAAAAATCGCGAACGGATCATTTGCGGGCTTGATCGCATCTGCTCCGGGCATCGTCGGCATGGGCATGGTCGATTGCTGCGCAATTGCATGGATCGCGGCAACCGTCGCTGCCGCAACAATCGCACCGGAGGGCAGGATCACCCACTGCGGAATCATGTGAACAGACGATATTCTTGTCATCGCTTTGTTCCTTTCAGGCATGGACTGGTGGTGGTTATTCGGCCGATTATGGTGCCGATGAACTGGCGATCGACGCCGGTTGCAAACCAGATGTCACGCGGAGGAGATGGGGGGCGTATGCCGCCGTCGGTAGGTGCAGCGATGAGCGTTGGAGCCGATCCCCGCTCAATCCATGCCCGTCCCTCAAAACCCGTAACATTGCCGATACCGCTGGCCACAGCGACCGCGAGCGTATCGAACGGCATGAAGTAATCGAGCCCGAAGTCGCGGTTCCACAGATCGAGCCAATCGCTGATCGGATCGTGAAGCCAGCGCAGCGCGTGGTCGCCCCTCGCCAATCTGGCAAGCTGCGACCTGCCGAAATGGACCTGCGAACAGACCGTCCAGGCGGTGAGGGCGATCCGAACAGTGCTGGCCAGCACCGCGTCAGCCGCAGCAACGTCGGCCTCGAAATTCAAATCGGGAAACGGCTTTTCCTGTCGACTCGACGCACGGAATTGCTGCCCCGGTAACCGCCCTGCGACCCAGATGATCCGCAAAATGCGCTCCGCGAGCTCGGGTGCCAGCGCCAGTGCTGCCGCGATGTTGGTCAGCGGGCCGAGCGCGACAATGGTGAGGCCGGGTGGTGGTGTTGCCCGAACGGCAGCGATTATAGCGTGTGCGGCGGGCGTTGCAGAAAAATCCCCGGCAATTGCTGCGCCGCGATGGACGGACATCCCAACCGGTCCGAACGCGGCCACAACGGCTTGGGCGCTTTCGTGGCAGCGATCGATCGGGCCATTGCCGAAGATTGAGCTGACGCCGATCACGTCCAGTTCGGGCGACCGGAACGTGAGGGCGATTGCGATGCCATCGTCCACTTCATGTCCGCCTGGGAACACGGTGGGATCGGTGTCGATCCACACGGGCAGGCGCATGGTCATCGCCGGATCAAGGCCGCCGCCAGCCCGATGAGCGCCGTGCGGCGATCGTGGCTGAGGGGCAGAGAAACCGGTGCGACACCCTTCAGGCGGCGCCAAATCTCTACGCCTGCATAGCGCGCCACAAGAACCCGGTCGACTTGGCCATCGCTGACACTTTGATAGTGCGCCGTCAGTCGGTCCAGCGACAATGCATCGCCCGCCATCGTCAGATGCGCTGCCATTACCCCCAGATCGAACTCGGGCGGCCCAAACAGACAGAATTCGGGATCGATGACCTGGATGCCGGTGGCGCCGTAAACCCAGGCCTCGGGAAAGAAATCACCGTGGAGCAGGGCTCCCTTGCTCGTCAGGTATCGATCACCCAAAGCGGCGGCCGTTTCGGCGAGATCGCGATCGGCCTGCGCAAAGGGTAATTCAAAGATATGCGCATGATTGACCACCAGCATCTCGCGATTGCACGGCATGGCGGTGGGCGGCGAGTTCAGGGCGTGAAGGCGCGCTAGAAAGTCGATGAGCCGCGCCTGACCCGTGGAATCGGCCGCAACGCGCGCATAATGCGTCGCGGCATCGGCTTGCAGGCCGACATCCTCGATCAGCAGGATATGCCACGTCGGATCGACGCCGATCAGCTGCGGCATGAACCCAGCGAGCGCGGGTGAGGCATGGCAGAGCCGGTAAAAGCTGGCTTCCACCGCGGATCTTTCGACCGGAGCCGCGATGGCGGGGTAGCGTTCGACCCAGGGGCGGGCCTGTTTCAGAATGGCGGATCGCTCGCCTGCCGTTACCCGCAGCGTTAGGTTCAGATTGCCGTTACCGGCTGATGCCATGCCGGTCAGGACGTCGCGCGGCGCGAGCCAACCGAGCGCACGAAGGCGTTCGGACACCGGTTCCATATCGCCTGCATTAAGCCAGCGCGGTGCCGTCATCCGCCAGCTGCCTGCGGCAATAATCCGGCCGCTGCTGCCAGCCAGGGCCAGCGAATGGGATCGATATCGGTAAGCCGGTCGACATCGCTCAGCAACGGCAGGCGGCCAATGCGGATGCCGTGACGCATGGCATTTCGTTCAAGCACTGAGCGCGCGCAATCAGTACCCCAGGGGAGATCAGCCAGCATCAACGACAGGCGAGGGGCAAGATTGGCGTTAATTCCTAACAGATAAAAACCGCCATCGGTGGCAGGCCCCAACGCGACATCATGCGACGTCAGCAATTGGAAACCGGCGACCATGTCCTCAGCTAACAGGGCGGGGCAGTCCGATCCTACCACCACGATCCGCCTAGCCCCACGTGCGATCGAATGGCGCAACGCCCGGGCGACCCGGTCCCCAAGGTCGCCATCGCCCTGATCGATGTACCGGTGACGCATGCCGAGCCAATCTGCTGCGGTGGCCGGTGAGGCGCCCGTTGTCAGCAGATGAAGCGATGCACCCATTGTCACCGCGGTGGCATCGGCCGCGTCCAGACAATATTTTGTCATGGCATCATGGGCGGCCAATGCATTCGCGTTGCCGATGTCGGTCGCCAGTCTCGCCTTGACCGCGCCAGCTTGGGGAAAGCGGGTGAAGAACAGCAGGTGATCGGCGTAATGATCGCGCTGCATCTTAGTTCACACCCCGATATGTTGTTCGTTCGACGAGGATTGTTTGGAGGTTCACGCCTCCGCCCGCTTCGCCTATCGGCTGAGAGGATACCCAGAGCAGACGCCAAACTGTAGCGCAGCGGACCGGTATCGGTGCTTAACTGTCCTATTCAGGTAGCAGAACGAACGAATATGCACTTCACTTGGGTTGGTGCCAATGTTTGTTGATATCTGTGGAGAACCATGAAGAGACGCGCGGGGTGGCGCGGTAGGTCTGGTCGTCGTCAATCATCTTGGCTGCGGCGATCGCGAAAATAGGTGGATGTTGCAGTGCTGGATCGCAAAGCACCGGTTGATCCGCGCGAGTGGCGCGACTGGGCCGCGACGCCGGCCGCGAATGATTCCCTGCCGCGCACGCTGGCAGGTGGCTTTCTCCAAAGCTTTGCCGATACCGACGCGGCAATGCATCAGCCGGCGCTCGATCATCATCTGGTCGTGCTGCATCAACGGGGTGCGAAGCGTGTGCAACGTGACGGGCCCGGTGGCCGACGGATCGAGGATGTGACCGTCAACTCGACCACCACCGTGGAAGCTGGCAGCGTGTACCGCTGGCGAACCGACGGGCCGATCGGTTTTGCCCATTTATACGTGAAGCCGGATTATTTTGCGGCCCTAGTCGCTGAAACCTATGGCCGTTCGCCGTCAAGCGTGTCGTTTGCCGAAACCATTGGGCGGCCTGATCCGCATATCGCGAATCTGTTCGCGCTGCTGCTCGATACCCGTGACGAGACCGATAGGGCGTTGTCTTCGGATTGCTATCTTGATGCCCTGTTGGTGCGACTGGCGGCGACATCGGATTGGGGCGGTGAGTTCCCGCAATATCGTCGCCTGATGTTGAGCCCGCATACCGTCAGGCGGGTGCGCGATCACGTTCGCAGCCATCTCAACACCCGGATCACGCTTGCGGATCTGGCGGAAGTGGCAGGATATAGCCGTTTTCACTTCGTGCGGGCGTTCAAGGAAAGCACCGGCGTTCCGCCTTATGCCTATGTCATCCGTGAAAGGATTGCAGTGGCGCAGGATCTGATGCGTTCCAGCGATATGCCGATTGCCGATATTGCAAAGCTGTGTGGCTTTGCCACCCACGCGCATTTTTCAACGCAGTTTCGGTCGATTACCGGGACCACCCCGGCAGAGTATCGCCGCCGCTTTTGGGGGGCTGGGGGGTAGCGGCGGCGATACGTGGATTAGAAGCCCTTCACGAGCTGGATGATGTAGCGCTGGCTGAACGAGGCGCTGTTATCGGTTACCGGGAACTCCACACCGGCCAGCAGAAACAGATTATTGCCGACGTGCGTGCGCATCCCGGGCGTCAGACTGACAAAGGATCGACCGCCGCCATTGGACGGTTCGCGCCAGTTGGTGGCGAGATACCAGCTCAGATCGCCGAACGGCGCTTTACTGTGCGGGGTGATCGTTTGGCCGAAGGTGGCGTTGAGGATGAAATTATCGGGATTGCCTGAATCGGCGAATTCGTACGCGATCCGACCGCGCAGCGAAAATCCACTGCCGATGTCGCTCCAGAAGTTGAGCTGGGGTTGCGCGGCGAACACCTGATTGCCGAGTTCAACGGTGCCGGTGGGCAGGCGCCAGCCGACCCCTGCATTGATCGACACGTTCCGTGATTCATGCAGCATTACCTGGGTGGTGAGGGTAACATCGCCGAAATCCCGAATGCTGCCCGATTGCTGAAAGAACGGCGCTTCCAAGCCAACCCATAACCGACGCGACAGCGGATAATGGAAACGCGCGAGCCCGGTATGGCGATCAAATCCATCGCCATCGAGATAATCATAGGCGAGATGCGCTTCCCGCGTGAAAAATCCGTCGGCAGTGGCCAGCCAGCCCTGGCGTGGGGCGCCGCTGTCGCCATTCGGCACTGGCACCCATTTGTCCGTCAATTCGCTGCCGAAGTTCTTGATATCCAGCGGCATCCATTCCGGTGCTGCGCTGGGTTCAGCGTCCTGCGCATGTGCAGATTCTGCAGACAACGCAACGACCAGTGTAACCATGGCAAGGCGGGTAAGACGAGATGAAAACATTTTGATCAAGCGCATAATAGATACTCCAAAACTCGTATCTGTTTAGCGCTATGATCCTTTGATGGATTTCAAACCCGAAGCGGTTTATCCGTAAATTGCTATGAACGCATGCGTGCGCGACGATACCGTCCCGGAGAGGTGCCGAAAGGTTTAGAAAAAGCGGCTGTGAAATGTGACTGGCTGGCAAAGCCGCATGCCAGGGCGAGTTCCGCCAGCCCCATATCGCTTTCGGTCAGCAATTGCTGCGCGCGCGCCAGCCGCCGAGAACAGACAAAATAATAGGGTGTTTCGCCCGTCGTCAGCTTGAATACGCGTGAAAAGTGAAAGGGCGAAAGACCCGCAATTCTCGCGAGATCGTCGAGGCTGAGCTCCCGATCGAGCTGGGCTTCGACGAATTCGATGACGCGGTTGAGCTTGACGCGAGAGATGTGCACGCGATCGGCAGGATAAGGATCGGTAGGAAGATCTCCGCGCACCAGGATGCTGGAAATCGCCCGCATGATCCCATCAATCATCATATCCGATGCGAAACCCGGCGATCTGATTTCGTTATCGACCAGGCTGATCAATTGCCGCAATCGTTCATGCGGTTTCATCAGGATCGGCGCAACGCTGGCAACTCCCATCTCGTCCATAACGCCGCGTAACATGCCGTCCGGCAGGAAGATCAGCAGTGACCCGTTTGATGATGGAAACTCGAACTCAAAATCGAGCCCTTGAGGCACGAAGCTAACCTGCCCGCGATGTAGGTCCTCATCAAACCATTTACCGCCAATCTTACCCCGGGCGCTGCCCTGCGACGACAGATTGACGAGCAGCGCATCAAGCAACGATTTATGACTGGTTGCGCCCGTGCCGTTGTTTTGGAGGCCGAGGTGTTCGATCACCAGTACGGCGCTGTTTGGACCAGAAATGGCATCGGCAATTGGCGGCCCATTAAACGTGATGGAATCATAGGCGGCATGGCCGATCGCGGCGTGAAACGTTTGCCTGTGATTTTGCCATTGATTTACCATGCTCATTCCCCAAGAGCAGCGATCTACCGCGGTAGTAGCGGTGCAATTGGAAGCGCATCGCGGATGAGATCAATGCTTCAGGTTTATCACCGCGCACGTAAAATACCCATGCCTTCGTCGTATCCGGAGAATCAAAACCGCAATATTGCGCTAATGACCGAAACGGTCGGCTGAGGAGCGCCCCTTCAGTGCGTGGGTGTCGGGTTATAAAAACCAGCAAAGCGCAGAATCGAAACGGCACGAATGTCGGCAATAGCAATGCCAGCTTCAACAAATGGCAATAGTTTGACCCTCGTCCGAACAATTTCGACCGAGTCCGCGCAAACAAGGGTCAACTCTGCACGATCGTCAGCAGCAAACGCCAGAACGAATTTTCCGGTGCGGGCCCAGTCCGTCAGCATCTCGAATTCGGTCGATGCATAAAACGCATTAGCAGCGGGATCATCGTTCACGAGCGCGAGCGTTACCAACGTCAAATGAAGCGGCTTGTCTTCGGATGGCGATGGATACGCAAACCTGGGCGATAACTGGTTCCACGGCATAAGTGTGCTCTCCTGAAACACCAGCTATGCTTAATTTCCCGCGATGGCTATCGCGATATTGCCATGCTTTTCAGCTTCCGTGCCGACGCATTAGTCTCGGCGGCAAACCGCAAGGAATCACAAAACTTATGGCAACGCGAAAGCATTTAAGTGGCCATTCGCGTCAGATGATGCCCGGCGGGTGCTAGGCTTATCTGCGTTCGCTCGCAACATCAGAACTAGGGAGCTGGCATATGCCCAAAGGATTTTCAAAACGCACCGTTACATTGGCCTGCGGGAGCGCAATTTTCGCTTCACTCGCTGTAACATCTCTATCGGCTGAGGTCATTGTCCGTGGCAAGGAAGGGAAGCCACTCGACGAAATTCGCCGCGCGCCGGGGTCGATCTATCCCGACCTTCGCACCATCGTTGCCCAGCCGTCGCCATCGGAGATTAAACCCGAATTCCTCGGACCGGTGGTCATGATGAAGTCAGCTCATATCGACTTGGAAAAGGGCACCGCAACGCTGCCGTTGCGCAAGGGTAAGTTGAAGAACGGCACCCCGGTATGGTTCATTATCACCGATACGACCGATGAAAATCTGTCGAACCTGCATGGCGTTAACTACGCCCCCAAAATGGCATATGGCCTGACCGGCGTGGCGTCGCGCCACGCCACGATTGAAAAGGACGGCACCTTCACCTTCGACACCGGGAGCGTCGATTTTAAACCGGTCCATTCGGTCGTCCCCGGTGCCGCCGCCAACCCATTCCCGCCCAAAAGCTTCCAGCCCGGCAGCGTCGGCGATGCGACCTATACGCCGATGGTTTATATCGACAATTCGTCGAAGGGCGTGCTGATGAATGCGCCGGTCGTCTCGCAGGCCACAGAAGCCGAGCTTAACGCGATGTGCGACGGCGCCGTCGACAAGTCGAAGGTGCATGACAAGGTCGTGGCGATCTGTCCGCGTGACGAGACCGTCACGCTGTCGCTGACACTTGGTTTTACTTTCGACAAGCCGATCCAGTATCTGTCAACCGAAGCCAACAACCCGCTCGTCGCCGCGCTGGAAACAGCAACCTATGCACCAGCGCTGGAAGATCTGCCGTTCGCGCTAGAAGATGCGTCGCCTGGCGAGTCCGCTGAGCGTATCGTGGTGGTCGTCAATGGACCGCGCGGGCTGGATAATCCGCATCGTCAGGGCCTGGAAAGCGCGCTGACCGATGGGCGCGGGCCACTGAACATCCTGGGCGGCATTCCCACAATCAACCTCGACTACTCACCGATGTGGCGGGTGTTTCCGGCGGTCTGGTCAGCCGAGGCGATCCAGAAGGGATATCGCTATCGTATGACCAGCGCGCTGCAGGCCGCTGAAATGTCCACTCGTGGCTATCTGAAGAGCCTTGACGGCGGGAATTTCCGAGCTGTTGGGTTCGTTGTGAACTGTCCTGTCGTATACCGTATCAACTAATAGACTCCCGCCGAGACGCCGGACGATGGACATCGTTATTCTCCTTAGAGCCGTCGTTGGGGTGGTACTCATGTTGAGCGCCACCCCCGTCTTGGCACAATCTGATCAGTCGATTCCGCCGGTTCCGGCGGATCGGCGATCTGGCGACAATCAAATTAGTGCCGGTGCGATGACGTCCGACCAGATGGCCAACATGGTGGACGGTATGACGGTGACCGAAGCGCTCGACATGATGGCGATGGCAGACATTCCGGCAGATATCGTCGTAACCGGCACCCGGCTCCGGTTTCGCGCAAGCGAAATTTCCTCAAGCATGGTCCTGACCGGCGAAGCACTAGCCACTCAGGCGCGCTCGACGATCGGCGAAACGCTTGCGCATCTGCCTGGGGCTTCATCAACCTCGTTCGGGCCAAGCGCGTCGCGGCCGGTATTGCGGGGCTTCCAGGGCGAGCGCGCACGATTGCTGATTGACGGGATCGGCACTCTTGATGCTTCCAATACCAGCCCCGATCATGCGGTGGCGCTCAATCCGCTTGTCGCTGACCGCATCGAGGTGCTGCGCGGACCGGCTGCGCTGCTCTATGCCTCTGGCTCGATCGGCGGTGTTGTTAACAGCGTCAGCGGGCGAATCGCCCGCCGCAAGCCGCGCGATGGGGTGGATTCGCTACTGGCGGCTGGTTTCGGTAGCGCTGCAGACGAGCGATCGCTGGGATTTCGCGTCGATTCGACCGCGACCTCCAATCTCGTCTTGCATCTCGACGGCCAGTTTCTTGATGCCAATTCAGTTCGTACCGGCGGTTTTATCATCGGGCCGGTGCCTCGCGCGGCTGCGCGCAGCGCTACTGATCCCACTATTGCTGCCCTTGCCGATCTGCGTGGCACATTGCCCAACACTCAGGCCGAGACGTGGGAGCTTGCTGGCGGTGCTTCACTGATCCTGTCCAATGGACATATCGGCTTCTCGTTCGGCAATTACGAAAGCCTCTACGGCTTACCGACCCGATTTTCGCTCGATCCCGGCAATCCCGTTGCCGATACCGTGATCGATCTCGACCAGCAGCGAGTCGATGTCCGATTTGAGATTGACGGTACCGGATTGGTCCAGTTGGTGCGCGGCCGTTTCGGTTGGGCAGATTACGAGCACAATGAAATCGCTGACACTGGAGCGATTACTGCAACTTTCCTGAACCTTGGGCATGAATCGCGACTGGAAGCGGTGCTTGGCCAGCCCGGTGGCTTCCATAAGGCGACCCTCGGCGCACAATTTTATTCTCGCGATTTTCGAGTGATCGGTCCTGCACCGCTGTTGCCGCCGAACGAAACCGAACAGCTCGCGCTATTTACCGTTCATGAGCTTGGCCTTGATGCACTCAAGCTTGAGGCGTCATTTCGCTACGAATATGTCGGCATCACATCGACGGTCGATCCAATCCTCGCCAATGCCGTCGTTAATCGTCGGTTTGATCTATTTTCGCTGGCGGGCGGAAGCAATTATTCGCTATCGGATGCGTGGAAAGTTGCGTTCAATGTCCATTATTCGCAGCGTGCGCCAGTGGTGGAGGAATTGTTCACGCAGGGCGTCGACCCCGGCACGCAGGGTCAACTGATCGGTAACCCTTTGCTAGGCGTCGAAACATCCTATGGGGTCGAAGCCATTGTGCGCGGCAGGGGACGGGACTGGTCTGGCAGCGCGACGTTCTATTACACGAAATTTTCCAATTACATTTTCGCGCGCGAAACCGGCGTCGTCATCGATGGCCTGCCTGTGTTCCAGTTTCTTGAACAGAGTGCCCGTTATCTGGGCTTTGAGGTGCAAGGATCGGCCGATATCGTCGACGTGGGTGACTGGGCGGTACAGGTCGACGGATTGATCGATTATACGCGGGCCACATTGTCTGACGGCGCACCGGTGCCGCGTATTCCGCCGCTGCGCGTCCTGGCCGGCGTGCAGGCCGGCCCCCCCACACTTACTGGTCGCGCCGAAATCGAATATGTGTTCGACCAGCGCCGGATATCGGCGTTTGAAACCACTACCAACGGTTTTGCTATGCTTAATCTATCGATGGCATGGCGACCGCTTGGGTCGGCATCGAAGCTACAGTTCCGGCTCTCCGCCAATAATCTGCTGGATGCGACGGGGCGACGCCATGCAAGCTTGTTGAAGGATTTCGCCCCGCTTGGCGGCCGCGACATCAGGGTGGGGCTCCGGTTCGGCTTCTGACGCGACATGATAATTTCTGTGAGATGATTATCGACGTGCTGCTTGCCGCTGCGCAGCGAGGCCGTTAGGTTCGCGGTTCGTTCCCGTAGAAAAGGCTGCCCATTGTGGATCCGTTAGTGATTGGTTTCGTGCTTGCATCGCTGCTGATCGGGCTGGGGATTGGCTGGTTCCTGGGCGGGCGCGGGGCGGCGCAGGCGCGCGCGGAACGCGATGCGCGGACCGAGGAGTTTCGCCGCGCCATCACCGATCTGGCGGGCGCCGAAGAGCGCGCCAAAGGCGTTGCGAGCATTGCCGCGACGTTGGAGCAGGTGCGGGCGGAACGGGATGAGGCGCGGACTGATCTGGCGACGCTGAAGGCGCAGGCGGGAGCGTTCGAACAGCGGCTGGCCGAACTGCGCGAGGCGAAGGACCTGATGGCAGCACAATTTGCCGATGTGTCGAACCGCCTGTTGAGCGAGGCGCAGGAGACATTCCTGAAGCGCGCCGATGAACGTTTCCGCCAGTCGGAGGAGACCGCGGGGCAAAATCTGCGCTCGATGCTCCAGCCGGTTAGCGATCGACTGTCGCGCTATGAGGAGACGGTCAAGAAAGTCGAGGTCGATCGCACCAGCGCGTTCGATCAGCTGAAGGGGCAGTTGGAGAGCCTGCGGATCGGGCAGGAGAAGGTGTCGAGCGAGGCGGCAAAGCTCGTCAATTCGCTGCGCAACGCGCCCAAATCGCGCGGGCGCTGGGGCGAGCAGCAACTGAAGAATGTGCTGGAAAGTTCCGGTTTGTCGGAGCACGCCGATTTTCGAACTGAAGTTAGTGTCGAGAATGACGATGGCCGTTTGCGCCCAGATGTGATCATCAATATTCCGGGAGGACGGTACTTAGTCGTCGACGCAAAGGTATCATTGAATGCATACCAAGACGCATTCAATTCAGTAGACGAAGCGGGTCGGGAAGTCGGGCTAGCAGCACACGCTGCCGCAATGCGCGCTCACGTGAACGCTCTGGGCAACAAATCATATCAATCGCAGTTTGGCGATGCAGTCGATTTTGTCGTCATGTTTGTCCCGGGAGAGCATTTTGTTTCTGCAGCTTTGGATCATGATTCAACGCTTTGGGACGATGCGTTTGCGAAGAAGGTTCTGATAGCGACGCCTACAAATTTGGTTGCCGTCGCAAGAACAATTGCCGCGGTTTGGCGCCAAGAGAAGCTAGCTAAAGATGCCCGCCAAATCGGCGAATTGGGCAAGGAGCTCTACGATCGGCTTGCCAAGGCGGCGGGCGATTTGCGCAAAGTGGGTGGCGGGCTGACCAGTGCGGTCAACAATTACAACAGCTTCGTTTCAAGCTTCGAGAGCCGGGCGCTGGTGACGGCGCGCAAGTTCCGCGATCTCAACATTGAAACCGGCGCGCGGGAGATAGAGGAAGTGCCCCCGGTCGAAGCGCTGGCGCGCTACGGCGATGCGGTGCCGATGATCGAGGGGCTCGGTGAGGTGGCGGAATAGTTACGCCTTCGATCAGTCGGGGCGTTGCTAACATCAGACCATAATCGGCGAAATTGGCACGGAGATTGGTTTCCGATAATTTTGACATCTAGGGCAGTGCTATGAAGTAACTTTGGTTTTGATCTACAATGGTCACCGTTATAGATTATGCTATTTATGTAATAACTGATCTTCTTTCATCGATTTTTCAATCGTCCGCCTGACGATTGTAATTATCGGAATACCAATTGATAACGAGCTAAGTCGTTGAGGAGGAGTGACGTGAAATCGCTGACAGGCTGGTTGGCTGCGTTTGCCTTCATTCCAACGTCATTTCACGTTCCCGCCGCGGCGCAGGAGCGATCAGCGACGAAGCAGGGCTTCACGCTTGCCCCGAACAGTAAAAAGAAGATCCTCGTTTTTCGGCCCGCGGTCAGCGTCGGAGCCCAGTCGACCGGTGGTCTTTTTGAACCCAATGCCGAATGGACGGAGCAGGCCAAAGTTCGGATCGAGGCTGCTCTCGACAAGCTGCAGGCAGAACTCGGCAACGAGGTTGTCGTTGCGCCCGAAATGTACGGCGAAGATGCGCGAAACATGCAGGAACACGCCGCGCTTTTTGCGGCAGTATCACAGGCCGTGATTGAATATCAGTTCTTTGTCGGCAATCGCCTCCCGACGAAAAAGCGCGATAACAAGGCGGATATCTTTGATTGGTCGCTGGGCGACGGGGTCGCCAACCTGCCGGGTGCGAAGGAGGCAGATTACGGCCTCTTCATTTACAATAAGGACGCTTACGGCTCCGCTGGTCGAAAACTGCTGCAAATGGCGGCATTGCTCGGCGGCGTATCTGTAACTTCGGGTGATCATCGTGGTTATGCGGGGCTGGTCGATCTGAAGACCGGCGACCTGCTGTGGCTGAATGCCGATGCGGCGATGGGGGGCGACGTTCGCGAAGCCGAAGGCTCGGAAAAGCGGGTTCGCCAGTTGCTCGAGGATTTTCCCGGCAGCGCGATCGGCAAGGCGCAGGCGCGTTGATGCTGATTGCGACGGCAGCCGGTTTTGCGTTGATGGCGGGGCCGATTCAGCCGGTCGCGGGCAAGGTGCCACCATTACCGCCGCCCTATCAGGGGGCCTATCAGCCCCGCGGCGTCGATGAGATCGGGATTTGGCAGCGGGACGACGAAAGCGAGCGCGCGCTCGCCGCCTCCAACCTCGTCATCCGTGATGAACGACTAAACGCCTATGTGAAGAAAGTGCTGTGCGACACCGTCGGCACCGATCGCTGCAACGCCACGCGGCTCTACATCATGCGCGAGCCCAGCTTTAACGCCAATATGTCGCCGAACGGCACGATGCGCGTGTTCAGCGGATTGCTGTTGCGCGTCCATAACGAAGCCGAATTGGGCGCCATTCTCGGCGATGAATTCGCGCATTTCGAAAAACGGCATGGGCTGGAACGCTTCAAATCCGCCCGCCAGGGCACTGACGTCATGGCCTGGGCGGGCGTATTAGCGAGCATTGGTGCGGCTTACACCGCCGCCGCTTATCGTGATTTGAACCTGTCGATCTATGGCAGCCTGTACCGCTTCCAGCGCGATCAGGAACGCGAGGCGGATGCTCTCGGCATCGGATACCTCAACCAGAGCCAGTTGCCGCCGCAGTCTGCCGCTACGGTGTGGACGAACCTGATGGCGGAGATCGATGCATCGGCTGCCGCAAAAGGCCTGAAGAAGCCCAATTTCGACCGGATCGCCTTTACCGCAACCCATCCCCCGGAAGCAGAGCGTGCCGCTAATCTGAACGCGCGGGCGCAGCCGGGAACGGAGGGTCGGCCGAGTGGCGCCGATCGCTATCGCGCGGCGCTGGCACCCTGGCTGCCGGCGTTTCTGGACGATCAGATCAAGCTCAATGATTTTGGCGGGAGCGAGTTCATCATCCAGTCGCTCGCCCAAAATGGCTGGACCGCAGCGCTCTGGCACGCACGCGGCGAGCTGTACCGGGCGCGCGGTGCGCCCCGTGACCTCACCAATGCCGCTGTATTTTATGCGAATGCCATAGAACTGGATGCGACGCTGCCCGATGCGCATCGTGGGCTGGGGCTGTCGCTGCTGAAGACCGGACGCACGGCGGAAGGGCAGGCGGCGCTTCGTCACTATCTGGCGCTGAAACCGGACGCCACAGATGCGCGGATGATCGCGATGATGCTGCCGAAAGAAGGCTTTTAGATGTGAACGTCAGATCGATCGCGTTCGCCGCCGCGTTGGCATCAGCTCTTATCGTGCTGGCGATTCCCGATGCGCTGGCGAACAAGCTCCACATGCGAGGTCAACCTGTAGCCGTGGCAGAGTCGACACTGACGGTAACCCCGTCGCGCGACTGGAATGAGCTGCGTACTAGAATCGGCAAAAAGACCGAAACCTGGACGCTCGACGGCGCGGTGCTGAATGACGTGACGTTTTTCGGTGGCATCGACCCTGGCAATCCCCTCGTCCGTGAGCGCAACAAGAAGCGCGAACCACTCCCCAAATTCAGGCGCACGACGTTGCTGGCCGAAGTGCCCGAGTTGTTGGAACGGACCTATCGCGCCTATAAGCAAAGCGGCTCGTTTCAGGTCACATCAGTCGAGCCCATCCGGTTTCTGGATCATGATGCCGTGCAGTTTTCGTATGAGTTTACCGATGAGGATCAGCTGATCCGCCGGGGCGAGGCACGTGCCGCCATTGTGCGGGGCAAGCTGTACATGATGAGCTTCGAAGCACCTCGGCTCAGTTATTTCGGCAAGAGTGTAATGGATTTTCGCCAATTGGCCGATTCCGCAACGCTGAAATAACCCAGCCTGACCACGAACAGGTCAGTCGCGCCTGCGCCCGAGCACTTCATATGCCATGATGGCCGTTGCCACCGCGGCGTTGAGGCTGTCGGCTTTGCCCAGCATCGGAATCTTGACGAGCAGGTCGCACGCGGCCGCATAGTCGTCGGGCATCCCCTGCGCTTCGTTGCCGGTCAGCAGGAAGGTGGGGGCGGTGTAGGTCGCCTCGCGGTACGACGTTTCAGTATCGAGGCTGAGACCGACAAGTTGTCCCGGCCCGCTGCGCAGCCATGCGGTGAAAGCGGCCCAGTCACATTGCACCACCGGCACCGTGAACAATGCCCCCATGCTGGCGCGCACCGCCTCCACCGAAAACGGATCGACACAATCGCCGATCAGGATCAGCCCGCCCGCGCCGACTGCATCGCCGGTGCGCAGGATCGTGCCCAGATTGCCGGGATCGCGTAGCCGTTCGGCAACAAGCCAGATATCGGCGCTGGTCCGGTCGAGCGTGTCGAGCGTCCGGATGAATTCCGCGAACACACCAACCACCGCCTGGGGGTTATCCTTGCCCGATAGTTTCGACAGGATATCCGGCACTGTCTCGATGGCTTCGCCGCCCGCGCGCTCCACTTCGGTGATCAGCGCGCGGACCAGCGGATGATCGGCGCTGTCGCGGGCGAAAAACAGATACTGCGGTAGCCGCCCGGTCTCGCGCGCCTCGGTCAGGATCCGAAGCCCCTCGGCCAGGAAAAGCCCCTCGTCGCGACGGTGGCGCTTGTCGCGCAGATTGCGGATGCGCTTGATCAGCGGATTGGAATAGGCGGTGATTTCACGCGGCATGGGCGCGCTCAATCCTCGCCGAACTTGTCCTCGACCAGCTCGGCCAGCGCATCGACCGCAGCCTGCGCACCCTCGCCCTCGGCACTGATCGTGATGTGATCGCCCATCGCCGCACCCAGCATCATTAGCCCCATGATCGAGGTGCCGGTGACTGGGGAGGCATCCTTCACCACCGCAACTTCCACCGGCTGCGCGGAGGCAAGCGTGACGAATTTTGCGCTTGCCCGGGCGTGCAGGCCGCGACGATTGGTAATGGTGACCGTTCGAAAGACCTTGCTCACGCGGCGGCTTCGCCCAAAACTTCTGAAGCGACCGAAATATATTTGCGGCCAGCCTCGCGGGCGGCGGCGACGGCATCGGTGACCTTCATCGATTTGCGCGCACCTTCAAGCCGGATCAGCATCGGCAGGTTGATCCCCGCAATCACCTCGACCTTGCCCGTGTCCATCAGTGAGATGGCAAGGTTTGACGGGGTGCCGCCAAACAGGTCCGTCAGCACAATCACGCCTTGCCCCGTTTCCACGCTGGCAATCGCGGTCGCAATGTCGGCGCGGCGTCCCTCCATGTCGTCGTCCGGGCCGATCGAGATCGTGGCAATGCGCTCCTGCTTGCCCACGACATGCTCCATCGCCGTCACGAATTCCTCGGCCAGTCGGCCATGGGTCACGAGTACCAGCCCGATCATCGCCGCCCGATCACTTCAGAAAATTCCTCGTCATTGTCACCCGTGTGGTCGTCATCAGATGACCTGTACCGTCGGTGCGCCTTCAAGCGAGTCTTGCGACGCCGCCGCCAAATCGCGGTGTGTAACCGTGGGGGAAAATCCCGCGTCGCGCAACTGCTTCCCCATCCGTTCGGCTACATGAACCGACCGGTGTCGCCCCCCGGTGCAGCCAAAAGCGATGGTAATATAGGATTTTCCTTCGGCCGTGTAGCGTGGAAGCAATAGCATGATTAAAGCGTCGATCGCCGCCATGGCGGCATCATAAGCGGGATCAGCCGCGACATAGGCGCTGACATCAGCGTCGAGGCCGGTGCCGGGGCGCAAGGCATCGTTCCAGTGCGGATTGCGCAGAAACCGCATATCGAACACCAGATCGGCGTCGCGTGGCAACCCGCGGGCAAAGCCGAACGACATCACCGACAGGGTTGGTGCGCTCAGCTGATCGCGCGCGAAGGTGGCACGGATTTGCTGCGCCAACGCATTGCTCGACAGATCAGTGGTATCGATGAGCCGGTTCGCCCAGCGCCGGAGTGGTGCGAGCAGCTCGCGTTCGCGGGCGATGCCGTCCGATGCGGGCCGATCAAGCGCGAGCGGGTGGCGTCGCCGCGTTTCGGAATAGCGGCGCTCAAGCTCGCCACCCGCGCAATCGAGGAACAGCGTGCCGATATCATGGCCGTGATCGGCCTGCATCTTCTTGATCCGCTTGACGATCTTGTCGGGATCGAAGCCACGTGTCTGCGCCCCGATGCCGATCGCGAGCGGACGATCATCATTGCCGAATCCGGCGGGCAACTCGGTGGACAGCAGCCGATCGAGCAGCAGCAAGGGCAGATTGTCCACTACTTCCCAGCCAAGATCCTCGAGCGTCTTGAGCGTGGTCGACTTTCCCGCACCCGACATGCCGGTGACCAGCAGAATGTTTTTCGCGGGCTGGGTCATCGCAGCGGTGGCATGAGACGCCTCAGCGCCATTTCGACCTTAATCGGTCCGGACGCATGAAGGCCGTTCAGGGCAATGACGGGAACGTCGATGCCGGCAATCCGGCGCTTTTCGGGGTCCAGAGGCATTCGTTCGACCTCGTCGGTCAGTTCGATCAGCAGAGCGACCGGTATGCGATCGACATGGGGCATGTCAAAGATGCCAAGTCCGCGCACCTCCATTTTGCCGGCGATGGTAGCGGGCGGAGCGGCGAGCAATGTGCGGCCCGATCGCACCAGCATCGTATAGTCATCGCTGACCAACGTCGCGCCGCGATCAATGAGCCGCAGGGCGAGATCGGACTTGCCCGCGCCCGACTGTCCCTCGATCAAGACCGCATGGGTGCCGATGGCAACGCAGGAAGCGTGCAGCGTTTCAGAGGAAACGATCGTCATCGAGGCTCCTGAATCAAGGCGTTTCGATCAATGCGTCTCGGCACGGGGCAATCTGACGACGAAGCGTGCACCGCTAATGGCGCCCTGTCGCGATTCGACGTCGATATCACCCTGATGCCCCTCGACGATGGTTCGGGCAATGGCAAGGCCTAGGCCTGAATGCTTGCCAAATGCTTCATTCTCGGGACGAATCGACTGAAAGCGGCGAAACACTTGATCGCGGACCTCAGCTGGGACGCCGGGGCCGTCGTCCTCCACCGCAATCATGATGTCGCGTCTGTCGTACCGGACAGCGATGGTGATGGTGCCATTATCGGGCGAAAATGAAATCGCATTGTCGATCAGGTTTTCGAACACCCGTTCCAGGCGACTGTCCTCACCGAGGACGACAACCGGCCCAGCGATATCGCGGTCGACCCGCATCGTTACCCCACGTTCGATACCCCGATCGGTCCGGGCGGCCAGCAAGGCTTCGATCATCGCGCCGATATCCACTGGCTCGAACTTGGCGCGGCTCAGCTGCGCGTCGAGGCGAGATGCTTCGGAAATGTCGCTGATCAGCCGATCGAGCCGATGAACGTCATCGCGAACGATGGCGAGCAGCCGCGCTTGCAGGTCAGGATCGCGGACGTTGCCAAGTCCTTCGACTGCTGATCGCAAAGAGGCGAGGGGGTTCTTCATTTCGTGGGTCACATCGGCGGCAAACGCTTCGGTCGCATCGATCCGGGCGCGCAATGCCTGGCTCATGTCAGACAAAGCCCGCGCCAGCATCCCGATCTCGTCACCCCGCGACGGCAGGCGAGGGACCACGACTTCGCGCGCGCGCCCCAGTCGCACGCGCACCGCCGCGCGCGCGAGCCGACGCAGGGGGCGAACGATCGTTCGGGCCAGAAACAGCGACAACAGAATCGACGCGATCGTGACGACAAGCAAGACGATGCTCAGCCGGAACCGCTCGATCCGGACCGTCTGAGTAATGTCACGCGCGTTTACCGCCGTCATGACGACGGTGTTGCCTGGCATCGGCGATGCGGCCGTGATGACGGGGGTCCGATCGGGCGCGCGCCACACGGTCGCAACCGGCGTACCGCTACGGAGGGCGGCGGGCACGTCGGGCCAGGTTTGGCCAGCACGCCTTTCCCGATAGAGTGGTGCGCGTTGGGCCCCAACGACGGTATCGATCATCGCGTCAAGAAAGCGCCCCGCCTTAGGCCCGCTGCCTTCGGTGTCGGGATTGATCAACCTGAAATTGCGTAGGCCAAGGTCGCGCGTATCCCATTGCAGCGCGCCGGCCGCATTGAACAAGCGAATGCGGGTGCCGGTACTTTCGGCAAGATCGACGGCAAGGGCCTGGCGTCGATCCGGGCTTGCCGCGGCCAAGGCCTCGCCGATCAGGCGGGCCTCGCGCTGCGCCTGCGCCACGCGGCTGTCGACGATCCGGCTGCGATAGCTGTCGAGGTAAAAAAAGCCGCCGGCCAGCATGGCCAGAGCGAAGATGTTAACCGCCAGAATGCGCCGGGTGAGCGAAACCCGCCCCGACCAGCGCAAGGACAGATCATTGTCGCGCTCGTCACTCCTCCGAGAATCGATACCCCGCGCCATAAAGCGTTTCAATCGCGTCGAAATCCGGTGCCACCTGGCGGAATTTGCGACGGACGCGCTTGATGTGGCTGTCGATGGTTCGGTCGTCGACATAGATGTCGTCCTGATAAGCCGCGTCCATAAGCTGATTGCGGGTTTTCACGATTCCCGGCCGCTGCGCCAGCGTTTCCAGGATAAGGAATTCGGTCACGGTCAGGGTCACGGCAAGCCCGTCCCAGGTAACCCGGTGGCGGGCAGGGTCCATCGCAAGGCGGCCGCGGTGCAGGATTTCGGTGGGGGCTGCTTCCTCACCGGGCGCGGGCGGCTGAGTGAGTTCGGCACGGCGCAAAATCGCCCGGATTCGGGCAATCAGCAGGCGCTGGGAGAATGGCTTGGCGATATAATCGTCTGCGCCCATCGCCAGGCCAAGTGCTTCGTCCAGTTCGTCATCCTTGCTGGTTAGAAAGATCACCGGCATCGCGCTCTTCTCGCGCAAGCGACGAAGCAGTTCCAAACCGTCCATCCGCGGCATTTTGATATCGAAAATGGCAAGGTCGGGGGGATTATCGACCAGCGCCTTCAGCGCCGTCTCTCCATCCGAGTAAACCCGTGTCAGAAATCCCTCGGCCTGGAGCGCGATTGAAACCGACGTAAGGATGTTGCGGTCGTCGTCGACAAGCGCGATCGTAGCCGTCATCGGCAGCAAAGTCCTTTGTTACGTATTGAAGGCCTAGGGCAAAGCCGTCATCGGCTCAACTGCCTGTGCAACGGCAGGCCGTTTGACCGGCCCGACACAGAGCGATATGCGACAAACGATTAAAAGATGCGCCAGTCGAGATTGGCGATGTAGGAGAGCAAGACGTGACCAAGCGTACCCCCCATAAGGGCCTCGAGGCTCAGGGTTTCGCGACCAATGCACAGGTACACTGGAACCTGATCACCGCGCCGCTGATTGAACAGGCGATTGCGCGCGGCGAAGGCCGGCTTGCCAATGGCGGCGCCTTGGTGGTGGCGACGGGTGCCAAAACGGGGCGGTCGGCGACCGACAAATTCATCGTACGCGATGCCGAAACCGAAAACACCGTTTGGTGGGGCAAATCGAACGTCCCGATGGCGCCGGCGCATTTTGCCGCGCTGAAGGCCGATTTTGTGGCAGCGCTGGCACAGAAGGAAACGCTTTTCGTCCAGGATCTGTTCGGCGGATCACAGCCCGAACACCGCGTACGTGTGCGCGTGATCAACGAACTGGCCTGGCATAACCTGTTCATCCGCACGATGCTGGTGCGGCCGGAAGAGGCCGACCTTCCAGGCTTTGATCCGGAATATACGATCATTGATCTGCCCAGCTTCCGCGCCGATCCTGCGCGCCACGGCTGCCGGAGTGAAACGGTGATTGCGGTGAACTTCACCGAAAAGCTGATTCTGATCGGCGGCACGGCCTATGCCGGCGAAATGAAGAAATCGGTGTTCGGCCTGCTTAACTATTTGCTGCCGGTCGACGGCATCATGCCGATGCATTGTTCGGCCAATATCGGGCCCAATGGCGATACCGCGGTGTTCTTCGGGCTTTCGGGCACGGGCAAGACGACGCTGAGCGCCGATGCCAGCCGCACGCTGATCGGCGATGACGAGCATGGCTGGTCCGACACCGCCGTCTTCAACTTCGAGGGCGGCTGCTACGCCAAGATGATCCGCCTGTCGCCAGAGGCAGAGCCGGAAATCTTCGCGACAACAAAACGCTTCGGTACGGTTCTCGAAAATGTCGTGATTGATC
>CAZYOU010000014.1:0-43811 GCA_964649315.1 uncultured Stakelama sp. | reverse complement strand
ATCATCCGCGCGATGGTGCACGAACGCGCCGGATCGATCATGCGCTGGACCGGGCTCGACGAGACGCTGGCGAACAAGATCATCGACGGGCTGGATCAGATGCTCGTCGATATGGCCGATGATCCCGGCCATCCGCTGCGCGCCAAAGCCGAAGAGGGCCTCGCCAAGCTCGCCTTTGACCTGCAGTTCGATGATGCCATGCGGTTGCGCGTGGAGGCGCTGAAGCTGGAAATCATCGACAACCCCGCCATGCAGAACTGGCTCGACGGGCTGTGGGAATCGGCGCGTCAGGCAATGCTGCGGATCGCGCGCGACCCAAGCGCCGGACGGCATGGCAAGCTCGGTGAGGCACTGCAGCAGCTTGGCACCACATTGCAGGAAGACGCCCGGCTGCGCGCGACGATCAACCGCTTCGTGCGCCGCGCCGCGGTTGGTACCGCCGCCGATTATGGCGATGCCATCGTCCGTCTGGTTTCAGAAACGATCCGCAGCTGGGATGCGCAGACGATCACCCGCCGCGTCGAAAATGCCGTTGGCCGCGATCTGCAGTTCATCCGTATCAATGGCACGATCGTGGGCGGCTTGGTCGGGCTGGTGATTCACAGCGTCGACATTTTGTTGTGAGCGACGCGTCGCTGCCATCGATTGCCCGGTCAGCACGCAT
The DNA here is from genome assembly GCA_964649315.1 of uncultured Stakelama sp. GTDB lineage: Bacteria > Pseudomonadota > Alphaproteobacteria > Sphingomonadales > Sphingomonadaceae > Sphingomonas. The sequence goes on along the minus strand of CAZYOU010000014.1, from coordinate 43,147 downwards.
CCTATTGCCAGTCGAGGATCGGCCAACCGACGTTCGCTGCCATCGCGCGCAGCGGCGCATGCGGGTTGACGGCAAAAGCTTCATCGGCCCAGGCAAGCGTCGGCACATCGGATATGTGATCCGAATAAAAGCGGATATGGGCGGCATCGCGCGCTATGCCCTGGCCGGCCAGCCATTCCTCGATCATGCGCAGCTTTGCCGCGCCGTAACAGTTGTCGCCCGCGATCTGCGCGCGCACATCGCCCCGATCATCGAGCACCGACCGCGTGGCGATCACGGCATCGAAGCCCAGTCGAGCGGCGATCGCCTGAACGTAGAAATCGAACGACGCTGTGGCGAGGATCAGCCGGTAACCTGCCGCACGGTCAGCGGCGATGCGGGCAATGGCGGCGGGATAGATGCCGGTTTTCATCAGCGCAGCGGCAAAATCATCGGCGAGCGCGGCGAGAACGGGCGCGGTCACGGTGTCGCCGATCATCAGGCGTTGGGCATTTTCCTTCAACCCGGCACGATCACCGATCCCGACCCAATAGCCTACGCCCAACCCGGCCAGCAGCGGGAGCAAGGCCGCGCGCCACGGCGCCCGTGCGTGCACGGCATGAAGCAGAAACGGCGTCCAGGTCGCAGCCCGCGTAATCGTCTTGTCCATGTCATAGATCGCGAGGCGCTGCATGTCTCAACAATAGACAGCTACCGCCTTGCCGATCCAGCGCGTTTGCAGCAAAGGTGGTCGTGATGGGCACCATGGCTGAATTTTCACATGAAAATGTCGGCGGGGCCGACACGTTGCGCTTTAGCGGCAGCCTGTCATTGGCCAAGCTCGGTGACTTTCCCAATCGTTTGCGTGACTTTGACGGCAAGGTCGATCGGCTCGATCTGAGCAAGGTCGAACGGATCGATACCGTCGGTGCCTGGCTGATCTATCGCTTTGCCGCCGAGCACAAGGCGCGGGTCGAGGGCCTAAGTGCCGATGCCAAGCACCTGCTCGATCAGGTGTCCGCCGCCGATCAGCAAGTGGCGATGCGCCCCGACGCTGACGGCCCCCTGGTGCGCGTGCTGGGGGAAATCGGTGCGGCGGTCATGACATCGTTCAAGACGATGTACGGCCTGCTCGGCTTTTTCGGCGCCACGATGATCGCCTTGTTCAACGTCATCACCCATCCCCGCCGGTTCCGCTTCAACGCCACGATCCAGAGGTTCGAAGTGGTCGGCGTATCGGCGCTAGGGATCATCGGCCTGATGAGTTTCCTGATCGGCTTGGTCATCGCGCAGCAGGGCGCGGTGCAGCTGCGCCAGTTCGGCGCGGAAGTGTTCACGATCAACCTGGTCGGCCGCATTACGCTCCGCGAGCTAGGGGTGCTGATGACCGCGATCATGGTCGCCGGGCGTTCGGGCTCAGCCTTTGCCGCGCAGATCGGGACGATGAAGCTGACCGAGGAAATCGATGCGATGCGCACGATCGGTGTATCGCCAATGGAGGCGCTGGTGCTGCCGCGCCTGCTGGCAGCGGTACTGATGATGCCGCTGCTCGGCTTTTACGCATCGGTCGTCGCGATCATCGGCGGCGGTCTGCTGTGCTGGATATCGCTGGACATCCCGCCCGTCACCTTCATTCAGCGGCTCCGCGAAGTAGTGCCGATCACCGATCTGTATATCGGCCTGGTCAAGGCCCCCGTGTTCGGCGCGATCATCGCGATTGCCGGATGTTTTCAGGGCATGCAGGTCGAATCGGACGCCGAGCAGGTCGGCAAGCGCACGACAGCGGCGGTGGTGCAGGCGATTTTCCTCGTCATCGTGCTCGATGCGTTTTTTGCGGTGTTCTTCACCTGGCTGGGCTGGAACTGATGGCGGGCGATGTCGTCATCTCGGTCAAGGGGCTGAAAACCAGCTTTGGTGAGCAGATCGTCCATGACGGGCTCGACCTGCAGGTGCGGCGCGGCGAGATTTTCGGCGTCGTCGGTGGATCGGGCACTGGCAAATCGGTGCTAATGCGATCGATCATCGGGTTGCAAACCCCCGATGAGGGCGACGTCAAAGTATTTGGCGAATCGACCGTCGACCGGGACGACAGCGAAACGATCGAAATCAGGCGCCGTTGGGGTGTGTTGTTTCAGGGTGGCGCACTGTTTTCCACGCTGACCGTGGCGGAGAACGTCCAGCTCCCGTTACGCGAATTTTACGGCAAGATCGATCAGGGCCTGCTTGACGAAATCGCGGCATATAAGGTCGTGATGACCGGCCTGCCTGCGGAAGCTGGCCCCAAATTCCCTGCTGAACTGTCCGGCGGCATGCGCAAACGCGCTGGCCTGGCCCGCGCCCTAGCGCTCGATCCCGAACTGCTGTTTCTCGATGAACCGACGGCGGGGCTCGATCCGATCGGCGCGGCGGCGTTTGATGAACTGACCAAGTCGCTGCAGCGGACGATGGGGTTGACGGTTTTCCTGATCACCCATGATCTCGATACGCTATATGCAATTTGCGACCGGGTCGCGGTGCTGGCGGACAAGCGCGTGATCGCGGTTGGGACGATCGACGAATTGCTCGCGCTGGACCATCCGTGGATCCAGGAATATTTCAACGGTCCGCGCGGACGCGCCGCGACCGGAACACGGGAAAGTGCCGATCGTCGTGCAGAAGCGGCGGCACAAGCACAGGCCAAGTCAGGGACTGCTCACTGATGGAAACGCGCTCCAACCATGTCCTTGTCGGCACCGTCGTGCTGGTGCTGTTGATTTTGATGGCGGCGTTCGTCGTTTGGCTGGCGCGGCTCAGCGGCACGTCGCACAAGGAATATGACATCTTCTTCAAACAGTCCGTCAACGGCATCAACAAGGGGTCGAACGTCTCGTTCAGTGGCGTCACTGCCGGCCAGGTGCAGGACATTGCGCTGTTTAAGGAAGACCCCCAATTTGTGCGGGTGCGGATCAGCGTGAACCTCGACACGCCGGTGCTGCAGGGCACCACCGCAACTATCCAGGGCGTCGGCTTTACCGGCGTCAGCGAAATCCTGCTTGATGGTGCCATCAAGAACCAGCCGCCGATCGCCTGCCCTCAGGAAAATCCGCAAAGCGCTTGTCCCTTCGGCGTGCCCGTCATCCCGACCCGTCAGGGCGGGCTTGGCGCATTGCTCAGTTCCGCACCGCAATTGCTCGAGCGCTTGTCAAACCTGACCGAGCGGCTGACCGATCTGCTGTCGGACAAGAACATGGCGTCGATCACCGGCATTCTCGACAACACCAATAAAGTGACCAAGGCGCTTGCCGACCGATCGGGCGATCTGGGCGGCACGATTGCCGAAACCCGCATTACGATCAAAAAAGCAGGCGAAGCTGCCGAGGCCTTTACCAAGCTCGCCAATTCGGCCGATGGCGTGCTGCGTGACGACATCAAGCCCGTCACCGCCAATCTGAATAAGGCGATCGCCTCTGCCCAGCATAGTCTGGAAGAAGTCGACAAGTTGATTAGCGATGCCCGGCCCGGCGTGCAGGCTTTCTCCAAACAGACCATGCCCGAAGTCGGCCAGTTGGTGCGCGATTTGCGGGTGATGGCCGCATCGCTCACATCGGTTGCCGAAAAGATTGACCAGGGCGGTGCCGGATCGATCCTAGGCGCACCGAAGCTGCCCGATTATCAGCCGGGCAAGACCCCCAAAGCCCCGAAGAAATGAGGCAAATGATCATGCGCCCCATCATCACGCTCCTGCCCGCTCTGACGGCTGCACTCATGCTGAGCGGCTGCATCAGCTTTGCCGCCGCCCCGCCACCGTCGTTGCTGACGCTGACGCCGGACAGCCCGCTAGCCACCGGCCAAACAAGCAGTTCGGCGACCGCCGCGACCATTCTGATCCAGCAGCCAAGCGTGCCCGCATCGCTGGCCAGCGCGCGCGTGCCGGTGCAGACGACGCCGACCGAGATTGCCTATGTGAAGGAAGCTTTATGGTCGGAACCGCCCGCCCGCCTGTTCACGCGACTGCTTGCCGATACGATCGGCAGCCAAACAGGGCGTGTGGTGCTAACGCCCGCACAATCGATGATTGACCCGGGCGCGCGGCTGGGCGGTGAACTGCGCAGCTTCGGGCTCGATGCCGCTACTGGCGACGCCGTAGTAACCTATGACGCGACCTTGATCCGCGGCGGCAGCATGACTTTTGAGAAGCGCCGGTTCGAGGCACGCGAACCGGTAGGCACGGTCACCCCGCAATCGACCGGCATGGCGATCAACCGCGCGGCGAACCGCGTTGCCGGCGAAGTCGCGACCTGGGTGGGTAAATAACCGACCCGGCGTCAGACGCTACTTCTTCGCGACGCGGACCGGCACGGGCAAATTGCACAGATCGGCGGCATTTGACGGTACCGTAAAAAATGGCGGCGTGCGATTGGCACGCGCGGCCAGATAGCGCGCAAACTCCGATGATGTGGGCGTCAGGAATTGAAACCGCGGCCGTTCCGCGATGGGCACGTCGCTGGCGATCATCACCCGGGCGATCGGCACGCGCATCGCTGGATCCTCATACAGGCCAAGCCCGCCCCCCGTGCCGCGCGGGAGCGCCGACAGCGCCGCCATCCCTTCAATCACCCGACCGACCACCGCAATGTTGCGATCGAGGTGGCGCGGCGCATGGCCGATAACGGTGTACAGATCACCGCCCGTCCCCGTATCGGGCGCGAGGTTCCGCGCGACGCCCACCATCCCATAACAATGCGGCAGCCATTGCTGCATGCCATCGCCCGCCACGGGCCAGCCATCCGCCGAAAAGCCGGTGACGCTGGCATAGGCATCGGCAAACGGATTGGGGGTGATGCTGCGCGTGGCGGCAGGCCATTCATATTCGGCCGGGGGCGTCAGGTTGATGCCCGGCGCGGGCGGCTTTGCCTCGGTCGCATCGCCCCACTGCGTCACATAATTATCCTGCACGCGGTAGACGCTGGCATCGCGCCACCAGCCTGCGCGCGCGATAGTGCGGATATTGGCGACATGCACCGGCGCAAAACTGCTGGCGAGCCAGATCGCGACGCGCTTGCCATCGGCAAAATCGATCAGCATCACATCATCGTCGCTGATCGCCGCCCAGGCGCTGGCAGGGGCGGCATCGGCGATCTGGAGTGCGGTGGGCGGCGCTGTGGGTGCAGGGGCGGGCGTAGCGACCGGCGCGGTACTGGGGGCAGCCTGCACGGCGGCGGCGGCGATGGCGACAAGCGCGGTGGTGACGGCATTGATCATCGACGCATCATGCCACGCCGACAGCGCTTGCGGAAGCGCCCCCCGCCCGCTACGGCTCGCGGCCTTCCAGTGCATGCGGAGCGGTGGCCGAGTGGTCGAAGGCGCTCGCCTGGAAAGTGAGTATACGTCAAAAGCGTATCGAGGGTTCGAATCCCTCCCGCTCCGCCATATCGTCTTAACATATTGGAATAGCTCAAGAATTAGCCCGAAAATGGCGCAAATTCGTGCACTTTCTGTTCCTTTCGGTAGTGCAGAGAGTCAGTTGCAAACTGGGAATACGGAATTTCTCCAAATTTTCTCTGCGGCCATTTCGGTTAGTACGGATTCGAAATGATGGATTCCGTATTGAAAGTTCGAACGCATCTTTGCTCCGCCAGCCGGTCTATGTTTCCACCATGGGAAGCGCATTGACGCCAGAATCCGGGTAAAACTGCGCCGTTTTGCGCAGCCACGACAGTTCAGAGATTTTTCCACGAGCGGATTCCGCCAATTTTTCGCGTCCGTTCTCTGCTCAGTTCACCTGCAGTACGCTTTGCCTGATGGGTCCCAATTGCTCTGTCAGACCAACGAGGCAGCTGCTAGCGAACAGCCATGAGCCGCAAATCGAGAGCCCTGCCCCCTTCCCCATTCCGTCGATTCAAGTCGTCGCCCGAGGTGATCCGGCTGGTGGTGCCGATGTATGTGCGCTTCCCGCTGTCGCTGCGAAATGTCGAGGATCTGCTTTTCGAACGCGGCATCGACATCTGCCATGAGACGGTGCGGATGTGGTGGAACAGGTTTGGACCAATGTTTGCCGGCGACATTCGGAGGCAACGGATCAGTCGGATGCGCGGGTTTCGCCATTGGAAATGGCACCTGGATGAGATGTACGTGAAGCTGAATGGCGAGATGGTTTACCTCTGGCGGGCTGTCGATCACAAGGGCGAGATCGTCGAGAGTTACGTTACCAAAAAGCGAGACAAATCAGCGGCGCTCGCCTTCATGAAGAAGGCGCTGAAGCGTCACGGCCCGGCTGCAACAATTGTCACCGACGGGCTCAAATCCTACCCCGCCGCGATGCGCGAACTGGGAAATTTGGATCGTCGCGAGATTGGTCGATGGGCGAACAACCGGGCCGAAAACAGTCATCTACCCTTCCGACGAAGGGAGCGCGCGATGCTCCGGTTCCGGCGAATGAAGACGCTACAAAAGTTCGCCTCGGTCCACGCCAACGTCCACAATCACTTCAACCTTGAACGCCACATCGTCGATCGCCAAACCTTCAAAGAACGTCGCTCAGCCGCCCTGGCCGAGTGGCAATCGCTCGCCAGCTGAGCGCCGCGCGCAAAGCCCGAGCTGCATCGTCGAGAGACGAGTTCGCACAAGACTGACAGCACCCAACGCAGCGCACCTAGAAGCAATTGATTAATGTCATCGATTACGGCAATAGCTTGCCCGAGGGAGATGACAATGAAGCGAATCGGGCTCGGGCTTTTGGTTGTTGCGGCCATTGTCGTGGCTTCAGCTTTTTTGTTCCAACAGCATATCGGACAGGCCCTCTTTCAGCGCGCGGCGCAGGCGGTGCCGGGGCGTGATCAACTGGCCAGCCTAAAAGACGGGCTTCACATCGGGCTGTGCGGCACAGGCTCACCCATGCCCAATCCGCGGCGCGCCGGGCCCTGCAATGTCGTGATCGCAGGCGACCAGGTGCTGGTGGTCGACATGGGCGAGAACGGCAATCGCAACCTCAACATGATGGGCATTAGCGCCGGCAAGGTTGATGCGCTGCTCCTCACCCATTTCCATTCGGACCATATCGACGGGATCGGCCCGCTGATGCTGTACCACTGGACCCGCGGCTCAAGCACTGCCCCACTACCCGTCTATGGTCCCGAAGGCGTCGAGCAGGTCGTCGCGGGCTTCAATGCGGCCTATACGCTCGATCACAGCTACCGGATTGCGCATCATGGCGAAAAGGTCGTGCCGCCAAGCGGCGGCGGGGCCGCGGCGCGGCCTTTCACCATTCCGGGGAACACCGCCATCGTGATGCAGGGCGGCGGCCTCACCGTGACGGCGTTCAAGGTCGATCACGATCCGATCAAGCCCGCGGTCGGCTATCGCTTCGACTATAAAGGGCGCGCGGTGTGCATCAGCGGTGACGCCGCCAAATCTGCCAACCTCATTGCCACCTGCAAGGGAGCCGACCTGATTGTCCATGATGCCTTGCAGCCGCGGATGCTCAAGGAGGTCGGGTCGGCTTTCGCGGCGCAGGGTAATGCCAACACTGCCAAGATCTTCACCGACATTGAGGATTATCACGCCACGCCTGAACAGGCTGCGGAAAGCGCACAGGCAGCGGGCGCGAAGATGCTGGTGCTGTCGCACCTCGTCCCGCCGCTGCCCTTCGCCTATCTCTACCCCGCCTTCCTTGGCGATGCGCCCGCGCGGTTCGGCGGCAAGATCGTGGTCGGTGAAGACGGGATGTTGTTTTCGCTTCCACCGGCAAGCAAAGCCATTGATCGCCGCAAGCTGTTGTGAGGCCTGCCTAGCGCGGTGCGGGCCGCGTGTTGTCGACCACACGGAAGCCGATATGGTCAGTGCCGAGGTCGCGTTCCTGGAACTGTCGCGCGGCGGGACGGTAACGCGCGCAATAATTGGCGGCACACAGATAGGAGCCGCCCTTGATCACATTAACCGGCTGGCCCGGGCGAGCTTGGTTCGTGGTCCATTCCCAGACATTGCCGATCATGTCGTGGAGCCCATAGGCGTTGGCGGGAAAACAGCCGACCGGCGCGCGGCGGGTAAACCCGTCTTCGCCAAGGTCGCGGGCAGGGAAAACGCCCTGATAATAGTTGGCGGTCGGTTTGCCCGAGATATCTTTGGGTTCGGGCAAGCTGGCCCCGCCGGCGCGCGCCGCGAATTCCCATTGTTCCTCGGTTGGCAGGCTTAGTCCTGCCCAGCGAGCATAGGCGAGCGCATCGTTATAGGTGACTTGCACCACCGGATCGCGGTCACGCTTGGCAATCGTGCTTTGGGGGCCTGAGGGATGCTGCCAGTTTGCCCCCGGCACCCAAGCCCACCAGTTGCGATTGTCGGGGGTGGGCACCCGGAACACCGCCGAACCCGGCTGGAGCATCTCGGACGGGGCACCGGGCAGTGCGGGCGGATCGCGCTGCGCCTCACTACGGTAGCCGGTGGCCGCGACAAATGCGGCGAACTGAGCATTGGTAATTTCAGTCTGGCTCATCCAAAAGCCGGCGACTTCGACCTCGCGCGCCGGTCCCTCCTCAGGGTAGCGGCCATCCTCGCCCATCGTGAAGCGGCCGCCTTTGATCCAGACCATTTTGGATTCGGCAAGTCCGGTGCAGGCCGACGCTGCCTGTTTGAACGTGTCTTGCTGCGGCGCCTCGCCACAGGCGGAGACGGCCAGCAGCAACGGCAGGAGCACGCGCTTCATCACAGGCCCCTGCGCTGCACGATGTCGACACCCGATTGCTCGATCGCGGCGACCATCGGGAACGGACCCTGCATGCTCGATCCCGCGCCTGATGTTAGCCGCCGATTGGATCATTTCTGCCGACCCTGCCTTTCACCGCTCGCCATAATCCCCATCGCATGCGGGGAGCCACTGATTATATGACATGTATCATGCCGATATGAGTCATTCGCCCCAATCGTCTGCGACCCATTGTCGCATCGTCGGGCATCCATTGACACAATAGGCGGCAAAAATGTACTGCATTAATTCGGGAGCAGGAGAGTTTGGATGAACGTTGGTCGGTCAATTCTGCTCGCGCTTGTTGTCGTCATTGCGCTTTTCATGGCCACCAACGCGACGCTCTGGCTGATCGTCCCGGAACGCGCAGCGAGGGTGCTGGAAATGCCCTTGTTGACGGGCGCTGGCTTGAGCAGTCAGATGGACATCGGAGCGCTGTTTCTGGGCGCTGCCACCTTCACCGCGCTGGCGCTGATGACGCGCGAGCGACCGTGGTTCATCGCTGCGGCGGTGCTGATCCTAGGCGCCGCTGCATACCGAACAAATGCGTTTCTGTTTCACGGTGCCTCATTCCTCGCGCATATGGTGGCAATCGAGCTCGTGATTGGCACCACGCTGATCACCGCAAGCCGCGTGCTTGCGCGCGGGTCGAAAGCCAAACGGTAGGCGGAGCCCCGGGCGTTTAATCTGGAGGAAACGGGCATGCGGACATTGCGATCAAGACTGCTGCTGCCCTTCCTCGCGATTGCCGCGCTCGTCGGGGCGACCGGACCTGCCGATACGGCGAACAAGCGCCCCAATGTCGTTGTCATACTCGCTGACGACGTCGCATTGATGGATTTTGGTGCCTATGGCGGCGAAGCGCGCACCCCGAACATCGACGCGCTGGCCGGGCGCGGGGCGCTGTTCACGCAGTATCGCGCCTCTCCCTTGTGCTCGCCATCGCGCGCGATGCTGCTGACGGGGATGGACGCTCACTTGACCGGCGTCGCCACCATTCCCGAAGTTCTGCCGAAGGAGCAAAAGGGCAAGCCGGGCTATACAATGGCGCTTGAGCCGGGGATACTGACCCTCGCCGACCGTCTGCGGGCGCAAGGCTATCGTACTGTGATGGCAGGCAAGTGGCACTTGGGCGAGAAGCGCGGCGAGATGCCGCAGGCCCATGGATTCGACCGCAGCTTCGCGCTGGCGGCCTCAGGTGCGGACAATTGGGATGACCGGTCCTATATCCCCTATTACAAGGACGCGCCGTGGTTCGAGGACGGGGTGGAGGCCAGCCTGCCCGAAGACTTCTATTCCTCGCGCTTTATCGTCGACACCGCGATCAAGTACCTCTCTGAAACCGATCCCGCCAAGCCGTTCTTTGCCTATATCCCATTCCAGGCGGTCCATATTCCGGTGCAGGCGCCGCAGGAGTTCATTGACCGCTACAAGGGCCGATATGACAAAGGCTGGGAGGCGCTGCGCAAGGAGCGCCACCAACGGGCGCAGGCGCTGGGCCTGATCCCCAAGGGCGCACCGCTGGCCGCCCTGCCGCCGGATTTCCGCCGGTGGAACAGCCTGTCTGACCAGGATCGTGCCCTGTATGCCGCACGCATGGAGGTGAATGCGGCGATGCTGGAGGCGATGGATTTCCACATCGGGCGGCTCATCCAGCACCTCAAGGCGAAGGGCGAATATGACAACACGATCTTCATCGTCTCCTCCGACAATGGGCCAGAGCCTTCGCGCGGAGACGACACCCCCAGCCTGACCGCCTTCCACCGGCTGACCGGTTATGACATCGGCGCAAAGACCATGGGCGGACCCGGACATTGGGGCTTTATCGGTCCCGAATGGGCCGCTGCTGCCGCGACGCCGGGCGCTTGGTTCAAATTCTATGCCACCGAGGGCGGGATCCGGGTGCCGCTGATCGTGGCCGGTCCGGGCATCGCATCACAGCGCATCACCAGCCCGGCAATGATCTCCGATATTGCCCCGACGGTGCTTGATTGGCTGGACGTTAATCCCGGGGCGAGCGCTGGCAAGCCGATGACGGGGCGCAGTCTGCTCCCGGTGCTCAACGGCGAGGTTGAGAGCGTCTATGGCAAAGACGAGGCCCGCGCTGTCGAGGTATCAGGCAATGCGGCACTCTATCTCGGCGATTATAAGATCACCCGCAGCGTCTTGCCGGTCGGCGATGGCCGATGGCGGCTCTACAACATCGCGCGCGATCCGGGCGAGACCACCGATCTCACCGCCCGCGCGCCGGCGATCAGGCAGCGCCTGCTTGCAGAATACAACGCCTATGCCCAGCGCGTGGGTGTGTTGGAAATGCCGGCGGGTTACGATTCCATGGCCCAGGTCATCCGAAACAGCACCACTCGGCTGCTCGGCAATTATCCTTGGCTTTATGGTATGCTTGGCGGGATCCTGTTGGTGATCGTCGCGGCGATCTGGCTGATGCTGCGCGCGATCCGCGCGCTGGTCCGACGACGCCGGGCCGCTTAATAGGCTCGGGTCGCAATCACGCGGGTGCGCTTCAGGCCTGCGTCTCGTTCGCCGAGCGCTCGGCGATAAGCTGGGAGATGCTCCATGGCGAAGATCGCGGTCGGATCCGGGTAGATCATCGCCGCAAGATCATCCCAGTCGCCCTGCCACCCCGGGCTGCGCGGGGCGACCAGCATGGCTGTAATCCGGCCGGCAAACAGGAACTGCCCGCCCACGGCATGGACTGCCTTGAAGGCTTCACGGCCATAGCGATGATAGGCAGCGCGACCGTCTGCAGCGTCGCCCTTCGCCAGCGCATGATATTCGAGGAAGTTCATCATCGCGACCGGCGCGTCTGGGGCCAGCGTCTGGGCCTGCGCGATCGCCTCCATCGTCGGCAGCAATTCGCGTCGCCCCGCGATGCTATCGAGCATCGTCGGCAAGGGACCAGTCGGGCAGCGGGTCAACCCAAGCAGGTGCTGCAAGCGCAGCATACCGGGGACAAGCGCGGGCACCGGGGTTAATTCCACCTCGGCCATAAACAGGTCCGACAGGCCGGACTGGGTTTTGAGCCAGGATAGGGCCGACGTGTCGGGGGGCAGGATCGCGTAGTCGGTCCAATAGGCTTCGCCCTCACCGATCAGCGTGAACAGTGCCGATGATGTCCACAAGGCGTCTTCGGCATTGAATCGCCGGGCGGGATCATCCTGCCGCAGCGCTGCAAAGATGACGGTGTCATGCCGGTAGATGCCCCGCGATGGCTGCCGTAGCCCGATGATCCCGGCCGCGATGATGACAAGCACAATAAGCCCGGCGATGACGGCCAGGGCCGTGAGCACAATGTTCATCCTCGGTTCCCCCAATAACCGACCGGCGCGATCCTGCGCTGTTCGCTCGCCCCTTTGCGCGCCTGCCTCAATTAGGCCAGAGGATGTATTCATCCCCTTTCGCAACAGCCTGGTCGAGTGTCTTGTCGATCACGACCGGGCTGATCAGGCTGTGCGGCCATAGCGACGGCACGGCGTTGGCGTGATGCGCGGCGAGCAGCTTCTTCAGTTCGGCGACCTTCTGGGGCTGCTGGGTCGCAAGGTTCTGTCGCTCACCTGGATCAGCGGCAAGGTTGAACAGCCAGAGCTTTTTCTGGTTGCCGTCCACTTGCAGCTTCCAGTCGCCCGCGCGGACAACGCGATAGGCACCCGATTGCCAGAAAATTGCATCATCCTTGCGCTTGAGCGGACCGGTGCCGGTAGCGGCGGGCATGAAGTTGACCCCGTCGATCACCCGGTCGCCCGGCAGGGGCACGCCCGCGGCAGCAGCGAGGCTGGGAAACAGGTCGACATGCGCGACCGGGGTTTTAACGACCGTGCCGGGGGCGATCCGCTGTGGCCATTTGACGAACATCGGCACGCGGATTCCGCCTTCGAACAGGGTGACCTTCCAGCCCCGGAGCGGCGCATTGACTTCGGGGATGCCGATGTAACCGGGTGCGCCATTATCGCTGCTGAGCACCACGATGGTGTTATCCGCCAGCCCTTCTTTGTCGAGCTTGGCCATTATCCGGCCGACGCTGCGATCCACCGCGCGGATCATCGCGGCATAGACCCGCTCCCGATGCGTCGCAAATTCGCCGACCGCCTCGAAATCCTCCTTGGTCGCCTGTAGCGGCGTGTGCGGCGCCCAGTGCGCGAGATGCAGGAAGAACGGGCGGTGGCGGTTGGCCTCGATCACCCGCAGCGTCTCGTCGGTCCACCAGTCGGTAAGGTAGCCACCCGGCTTGAAAGGTTTGCCGCCATTGAACGACGCGGCATAGCTGAGCGCGGCCCACAGGAACTTGTCGATCGGATCGAAATCGAGCCGCGCGTTGACCGCTTTCGGATCGTCCTCGGGCAGGTACAGGCCGCTGTGCATTAGCAGGCTCTCATCAAAGCCTTGCGCGTTGGGCAGGAACTGTGGGCTGTTCCCGAGATGCCATTTACCGATATGGACGGTATGATACCCACGCTGCTTGAGCAGCTCGGCGATGGTGATTTCGGATCCCGGCAGGCCTTTGTTCCGGAACGGCAAGTCCTCGTCATTAACTTCTGGATTGACCTCGAGCTTAGGCAGGTCGGCTCGCGGACGCCCTGACGCGAAGGCGGCCAGCACATTGGTCATGCCGTCGGGCGTCGGGGTGAATTCGAACCCGGTGCGCGTGGGATAGCGCCCCGTCATCAGCATTGCGCGTGAGGGCGCGCAGGTACCGGTGCCCGAATAAGCCTGCGAAAAGATTGCGCCTTGGGCTGCCAGCTTGTCGATATTGGGCGTGGGCACCCTTCCCCCGGCAATGCCGCCACCAAAGGTGGTGATGTCGTTATAGCCCAGGTCATCAAGCAGGATGAAGACAATGTTGGGCGGCCGCTGGGCGAGCGGTGCGGCCGCATCAGCGGGCCCTTTGTTCCAAGGGACAGTCTGGGTCGGTCCAGCATCGATCCGGTTCGCCTTTGCGCGGTTCAGCGCAATGGTCTGGATGATCACCGCACGGTTGAACCAGGCCACCGCGCCAATCACCAGCACCACGACAAGCCCGATGATCCCAGCTCTTTTCAACATCTTGTGCCCCTCTTTCACGCGTGATGAAAGTGCCTAACCCGGGTTGCTTGGACGACTCTGCGTCTCACTCGCCAGCGTTTCTCTCACCAAATTAATTGATTGTATTAGCGGAGGCAACCCGTCGTTCCGGGCATCGTCGAGGTGGCTGTCCCCGCCTTTGTCACCCCAGTGCAACTCCACTCTTGCAGACAGAAAAATAATGTATAGCATTAATGTAGTCGATCAGACGCCGCATTAGAATGGCTACTCAAGACATGGGGAGGGAACATTGCGCAAAGCTCAGAGGAGAAATCCGATCGTTACATATCGTGGGTGGTTGAACCTCAGCGTGGCATTCCCAGCGCTTTTGTTCGGCCTCAGCGCGCCGGCTCACGCTCAGGATCAGGCACCCACCGACCCCATGCAGGAAGACGGAGCGTCCCGGATCCCTGATATCGTGGTGACTGCCACGAAACGCGAAAAAACCCTGCAGGACACGCCGGTCGCCGTTTCGGTTGTCGGTTCCCAGGAAATCGAACGCGCCGAAATCCAGGATCTGCTCGATCTGCAAACGCTCGTCCCCTCGCTGGCCGTGCGGCAGGGACAAACGTCGGGCAACACGACCTTCCTCATTCGCGGCTTCGGTAATGGCCAGAACGCGATCGGACTTGAGCCTTCGGTCGGGGTTTTCATCGACGGCGTTTATCGCTCGCGTTCGGCGGCATCAATTTCCGACCTGCCCAATCTCGAACGGGTCGAGGTGCTGCGCGGGCCGCAGTCGACGCTGTTTGGCAAGAACGCCTCCGCGGGGGTCATTTCGGTCACAACGCGCAAACCGCAATTCGATCTAGGGGGCGCAATCGAAATCGGGGTCGGCAATTATGGCCTGCAACGTGTCGACGGCTATGTTACCGGGCCGCTGACCAATAATCTCGCTGCGTCATTGTCGGGCAATTTCAACCGGCGTGATGGCTTTTTCCAGGATCTCGGTACTGGAGCCGATTATAATGAACGCAACCGCTGGGGCGCGCGCGGCGACATTTTGTGGCAGCCTTCATCCGACATCAGCTTCCGGCTGATCGGCGACTATGACAAGATTGATGAGGGGTGCTGCGGCATCACCAATCTGATCGAAGGGCCAACCGGCGCCAATATCCGCGCGGCGGGCGGACAGTTCGTTTCGGAGGACCCTTTTTCGTACAGGGTTTTCTATGATGTTCCCCCGGTCAACGAGATCGAGAATGCGGGTATATCGTTGCAAGGCGATGTCGATCTGGGCTTTGGCGCGCTAACCAGCATCACCGCATTTCGAAGCAACAAGAACGCATCCGATTTCGACGCCGACGCCACAAACCTGGCGCTTTTCAGGACGGTCGGCCAGCAGAGCGAGATCGAAACAATCACCCAGGAAATCCGCCTGCAATCGGTGGGCACAGGCAATCGGATCGACTGGTTGATCGGCGGTTTCTATTTCGATGAGAAGCTCGACGTTGCGAACCAGCTGATCAATGGCGCGGGTTATCGCAACTATCTGGGCTTGGTGGCAGGGGGCCAGCAGGTCTTTGCCAATCTTGAAAACCTCATCACCCAGAGCACTGGGACCCGACCGCCCACCCTGGCTGGCGCGGGCCAGGGGATCACCGATGCCGGCCGGCAGAACAACCAGGCTTGGTCGATTTTCGCTTCGGCTGATTTCAATATCACCGAACGGCTGACGGCAACCTTCGGCATCAGTTACACCGACGACGAAAAGCAGGTCAGATTCAACGCCGTGAGCACCGATGCGTTGTCGAACCAGAATCTCGACCAGCTGGGCTACACCGCAATCATCGGGCAGCTTCTGACGGCGCGGGGCGTCAATGTGGCCAATCCCGCCGCAGTTGGGGCGTTCGTGCAGCGGAATGCGCAGCTATATGCGCAGCTCCAACAGCAGGCGCTGGCGGCCGCGCAGGGTCCGAACAATCCGTTCAACGCGCTGCGCGCTTTGCAGCTGTCTCCGCCTTTCCTCGGCTTTCCCAACGCGGTCGAAAACGGGATGAGCCGCGACCATAGCACCGACTTCACCGCGCGGCTGGCCTATAAGGTGACCAACAACATCAATGTCTATGCGTCTTATGCGACCGGCTTCAAGGCGTCTTCTTGGAACCTCTCCCGCCAGAGCCGTCCGTTCCCGGCAGACTTTGCGTCCGGTAATCCCGTGTTTGATCGACCAACGCAGCGGGTCGTGTTCGCAACACCCGCCTCGCCGATCACCAATGCGGGGTTGAACCTGACCAACCTCTCAGCGGGCACCCGGCTGGCTGGCCCTGAGGATGCGGCGGTCTATGAGCTGGGGATCAAGGCTGCGTTTGACACATTGGCATTCAACCTCACCGTGTTCGATCAGACCATCAAGAACTTCCAGACCAATGTCTTCACTAATGAGGGCTTTGTCCTGGCCAATGCGGCCGAGCAGTCCACTTTTGGTGTGGAGATCGACTTCACCTGGAACCCGTATAGGGGGCTTATCCTGTCAGGTGGCGCGGCCTTCCTTGATCCGGTTTATGATTCTTTCCCCAATTTCGGTAACGGGGTCGATATCTCGGGTCAGCAGCCCCAAGGCATTGCCCGAACCCAGTTCAACCTGGCGGCCAATTACAATTTCACGATCGGCAGTCTCAATGCCTTTGTCCGGTCCGACTGGCAACATATCGGCAATTCGCCCTTCTTCGACGATCCGGTCCAGCAGGCAATCATCGCTGCGACTGATTACACGCGCGAGCAGAATTTGATCAGCGCTTCTCTGGGTATCCGGACGAAAAGCGGTTTTGCCGTGTCGCTGTGGGCGCGCAACCTGTTGGATGATCAGTATCTCGTTTTCGCCTCCCCAGCATTGGCGCAGGCAGGTTCTTTCAACGGCGCACCCGGCCAGCCGCGCACCTTCGGCGCCACGTTGCGCAAGTCATTCTGAGCGTGACGATGGCCAAGTTTCTCCGATACCTCGCCCAACTGCCGCCGCTGCTGCTGGCCGCGATCTTTGGCCTTCAGGGGATCATGTGGCTGGTCAATCCCAGACGCGCTGCCAGATTCTGGGGCCTTGACGTGCCGGACGGCGGGTTGGCCTTGAGCTCGATGATCGGGGCCCTGTCAGGATGGGGCCTGACCATTTCTGTGTGTCTGGCGCTCGCGCTGATCCGCAAGGACCGCATCTGGTATGGTCCGCCGATGCTGATCCTGGGGTTCATGGCGGTCGGGCGGATCGTCGCCGCTGCCGCCCATGGGGCACCGCTTTTGCCTGAACGCTTCGTCCCAGAACTGGTCTTTGTTGGCCTGTTGTTTCTAGCCTCGCGCAGCGCTGCGAAGCCGCGCAAGCCTTGATCGTCTTTCAGGCTGGTGCTATCCGCGCATTTAATATATCGCATTATTGCTGCCTGAGGGGCGCGTTTTGAGGGTTTTGGAGCGCTGAGCATGATGATGAAGTTGCTGATCGGCCTTGCTGTCCTGCTGGTGCTGGGGATGATCGGCGTGTTCTGGATCACGCGCGGCGGATCTGTGGTGACACCGCAAGGGTCGGGAACCGTCGCCACCGCATCGGGCATTTTCGAAGCCTTCCCGCTCCCCGACTATGCGGACCAAGCGCTGCCAAGGGATTATAAAAGCTACCTGATCGAGGTCGAACCGGGCATCAAGATTCACGTGCTGGAAGCCGGATCGGGCTTCCCGGTCTATCTCCAGCACGGCAACCCCACCAATGGCCTGTTGTATCGCAAGGTTGGGCGGGAACTCCCGACCGATCAAATGCGGTTGATCATGCCGACCATGGTCGGCCTGGGCTTTTCTACCAAGGTCCCGGCCCGCGCGCACACGCTGGAAAACCACATTCGTTGGATGAACGCTGCACTGCGCAAGCTGGACCTGGGCGGCGTCGTCTATGTTGGGCAGGATTGGGGCGGGGCCGTGGGGCTCGGCGCGCTGATGCGCTCGCCCGAACTGCTCAAGGGGATGGTCGTTCTGAATACGGGCTGGACCGCGCCCAAGGAAAAGTTCGAGCTCTCCCGCCCGCACGCCATTGCCGCCACCCCGATCGTGGGCGAAATTCTGTTGGAGAATGTCGTTTCGATCTTTGACCGACTGCACGAGACGCAGGGCGATCCAGCGTCAATGCCACCCGAGGTGGCTGCGCTGTACAAGCGCCCGGTGATCGACAGCGGCAACAAAAAGGGGCCGCTGGCGCTGATGCGGATGGTGCCGACGGGTCCCGATCACCCAACCTCCAAACCGATGAGCGAAATCGAGGCCTATGCTGAAACGCTGAACGTGCCGACCGAAATCGTGTGGGGCATGCGCGATCCGATCCTTGCGCGCGCCCTGCCGACGATGAAGGCGATGTACCCCGCAGCGCGGGTCACCGAGACGCAGGCCGGGCACTTTTTGCAGGAAGAAGTGCCGGTCGAGATCGCCGAGGCTATCGAACGCGTGGTCGCCGCCGTCCAGGCGGAGTAGCAGCCGCGGGGTTTTCAGCGACCGAGCTGGCGCAGGTTATCAGCGTGTTTGGCCTCATCGATCTGGTAATGCGCGATCACGGCGATCATGCTGAGCCATAACGTCAGCACCAGCGGCACGTAAGCGGCGCCCATCCACCACAGCGTGTCGGCGCTAACCTCTTCGACCTTGGCGCCGGTCGGCAAGGCGGCGAACGTCAGGACCGCACTCGCCGCCATCACGCCGAGGCCTCGCACCGACTTGTCGACAAACGTCTCGGCCGCGTTAAAGACGCCCTCTGATCGCCGCCCGGTCTTGACCTCACTGTCTTCGACCAAGTCGGCGAGCATCGCGGCGAACAGGATCTGGAAGCAGATGATCAGGCCGACATCGATCACCTGGGCTGTCAGCACGAACCAGAACACGAAGGGATCGTCATTAGGCGGCAGCAGCCCCATCAACCGAAGGACGATCGGCAGCGGTGCGCCGAGAAAGGCGACCAACCCAACGATGATCGCCCCGCGCTTCTTGCCCAACCGGCGCGAGACCAGTGGCGCGAGCACGAAGCCGATCAGCGCGGCCGCAAAGGTGCCGAGAAACACCAGGCCTGTTTCGATCTGGCTGAACGACCAGAAATAAGTGAAAAAATAAAGCGACATACCCGAACTCAATCCCGCCGCAATGCCGAACAACATCGCGCCCGCGAAGAGCGCGAGGAACGAGCGGTTCGACAGCGTCTCGAACAATTCGCCGAAAATAAGCTTGAGCGTGAAACGGCGTTTGGGCGGTGCCGATGTGAGGTAGGGGATGCGCGAATGGGTCCCGATCGATCCGATCAGGATCGACAGCAGGATCACCACGGCCGCGACGACGCCATAGGTAAGATAGGCCTCGGGATTGAAGCGGCCATCCGCGATTTCCGGAGTCTTCGATCGCGGAAACAGGACGAAGAACATCCACACCGACACCGCGTTGCCCCCGGTCCAGCCGAGGAAATAGCGCAGGCTGATAAGCGATGTGCGCTCGCTGTAATTGGGCGTCAGATCGGGGGTAAGCGCAGCCGAGGGGGTGCGATAGAAGGTGATCGCGGTACGTACGATCACGGCCAGCACCAGCAGATACCAGAACAGCACGGTCTGGCTCGCGCCTTCAGGCGGCGACCATAGCAGGAAGAAGCTCAACGCCACCGGGATGGCCGAGGCATACATCATCGGGTGACGGCGCCCCCAGCGTGAGCGGAAATTGTCCGACCAATAGCCCACAATGGGATCGCTGATCGCATCGCTGATCAAGGCGACGAGGATCGCGAGACCGACCAGCCTTGCATCCAGTCCTACTACTTGGCTGTAGTAGATCAGCAGGAAAAACTCCATCCCGCCGGTCGCCACTCCCGGTGCGACCGCGCCAAAGCCGAAGGCCAGTTTGGTCCAGCGCCCGAGCGGCGGCTGCGTGCGAGCAAGCAACTTCTCGGCGGCAGTGCCGCGATCGGCATCATTCACAGACGCTCTCCCCCAGAGCCTTGATGCCGGTCCTTACAAATCGCCCACGACTTGCTATCTCTCTTTAAACAATGATAGGTCCGGCATTGCCATTTTAATGCGTGGCATTACTAGCGAGTGTTATGGAAGTTTCAAGCCGTCAGGACACCAAGGCCGAATTGCTGCGATCAGCCGAGCGGCTGATTGCGGAAAAGGGGCTCGGGTCGGTTTCGGTTAAAATGATCACCGCCGATGCCGGCGCGCGCAATCCCAGCGCAGTGCATTATCATTTCGGCAGCATCGAGAGCCTGATCAAGGAAGTCTTTGCGCGGCGTTATCGCGAGATTGAAGAAGAACGTGCGCAGCGCCTAGAACACGTTGACGAGAGCGATCCGGATCGACGGCTGGTTGCGCTTATCGAAGCGGCGATCGGACCCTTTGTTGAGGCGTGCCTTGAAGAAAGTGGCCGGATGTATGTCAGCTTCTGCCTGCAGTTCGCCACGGATCCGCGATTTGATTATTCGCAGCTGATCGCGGAGGCGGGCCCACAAAGCCTTGTGCGTCTGCGCGAACAGTTGTGTGCCTGCCTTCCAGGCGTTCCGCTCGATACGCTGGGGTCGCGGATGCGCCACTGCTTTATGATCTCGCTGGTCCAGGCGGCCGATTATGCCGCCAGAGTCGAGGCGGGAACCGCCCCGCCGGTGGAAGCCGCGGTCAGCGAAGCGGCGACCTGTCTTGCAGCCTATCTTGGCGCCCCCGCTTAACGACGGTCATCACCCTGCTGACTTGACAACCTAATGTCATGCATTAAATCACCGGTATCGCAGCGGCGGTGATGCGCATGCACGCAGCCGCTTGCCGCACCCAGCCACGGAGCGACGCCTGCCCACACATGGCAGGTGATCCGGTGCGGCGGTCGGATCAGGTGAAGGACGTGCATAATGACAACGGTGCTCGACAAGGCTGACATCAAGGCGAAATACGCAGCCGAGCGCGCGAAGCGGCTGCGCCCCGAGGGCAATGATCAATATCAGCGGCTTTCGGGCAAGTTCGCCGCCCTTGCCACCGATCCCTACACCCCGTTTATCGAACGCGAGCCAGTGGCCGACCATGTTACCTTCGCGTTTGTCGGGGCGGGCATGTCGGGCCTGGTGGTCGGCGCACGGCTCAAGGAAGCGGGGATCGACAGCTTCCGCCTGATCGACAAGGCCGGCGGCGTCGGCGGCACCTGGTACTGGAACCGCTACCCCGGGGCGCGCTGCGACACGGCGGCGATGATCTACCTGCCGCTGCTCGAAGAGACCGGCTATATGCCGAGCGAGAAATATGTTCGCGGCCCCGAAATCCGCGGACATTGCGAGCGGATCGCGCGGCATTACGATCTTTACGACAAGGCCCTGTTCCACACCGAAGTGTCCAGTATCGAATGGCAGGAGGCCGCGCGGGTCTGGCGGATCACCACCAACCGGGGCGACGATTTCACCGCCAACTATGTCGCGATCGGCACCGGGCCGCTCCACGTGGCCAAGCTGCCGGGCATTCCGGGGATCGAGAATTTCCAAGGCAAGTCGTTCCACACCAGCCGGTGGGATTATGACTATACCGGCGGCGATGCGAACGGGGCCCCGCTTCACAAGCTGGCCGATAAGCGGGTCGCCGTGATCGGCACTGGAGCTACGGGCGTGCAGTGCATTCCGCAACTGGCCAAGACCGCCAAGCAACTCTTTGTGTTCCAGCGCACGCCTTCTTCGGTCGATGTGCGGAACAATCACCCGATCGATCCGCGGTGGTTCAAAGGCATCGCCAAGCCGGGTTGGCAGAAGCGCTGGATGGACAATTTCGTCGAGAATATGGGCGGTGGCCTTCCTTCAGAAGATCTGATCAACGACGGCTGGACGGCGATTTCGCGCCGCATCCGCGAAAAGGCACTAGGCGGCACGCCGCTGTGGCTGGTCCGGCTCCTCGCGCAGCTGCGCAAGATATTTGGCGCCGCGCCCGGCCAGCAAAGCACCGCGCGGGTGCGGGCGGCCTTCGAGGACGCGGATATCGAGAAGATGGAAGAGATCCGCACCCGGATCGCTACCATCGTCAAGGACCCGCACACCGCCGAGGACCTGAAGCCGTGGTATTCGCAGCTGTGCAAGCGCCCCTGCTTCAGCGACGAATATCTCCCCGCGTTCAACGCTCCCAACACCATTCTGGTCGATACCGATGGCAAGGGGGTTGAGCAGATCACCGAAACCGGGCTCGTGGTGGGTGGCAAGCACTATGAGGTTGACTGCATCGTCTACGCCTCGGGCTTTGAATATGGGGCCAACTTCCAGTTGAAGACGGGCTTCGACCTGAAGGGGCGCGGCGGCCAGATGCTGTCGGAATACTGGGCGGATGGCTTGCAGACCCTCCACGGCCTGCACATGCACGGCTTCCCCAACGCCTTTGCGGTGCAGATGAATCAGGGGGCCAACATGGTCTCGAACATTCCGCACAACATTGTCGATCACGCCGCGACCATTGCTCAGGTCGTCGCTCATGCCGAGCGAGGTGGTTATGCCGAGATCGAGCCCACGCAAGAAGCCGTATCGGATTGGGTGAAGCTGATCCTGACGGCGCCGCCTTCGATGATCACCTCGTCGGATTGCACGCCCGGCTTCTGGAACAACGAGGGCCAGGGCTGGAGCGAGAAGTTCCGCCGGTCACAAGGTCACCCGGGCGGTGCCGAAGGCTTCTTCCGGCACATCGAGGCATGGCGCCGGTCAGGTGACTTCAAAGGCCTTGTTTTCAGCAAATGACGAAGGCGCGGGAAAATGCCGGAAATCGTTGACGTCTATTGGTCCTTCCGCAGCCCCTATTCGCGCCTGGTCACCGCGGATCTGCTAACACTACAGGACGATTTCGATGTCGATGTCCAGCTACGCGTCGTGCTGCCGCTCGCGGTGCGCAATCCGCAGGCGCTATTTGATCCTGCCAACCGCAAGCCCCCGCGCTATATCGCGATGGACAGCACCCGTCGCGGCGAAATGCTTGGCAGGCCGATTGTCTTCCCAACTGACCCCGACCCGATCGTACAGGATTTCAAGACGATGAAGGTCGCCGCGGAGCAGCCCTATATCTACCGTCTATCCAAGCTGGGGGTTGAGGCAAATCGCTTGGGCCGGGGTGTGGAACTGGCCGACCGGGTGGCCGCGCTCATCTTCGGCGGCACCAAAGGGTGGGACCAGGGCGACCTACTCAACGATGCGGTCGCCGATGCAGGGCTGGACCTTGCCACGCTTGATGCTGCCATCGCCGATGGCGATCACCTCGACGAGATCGAGCGCAACCAGCAGGCGCTTGATGCGGCCGGGCATTGGGGCGTGCCGACCATGGTGTTTCGCGGCGAGCCCTTTTTCGGGCAGGACCGGATAGACACCCTTCGCTGGCGGCTCGAGCGCGCCGGGCTTGCCCATCCGACGCACTAATGCCGCCGCTGACAGTCAACGGTTGATCGTTCGGCTTCAGTTAATGTAGTGCATTATAGAACGTAGGCAGGCGCTGTTGAAAGACCTTCGCACGATTGTCCTGCGGCCGCCCTGACGTTTTGCCTTTAACCTTTTAGGAGATAACTCAATGAAGACCTTTGCAAAAATCGCATTGTTCGCCACAGCGGCGATGTTCCTCGCTCCGGCCGCGCACGCCGACATGTACCAGGACCGGCTCAACGAGCTGCGGACCAAGTTCAAAGCCTCCGACAAGAACAAGGATGGCAAGTTGACCCAGCAGGAAGCCAAGGACGGCGGGATGACCCGCATTGCGTACGGCTTTAGCAGCTTGGACACCGACAAAGACGGCTATGTGACGCTGGCTCAAATCGAGGCGCAACTGGCCGCGCGTCTCAAATAACTCGACCTTTGTGGGGCGCAGCGATTCGGTGAATTGCTGCGCTCCGCACAAGGATTCGGGTCCTGCTGAACCGATAGTTTCGCCGACAACGCGGCAGCCGTTCCCCTCGGGCTAGTGTGTCCGACTTACTTTGGCTCGGGGAGCTCGGATCGGGTGATCATGCCATCGCCATCAGCGTCGAGCAGGGCGAAAATGTCGGGATCAGAACGGTTCCACTCTGAAAAGGTCACGCGCCCGTCGTCATTGCGGTCGAAAATCGACGAGACCTGCCTAAAAGCAGGATCATATTTGCGCTGCATAATTGGCAGTCGTGGACGATCATTTCTATCGATAGTGCCGTCCCCATTGCGGTCTAGCCTTGCAAAAACCTCTGCGCGATGCTGGTCAAGTTCGCGTCGCGACGTCTTGCCGTCGCCGTTCAGGTCGGCCTCGGTGATCATCTTGGCGATTTTCTCGAGCATTTCCGGACGTGGCTCCGCCGACTGGGCGGCAGCGCCTGTCGGCGACGACATGAGGGTAAGTACGCCAAAAACGGCAAGTCGCTTTTTCATCTCAAACCTCCGAATTTAAAACCTGCAAGGCGCTCAACAGCATACGAACAATGGGTAATGTAGTGCATTAGATTGCGGAATGATGCAAGGGCCAGAATTCTTACTGGAAGCAGTTTTTGTTCGGCTTGCGGATACAAAACGCGACCAATGGGAGGTTGGGAGTTTTGGAGCCAGAGCATCCGACCGTTAGCGCCAACGTCCGGTGCTTAGGCTTGTTAGGCGGCGGACAAGGGCATGGCTCTACGGGCGTTCCCGCTCAGTTTGCGGAATGTGGCAAACCTGCTGTAGCAATTGCTAACCCCCTGGCTAATGTACCCAAAACTCGATTTGTATCGTCGAGTGACAGGTTTGCCCAAGACTGACAGCACCCTCGCCGGATGACGTCGACGCAAAAAATTGCTGGATGGCTGCGACAAACGAGCGCCGATGCTTAACCTGAAACTGCTTTCAAGCCCCGTCGGCGGTTGAGAAGCTGGTTGCTGCCTGCAGCCGGACTGATAACAAGGCGCAAATAAACAGGGGGATGCGACATGCGGGCGATATGGTTGGCAGCCGGGGCTGGGATCGCAGTGCTGGGCGCAGCAACGGGGTTTGCGCAGCCGACAAAGGCACCGACACTAACAGCAACGGGCGTGGAGGCGTATTTCGGGGGCCTCAAGTGGCGCAATATCGGTCCCGCGCGGGGCGGGCGCTCAATCTCGGCTGTGGGTAGCGTGGCGCGACCCAACGAATATTGGTTTGCCGCCACGGGCGGCGGTCTATGGAAGAGTGTCGATGGCGGTGTATCTTGGCAACCCATGACCGACGGCAAGGTCGACACCGCGGCCTTCGGCGGCGTTACGGTGTGCGAGGCCAACCCTGACATCGTCTATGCCACGACCGGCGAAACGCAGCTGCGCGGCAATATCCTGCCCGGCAACGGCGTCTGGAAAACCAGCGACGGCGGCAAGACATGGGCCAAGATCGGCTTGGCCCATGTGCACAACTTTAGTCGCGTGCGCATCCATCCCAAGAACTGTGACACAGTGTTCGTTGGCGGCTTTGGCCATTACGGTGCCGATAATCCTGATCGTGGCGTGTTCCGCACCAAGGATGGAGGCAAGAGCTGGACCAAGACGCTGTATCGCGACGCGAAGAGCGGCGCGGCAGATATCAGCATCGATCCGTCCAATCCGAACGTCATTTATGCCAGCCTGTGGGAAGCCTGGCGCAAGCCCTGGGGCATGTCGAGCGGCGGGCCGGGCAGCGGCCTGTTCAAGAGCGAGGACGGCGGCAGCAACTGGAGCGAGATTAGCCGCGCGCCGGGGCTGCCGCAGGATGGTCTGCTCGGCAAGATCGGGGTGAGCGTATCGCCAGCTGATCCTAACCGCGTCTATGCCATCATCGAGCATGAGGCGGCCGGCGGGGTTTATGTCAGCGACGATCGCGGTGCGCGTTGGGAAAAGCGCAACGACAGCCGCGATCTACGCCAACGCGCATTTTACTACACACGCATCGAGGCCGATCCGAAGGACAAGGATCGGGTCTATGTGCTGAACGTCAATTTTCACCGCTCCGACGATGGCGGCAAAACCTTCCCCAAGAAGATCAAGGTACCGCACGGCGACAATCATGACCTGTGGATCGCCGCCGACAACAACCAGCGGATGATCGAGGCCAATGACGGCGGCGCCAATGTCAGCGTGAACGGCGGCACCAGCTGGACGCGGCAGGATTTCTCCACTGCACAGATCTATCGACTGTCCCTGACCGGGCATCAACCGGCCTTTGCCTGCGGTGGCCAGCAGGACAACACCACCATCTGCGTGCCGGTGCGCGGCCACCGCCACGAAAATGTGCTTGGCGGTGCCTATGGCTTTGCGGCGGGCGGGGGCGAGAGTGGTTATGTCGTGTCAGATCCGCGCCACCCTGATATCTTCTATGCCGGCAGCTATGGCGGCTTGCTGACCCGCTATGACCATGCAACCGGCCTGCGTCGCGTGATCAATGTGCGGCCTGACAATCCGATGGGCTATTCGGCGGGTGACATTGCCGAGCGATTCCAGTGGACCTTCCCGATCGCGTTCGATCCGCACGACCCCGGCACGTTGTATGTAGCGTCGCAGCATTTGTGGCGCAGCCGCAACCAGGGCCAGAGCTGGGAGAAGATGAGCCCCGATCTCACCGCGCATGATCCGGCGACACTTGGGCCTTCGGGTGGCCCGATCACCCGTGATCAGACCGGCGTCGAAACCTATGCGACGATCTTTGCGCTGGCGCCATCACGGCGCGAAAAGGGCGTAATCTGGGCCGGCAGCGATGATGGCCTGGTGCACATCACCCGCGATGGCGGCGCGACCTGGACCAACATTACGCCACCCGCGATGCCAAAGTTCGCCAAGATCACGACGATAGAGGACAGCCCCCACCGCCCCGGCACGGCCTGGGTGGTGGCGCACCGGTTCTTGATGGACGACTTTACGCCGATCGGTTTCAAGACAAGCGATTACGGCAAAAGCTGGACGCCGATCACTGCCGGGCTGCCGACGGACGAGATGCTGCGCTCCATTCGTGAGGATACCACGCGCGCCGACATGCTTTATCTCGCCACCGAACGGGGTGTGCGGGTCAGCTTTGATGGCGGCGTCGCGTGGCACAAGCTGCAGGCCAATCTGCCGGATGTACAGGTGTCCGATCTTGCCGTGTCGGGCCAGGATCTGGTGATCGCGACCCATGGCCGGGGTTTCTGGGTGATGGATAATGTTGGTTTGTTGCGCCAGGTCGCTGCTGGCATGAAGCCCGAAACCCGGCTGTTCGCACCGGCACCGGCGCTTCGCGGGCTCGATCCCGGCGTGGCCATCGATTATTATCTTGCTACCGCCCCAAAGATGCTGGCCATCGAGATTCTCGACAGCGCCGGAAAGCTCATCCAGCGCTATGAGGGCAAGGTCGAGACGGCGAAGAAAGAGCCGGCCAAGGCGGAGGCCGCGAAGCTGCCTGCCCCAAAACCGGGCGCACCAGCCGCAACCGCGCCAAAGACTGAAGCGCCGAGCGCCGGCGGCGATGACGATGAGGAAGACGGCCCGGCCAAGAAACCCACAGCCACGATGAAGCGGGGCATGAACCGCTTTACCTGGAACATGCGCCATCCCGGCTACATCAGCTTTGAGGGGATGATCTTCTGGGCGGCGGGGAACGGCGGTGTGGGGGCATTGCCCGGCAACTATCGCGCGCGGCTGGTCGTGGATGGCAAGCAGTTGGAGCAGGCCTTCACCATCGGCGCCGATCCGCGCGTACAGGTGACCCCAGATGCGCTGAAGGCGCGCTTCGACCTTGCCCAAGCGGTGACGGCACGCGTGAACGACGCTAACAACGCCGTGCTGCTGGTGCGCGGCATCCGCGCCCAGGCCGATGCATTGACCAAGCGCGGCAAGCCAGTGCCGGCCCCGGTACCGGCACTGATGGCCAAGCTGTCGATGATCGAGGCTGAGATTTATCAGGTGAAGATGCAGAGCCGACAAGACCCACTCAACTATCCGATAAAGCTGAACAACAAGCTTGCGGCGCTCATCGGCATTATCGAGAGTGCCGAGGCGCCGCCCACCGATGGCACCCGCGCCGTTTTCGCCGAATTGTCGGCAGCGCTCGATGTGCAGCTAAAGGCGCTGGAGACGGCGCTGGCCGAAGGGCTTCCAGCTGCGAATGCGGCATTGAAGGCCGACGGTTTCCCCGCGCTGGTGCGAAAGCCGCTCGCGCCAAGTGACACCAAGGCGGCAGGGAGCAACAACTCAGACGCGAGCGCGAAATTGTGGTAAGGTCATCCGGCCTTCATTCGGCTCTTTACGTTCAAACTATACTGGTCGCCGCACCTTGAACGAGCGTTCCTTTACTCGGCGCAAGACGTGTCGTGGCGAGCGTCCGCTTACCCTCACCTGTGCAACAGCAATGAAGGGGACGTCTTTGGGTTTCCTTCAAGGACGCGATGTCGGTCTGGGAACTGCAAGATTCTTCACGCAGCGGACGACCGATTGGCAGAAAATTCCTTGAGCAAATCGGTCAGCCATTCACTGCCGCGTCGAAATTCAATCGGTGACGGTTTGTTCAGTAACCGGGTGACGTGCCGCGTCACGAATTGCGATGGGCCGAAATAGGCCATGCTCCAATCGGGAAACCGTCGCTCGACCAGCGGCGTGCGGGCGATGATCTTCAGCTGATCGTGCCGTGGATCATCGGCGATGGTCGTGATGAGTCGGTAAATCGCTTCGCTTTCGCCCTCAAGCACCTGCGCGAAATGCGTACCCGTGAACAGTAACGCCCCCGTCAATCCAGCCGCTGGATTACGGGCGACAGCCGTCGCAACGATGCTGTTGATCTCGCTCTCGGACTCGTCCGGCGACATCGCGCTTCGGCTGATATACAGTAACGACTCCATTATGTCCCTCCTTCCTCGGTCACGGTTCAGGCCGCCGCAATTGATGGGTGCGCGGCACAAGATTGGCGGTGCAGGCTGGCGATCAGCTCTGGTATGCGGTGGGCGGGCTGGGGGGTGCTGTACCAGAACCCCTGCCCAATATCGCACCCATGTGCCCTGACGAACACCGCTTGCGCCTCGGTTTCGATACCCTCTGCGACGGTGGCGATGCCCAGGCTGTTGCCAAGGCCGATCAGCGCCCGGACGATGGCGGTATCATCAGGGTTCTTGCCGATGCCGGCGACAAACGACCGGTCGATCTTCAGCACATCGACTGGAAACTGCTTCAGGTGAATGAGCGAGGCATAGCCGGTGCCGAAGTCGTCAAGCGCGATCCGCATTCCGTGCTCGCTCAGCATCGTCAGAGCACGCTTAACGTGATGGGCACCACGACCGAGAAAAACACCTTCGGTCACCTCGAGTTCGATGAGATCGGGAGGCAAATCGCGCGCCTTAAGGCCGTTGAGGAGGCGTTCCGCAAAATCATCGCCGCTGAAATCGGCAGCACAGCTGTTGATCGCGACATGGCCGAAGTCGAGTCCGCGATCCACCCATGCACGGACATCGTCGAGCACTCTCGCAAGCATCTGCGCGCCGATCGCTGCTGCCAGCTTGCGATCAGCAAAGGCCAGCGCAAACATTTCCGGGAGGATCGGCATGCCGCCGTCCCGTTCACAACGAACCAGCGCTTCCAAGCCAACCAGATTGCCCGAAATCAAGTCGATCTTTGGCTGGTAATACGGCACAATCCGGCGAGCTTCGACGCCTGCACGGGCGATCGACAGCATCTGCGTGCCGCGCTGAAATTCTTCGACCATGCCGGGGTGAAAAGTCTCGACGCAACCGCGCATTCTTTTGGCCTCTGCAAGCGCCAGATCGCTGCATTTGGTCAGGGCTTCTGCCGTCTTGGCGTGATCGGGATAGATCGCAACGCCGATGCTGGCCTGGCATTCGACCTGACGGCCGCGATGTTCCATTGGCTGGTGCAAGCGTTCATTCAGCGACGTGATGACCTTGGCCAAGTCGCCGTCTTGCCTGATCTGCGAAAGCACGACGCCAAATTCGTCGCCGCCCAGTCGCGCCGCCGTATCGGTTCGGCGCACCACCGACCGAAGTCGATCGGCAAAACTGCACAACAACGCATCGCCGACATCATGCCCCAGCGAATCGTTGATCTGTTTGAAATGATCGACATCGACCAGCATCAGGGCAACCCGGGTCCCATTGCGGTCGGCATCTTCCATCGCGGCAACCAGCCTTTTGATGAACAGTCCGCGGTGCGGCAGGCCGGTCAGCACATCATGATCGGCCACGTGCTGCAGCTCTTTGGCGAGCACCGATTGCCGCGAGAGCTGCGCCTGCCGATCCATGATCGACAAGCGCAATTCAAGCAGCGACTCGACCTGCGCCGCAAGGATCCGCAGCGTCGTTTCCTGAAGCTGGGTCAGACCGCTGGGGCGCGGTTTGCGATCGAAAACACATAGCGACGCGATGGGCGTGCCATCCTGCGCCAGAATCGGCGCACCCGCATAGAAACGGATATTCGGGGTACCGGTGACCAGCGGATTATCGGCAAAGCGGGGGTCGAGCCGCGCGTCCCGGACCACAAGCAGATCGGATCGTTCAATGGCATGGACGCAAAACGACGCGCCGATCGGCGTTTCGCGCTGGTCGATGCCGCACGTCGCCTTGAACCATTGGCGGTGGTCATCGATGAAGCTGATGGCTGCCGATTCCGCATCGCAGATGCGCGCCGCAAGTGTCGCGATATTGTCGAACGCCGCTTCGGGGGCAGTATCGAGAATTTTGTAGGGCTGGATTGCGGCGCGCCGCCGGGTCTGCGCGCGGCCAAGCGATGGTCGCGCACCAGGCGATGCGACGCATGCCGGGGTATCAATCGCGATCGTCATGCCTTGGTCCTTGAAATAGGTACTGGCGCCAATCCCGTTCGGTCACGTGCGCGGGCGTGCCCTGGGCCGGCGGGGAAAGGGTGAGAACATTGGGAGCAAGCCATTCGACCGACCGCGCTAACGATCGACAGGATCGATATCGGGTGCTGTGCCCTGAAGCCGACTTTCGCGTCCTTGCTCCATTGCGCACGACCATAGATTGGCGGGGAGTTGCCAACCCTGACAACAAGATGCTGGCCGGGCTTGATCCCGGGACTCGTGTCAAGCAGCATGCCACTGGCGGACAGGTTGCGAACGGTCGCCGGCCGGGGCGGACGGCCCGCAACAAGCCGGGCCGTTGCGTTCATTTTGGCTCTGGGTGCGCGAGGATATTGGCCCTCGCGGTCGCCATGTTCGACATCGTTCGATTGGTCACCAAAAAGGGTTTTCGCGTTGGGGAGGTCTAGGCCAAACACACGATCGCGAACCCACCGGACGATACCCGCATGATATGCGCGTTCATCGGTCGTGATGTGAAGCGTTTGGCCGACCGCAAGTTCGACGTCAGCTTCACCCCTAAGCCCGGTTGCCGATACGTCGCGGATGCGGGCATCGCAAAAGACATCGATTGGATAGATCGTCGCGCGAAACAGCACGGCTTTGCGCAGCGCCACCCGGCGATCAATTGCCTGGCTCAGCTCGCTTTCGGCCGCTTCAGGCGTCAGAAATTCACGAATCCGTTCCATCAGCACGATTGCTCCCCACCCCGACGTGCACGAGTGCCGCGGCATACCCGTTGTGCTGTTGTATACAGGGTTTAGCTGTCGAGGCGCAGACCGTAAAACCACGGGTTCGACGAATATGCCGATTTAACCATCTGATAACTATTGATTTACGAAGACCGGGGCGGCGGATTTGGCGCGGCGGCACGGGCAGCACAGATCAACGGGGTCTGCCCGATTGGATCGGTCAACCAAGGCTGTTGCAATGCGCTTTAGCTGACCCGCGCGGCGACCAGCGCATCGATCCGATCGACGTCGCGACGAACGCGGTTTTTGAGCGATACCGTGGCGAAGTGAATGCGATCGACCAGGCTCGGCGAATGAGCGCGGGAATAGATTTTCGTGGCGCGTACCTGGCGTCGGGCGCGCGTCAGATCGAGCTGATAGTTTTCGACGAGGACCAGCGTATCCTGCTCGAGGTCGGGTTCGGGGTCGGCGGTGGCGCGATCGTCGCCAATATCCGATGGGAACAGCAGCACGCTTTCGGGCACCCCAGCGGCGTGTTCCGCTGCGTTCGCGGCGCACAACGGTGGAGCGATCATCGGCGCGCGAGAAGAACGGTGCGGCATCGCCAATAGCTGATGAGCAGGCTGCGTCGATTCGCGCGGCGGTAATCCCGCCGCCGCAATGCCGACGCGAACGACCCCATCGAGCGCGGGGTCAATCGCTGACCCCCATACTAGTTCTGCATCCAGGCTAATCATCGCCCGCACCTGCGCCACCGCTTGCTCGAGCTCGAACAGGCCCAGATCGCTCCCGCCCGTGATCGTGACCAGCACGTGGCGCGCGCCGGTTGCAACATCGTCGAGCAAGGGGTTGGACATGGCCGATTCGGCCGCGCGTGCGGCGCGATTATTGCCGCGGCAAGGGTTGCCGTGACCAATCACGGTGCGCCCACCCGGCACCAGTACCGAGCGCAGATCGGCAACCGAAATGCGCTTCAGCGCCGGTCCTTCGATCATCGCTGACAGGTCCAATATGCTGTCGACCACAATCGAATCCGAAAAGGCCAGCGACTGTTGAAACGTGGTGGCCGGATGCGCGACGCGGAGCAAGTTATCGTTGCAGACCACCATCAGCGCGTCGAATGACTCCTCCATTTTCTGGATCGCCGCATCGGCCGCGCGGTTACGTCGATTTCCCTCAAAGGCAAATGGCTTGATGACTATGCCGATGGTCAGGATGCCCATGTCGCGCGCCGCCCGCGCGACAACCGGCGCCGCGCCGCTTCCGGTCCCGCCACCCACGCCCGCCACCACGAAACACAGTTTCACACCGTTCATCGCCTCGACAATCTCGGGGAGAACTTCCTGTGCCGCTGCACGGCCAAGTGCTGGATTGGCACCCGTGCCCAGCCCCTTTGTCAGGACGCGACCGAGCTGCATCCGGTGATGCGCCGGAGCTGACCGGAGCGCGCGCGCATCGGTGTTGGCACAGATGATCTTCAGGTCTCGCGTGGCCCGTTCGATCAATCGAGCCACCGCATTGCAGCCCGCGCCGCCGACCCCGGCAACCATGGTCCAGGCCGCTTGATCCTCGTTGGCATATGTCGAGAGCATATCACCATCTCCAAACTGGCTGGCAGCGACTCGATGCCAGTTGGGTGATCGCTAACAGGGCGTAAACGAGGAATGCGATATCGTAGAATTGCTACCTTTGGTTAATCGGGCGTCCACCAAATCACCGCGGGTCCCAGAATTGCGCGCATTTCCGGGGATCGGGGGGTCAGGCGAAATCGCGGCTCCACGTAAGAACACTACCGTAATGGTATTACTACGGCCTATCGCCCCATCTTTGCCGGTGATTAACCATTTCCATCCGATTCGACGGAAGGGATGGAAATCATGGACAAATTCTTCTTCGGAAGTGCAATTTCACCGGTCGATGAGCGGGGCGCAATCGTGCTTCAGGCTGATTTTATCGAAACGTTGAAGGCACGACAGGCTGACGGTGTGATGTTCATTGGGCGTCATCAGGACGGGCAGCGACTGGTTGTCTACGACACGGAATATTTCAACGATCAGCAGGCCCGAACCGATGAGCAGAATGGCAGCTTGGTCGGTAGTCGTGATGATCAGAATGAACAGTATCTGCTCCGCACATTCACCTTCGTCGACAAGGTAAAGGTCAGCGATCGTGGTGAGATTTTTATTAGCCCCATCATGCGCGAGCGCGGACGGATCGGGAGCGGGGTCCTGATCGTCGGCGTCGGCCATCGGCTTGAACTCTGGGATCTCCACGCCGTGGTTGAGCGCGGACCCTATGATCTTCGGTGGGTTGCCCAGCGTCATGTTCGGGCGCAGGCGTTGGCTGGGCAAGATGCTACTGGTGCCAAACCCGACGGACTGTCGATGCCCGTAACGGTCCCTGCCATTCGGCAACGACGCGCAACGCGGTTGTGTCCGACACAAATCGAACCCGATGCGCGCGCCCGCAAGGTGCTCGCTCACCGACCCGCAATGGGTGGTGGGTCGCGTTAAGATTGTCGCTTGCGGTTAGCCGATCACGGCAGCCGTGCTTGCCTGCATTCCATCACAGGAGAAATGCAATGTTGCTGCCATTTGCCCTTATCCGCTTCAGCTGCGCTGTCACCTATTGGCATTTTCGCGACCAATGGACGAAACCGCGCCCGCGGCCTTGCACGGTATACCGCCTGCCCGTCCGCCGCGACCCGGGCGGGATCATCTTACGTTAGTCCGCGCTCTTTGGATCGGGCTCGATCTGCTCTCGATTTTTTGGGCCCATGACAAGTCAGCCTGTTCCTCGAAATGCCCTTGGCGGAGCCGGTTCGTAAGCTCGGCGGGTGGCCATACCCTACCGAGGCCCCCTTCTGGGATGCCAGCGGCCGGGAGCGCCAACCCCGGCCGGGTGGACAATCTGAGCGCCACTCCCATGGGCCTAAATGTTTATCGGGGATCTATTCCCCCGTTAGCTTTTGCGGATCAGGGTCGCGTCCCCGATGGCAAATCGCACCACGCCCATGGCTGCTCGGCAACTTTCCTACCCCGCAATGCCCCCGGCTGCGAGCACCGCCAGAGTCACTAATTCACTCGCCGTACTCGTCATCGGGGCGATCTGGACGCTCTTTTCCATGCCGACCAGCATTGGCCCTATCACTGCATCGCCGCCGAGTTCGCGGAGCAGTTTGGCGGAGATGTTGGCGCTTTGTAGGCCGGGCATGATCAGCACGTTGGCGGGCCCCGAAAGCCGCGCAAAGGGATAGTTCGCGAGCTGGCGCGGGTTGAGCGCGACGTCGGGCGCCATTTCGCCTTCATATTCGAACGTCACCGCCCGCTGATCGAGCACGCAGACGGCGTTGCGGATGTTTTCCAGCCAGCGCCCTTCAGGATTGCCGAAGTTCGAATAGCTGAGGAAAGCGACACGCGGTTCATGGCCCATGCGCTTGGCGACGAGCGCGGTCTGCTCGGCAATGTCGGCGAGTTCCTCCGCCGTTGGGCGTTCGTTGATCGTGGTGTCGGCCATGAACACGGTGTGCTTCGCGCCGACCATCACGTGCACGCCGAATGCGGTGCGGCCCTTGATCGGGTCGATCACGCGACGCACTTCGCGCATTGTCTGCGCATAGGGGCGGGTGGTGCCGGTGATCATCACATCGGCCTCGCCCAGCTGCAGCATCACCGCGCCGAAAATGTTGCGATCCTGGTTGATCATGCGTTCGCAGTCGCGCAGCAGATAGCCGCGCCGCTTGAGTCGTTCGTAGAGAAACTCGACCATTTTGGGCACGAGCGGCGATTTGCGGCTGTTGTGCAGCTCGTACGTCTCGGGATCGGTGACGCCCAATGCGCGCAGCCGATCATACACATCGTCGCGGCCGACCAGCACCG
The DNA here is from genome assembly GCA_964649315.1 of uncultured Stakelama sp. GTDB lineage: Bacteria > Pseudomonadota > Alphaproteobacteria > Sphingomonadales > Sphingomonadaceae > Sphingomonas. The sequence continues at coordinate 8,080 of CAZYOU010000014.1, read as the reverse complement.
GCGTACCGTATCCGCCTGCCTTGAATTCGATCGCGGCGCGCAGCACGACCTCTTCTTCGCCTTCCGCAAACAGCACCCGCTTGGGATTGGCGCGCGCGCTTTCATAGGCGAGCGTGAGGACAGAGGTGGTCGGGTTCAGCCGCGCGCGAAGCTGCTGGCGATACGCCTCCATATCGATGATCGGCTTGGTGGCGACGCCTGAATCCATCGCGGCCTGTGCGACCGCGACGGGGACGATTTCCATCAGGCGCGGGTCGAATGGCGCGGGGATGATGTAATCATTGCCGAAGGTGTGACGGACACCGTACGCCACCGCGACTTCCTCCGGCACTTGCTGGCGCGCGAGCGCAGCGAGCGCGCGGGCGGCGGCGACCTTCATCTCGTCATTGATCGCGGTTGCCCGCACATCGAGCGCGCCGCGGAAGATGAAGGGAAAGCCGAGGACGTTGTTGACCTGGTTCGGATAATCCGACCGGCCGGTGGCAATGATGACATCGGGGCGGACGCGCTTGGCATCGGGCGGGGTGATTTCGGGATCGGGATTGGCCATCGCGAACACGATCGGCTTGTCGGCCATCTTCATCAGATATTCGGGCGGCAACGCGCCCTTAGCGGACAGGCCCATGAATACATCGGCCCCGTCGAGCGCTTCTTCGAGCGTGCGCTTGTCGGTTTTCGCGGCATGGGCGGACTTCCACTGGTTCATGTCGCCATGTTCGCGGCCCTGATAGATGACGCCCGATTTGTCGCACATGATCAGCTGATCATGCGGCAGGCCCATCGCCTTGATCAGCTCGGCACAGGCGATCGCCGCCGCACCGGCGCCGTTCATCACCACGGTGGTGGTCTTGATGTCGCGCCCGGTGAGGAACAGCGCGTTGATAAGACCGGCAGCAGCAATGATCGCGGTGCCGTGCTGATCGTCGTGCATCACCGGAATATTCATGCGCTCTTTCAGCGCCTGTTCGATGATGAAGCATTCGGGGGCCTTGATATCCTCAAGGTTGATCCCGCCAAAGCTCGGCTCCATCAGCGCGACGGCGTTGATAAAAGCATCGGGGTCTTCGGTGGCGAGCTCGATATCGATCGAGTCCACATCGGCGAAGCGCTTGAACAGTACCGCCTTGCCTTCCATCACCGGCTTTGAGGCAAGCGCCCCCAGATTGCCCATGCCGAGGATGGCGGTACCATTGGAAATCACCGCGACCAGATTGCCCTTGGCGGTATATTCATAGGCAGCGGCAGGGTTTTCATGGATCGCGCGGACGGGCACCGCAACGCCGGGGGAATAGGCGAGCGCGAGGTCGCGCTGGGTCGCCATCGGCTTTGATGCGATGATCTCGATCTTGCCCGGCCGTCCCTCCGAATGGAACAACAGCGCCTCGCGCTCGGAAAACTGGACGGTCGATTCATCGGTCATGGCTGGCCCCGGTGTGGATGATCCCCGTCCTAGCCAAGGCTTTGCTGAATGGCTATGCTCTGCGAACTATGAAGCATGCACCGTCACCATTGCGACCCGACGTGCCGAAGCTCCCGACCGACGCGACCGATGCGGAGTTCGACGCGTGGATGGAAGCTTTGCCGCCCTGTCCAGATATCCGTTCGATCGACCTGGACGATGCCGAAGGCGAAGCTGCCTCGCTCGCCGAGTTCGAGGCGGGTGGTGGCGTCCCTCATTCCATCGTTGCCGAATGGTTGAAGACATGGGGGACCGAGGACTTTCAGTCGTTCCGGGATTGGTACGCATCGCGGAATGGCTGACGTCACTTGGTCGACACGGGCGTTAATCGATCTCGACCAGATCGCCGCATATATCGCCATGTTCGATTCCGGCGCGGCGATTCGCATTCGAAGCGAGCTCGAATCGCTCGGCAATAGTCTCAGTGCCTTTCCCAATCGTGGACGTCCGTCCGTACGCGGTACGCGCGAAATGGTGACAGTACGCCCTTACATCGTGCGCTACCGAGTTGTCCGGGAGCATGTTCTCATTCTCAGTATCCGCCACAGCGCGCGTCTTCCAATCGATAGTCGATGACCGCCCCCACCCCGATGATGGCGCAATATCTGGCGTTAAAGGCCGAGGCGCAGGATTGCCTGCTCTTCTACCGGATGGGCGATTTCTTCGAGATGTTTTTCGAAGACGCGAAGATTGCCGCCGCCGCGCTCGACATCGCTCTCACCGCCCGGGGCGAGCATGGCGGGGTGCCGATCCCGATGTGCGGGGTGCCGGTGCACGCGGCGGAGGGGTATCTCGCGCGGCTGATCAAGGCCGGGCACCGCGTTGCGATTGCCGAGCAGACGGAAAGCCCGGCCGAAGCCAAGAAACGCAGCGGCAAGACCTTGGTCGGGCGCGATATCGTCCGCGTGGTGACGGCGGGCACGCTGACCGAGGAAGCATTGCTCGATGCGCGCGCGGCGAACTGGTGCGCGGCGATTGGCGAGGCAGCGGGCGGCGTCGCGATTGCGGTCGCCGATATTTCTACGGGGCGGTTCGAACTCATCGAAAGCGATACAGCATCGGTGGCTGCCGATCTGGCGCGGCTGTCACCGGCCGAGACGATAGCCTCGGATGCGACCGATTTTGCCGACTTGGCCACCAGTCGCCGCCCGCGATCGGAATTCGACAGCGTGAGCGGCGAAGAGCGGCTGAAGGCGCTGTTCGGGGTAGCGACGCTCGACGGTTTCGGCAGCTTTTCGCGCGCCGCGCTGGCGGCGGCAGGCGGGCTGGTGCGGTACCTCGATCACAACGGCAAAGGCGCGCTTCCCTTTTTACGCCCGCCGCGGCTGACGCGCAGTGCCGAAACAATGGCGATTGATGCCGCTACACGCGAAAGCCTGGAGCTGACCCAGACTACCAATGGCGCGCGCAAAGGCAGTCTGCTCGATGCCGTCGACCGGACGGTGACGGGGGCGGGTGCGCGGTTGCTCGCCAGCGATATCGGCGCACCACTGATGGATCGCGCGCGGATCGAGGCACGGCTCGATCTGGTGCAGCATTTTCACGACGATCCCGCTTTGCGCGATGGCCTGCGCGCGACCTTACGCGCGCTGCCTGATATCGGCCGTGCGCTGGGGCGGCTGGCGGCGGGGCGCGGCAGCCCCCGCGATCTAGGGCAACTCCGCGACGGCCTCGATGCAGCCTGGCGGCTCGGCGAGCGGCTCGACGCCGTCAGCCCCAAGCCTGCCCTGCTCGGCAAGCTTGCGCCGCAACTGCGTGGGCACGGCGCGCTGATCGAGCTGCTGACGCGCGCGCTCGTTCCCGCACCACCGATCGATGCGTCGGCGGGTGGCTATATCGCGCCGGGTTTTGATGCGGCGCTCGATGATCTGCGCGATAGCGGCGCGGGCGGCAGGCGCGCGATTGCAGCGCTTGAGGCGCAGTACCGCACCCGGACGGGCATCGCCGCGCTGAAAATCCGGCATAATGGCGTGCTCGGCTATCATATCGAAGTGCCTGCGCGCGCCGCCGATCCACTGATGGCCCCGGACAGCGGCTTCACCCACCGCCAGACCATGGCAGGCGCGATCCGCTTCAACGCGCCCGATCTGCATGAGGTGGCGCTGAAGGTGACGCAGGCCGGCGCACATGCGCTGGCGGCAGAGGCAGCGCATCTCGAAGAACTGACCGATACCGCGCTTGCCAGCCGTGAAGCGATTGCCGCCACTGCCGATGCCCTCGCCCGGCTCGATGTTGCAACCGCACTGGCCGAATGCGCGAGCGAAGGCGGCTGGGCACGCCCGCATATCGTCGATCACGCCTGTTTCGCGATCGAAGGCGGACGGCACCCGGTGGTCGAGGCAGCGGTCGCCAAGGCAGGCGGGCGGTTCGTCGCCAATGATTGCCGCCTGTCGGAGGATTCGCGCCTGTGGCTGGTGACCGGGCCGAACATGGGCGGCAAATCGACCTTCCTGCGCCAGAACGCACTGATCGCCGTCCTCGCACAGGCTGGCAGCTATGTTCCCGCGACATCGGCCACGCTGGGTCTGGTCGATCGCCTCTTCAGCCGGGTCGGCGCGTCGGACAATCTCGCGCGGGGGCGATCGACCTTCATGGTCGAGATGGTCGAGACCGCCGCAATTCTGGCACAGGCAACGCCGCAAAGCTTCGTCATCCTCGACGAGGTCGGGCGCGGCACCAGCACCTATGATGGCCTAGCGATCGCCTGGGCGGTGGTGGAGGCGATCCATGAGGATAATCGCTGCCGCTGCCTGTTCGCCACGCATTATCACGAGCTGACGCGCCTCGCCGAGCGCTGCGACGCCTTGACGCTCCACCATGTCCGCGCGCGCGAATGGAAGGGCGATCTGGTGCTGCTGCATGAGGTGTCGGAAGGCCCGGCCGACCGAAGCTATGGCTTGGCGGTGGCGCGGCTCGCGGGGCTGCCCCCGGTGACGATCGCGCGCGCCAAATCGGTGCTGGCAAAGCTGGAGGCGGGACGTGCCAAGACCGGCGGCCTTGCAGCGGGACTTGATGACTTGCCACTATTTGCCGCCGTCGCTGAACAGGTGGAAGAGGCCCGCGATCCGTTGCGCACAGAGATCGAGGCGATCGACGTCGACGCCCTCACCCCGCGCGATGCGCTCGATCTTGTCTACAAACTGAAATCGATCGCGCGGGCGGGATCAGCTTCGGCGTAACCGCTCGCCGAACGCGGAACTTGCCGCTCCCAGTCGATCGGACTGCACGCCGATATCGCTGGCGACCCGTTCGATCTTGCGCGCGAGCGCCACCGCCGCTTCGGCCTTTTCGGCAAGGGCCTGCAAATCGGTGCCCACGGCATCTGCGCCTTGCCCAGCACTTTCCACACCAGCGAAGATACCGCCCGTGGATTGCCGCTGGGCCTCGATCGCGCGGGCGATGTCGTTCGCCCCCACCGCAATCCGCCCGACATCACCGGCGATGACATCCACCGATGCAGCGACATCGCCGGCATTGGCGTCCATATCGGCAATGTGATGACCGATCTCGAGTGCCGCCTCGCGCGTTTGGGCGGCAAGCGCCTTCACTTCGCCCGCGACAACCGCAAAGGCGGCCCCGGCCTTGCCCGATTGGGTGGCCTCAATCAGCGCGTTCAGTGCGAGCGTGTTGGTGCGCTGGGCGATCCGTTCAATCTTGGCGGTAATGCCGCGCACCACGGCACTACTATCGGTGAGCGCGCGGGCCTGAGCGCGGGCGATGTTTGACGCCACTTCGGCATTGGCAGTCGCCTGCACCTGCCCTGCAACTTCGGCCGAAATCGCCCCGATCGACTGACGCAATTCTGCGGCGGCGCGCTGCACATCCGCCATCGACTGAGCGACCGTAACCGCGCGACTGCGCACCGCAGAGACATGCGCGCCGCTCAATCTGCCCATATCGGTAAGGTTGGCGGTGGACTCGCCAAGTTCCTGTGCAGCGCTGCGCAGGATTTCGATCGCCGCTGCCACCGATGTTTCAAACCGCTGGGCGTGATCGTTCATGATGCGACGCTGATCGTCGGCGGCTGCCTGTTGTTCGGCGGCGCGGCGCGCATCATGCGCCCTTTCGCGGGCGCGCTGTTCATCAGCGACGCGCTGTGCGTCTTCATTGCGGCGACGCTCGAGCGCAGCAAGTTCGGACTCGGTCCGGATACGGTCAGCGAAAAGGCGCGCCTGCCCGATCGCCATGGCGTAGAGCACGACGATGAAGGCCAGGATAGCCGCAACATAAAGCGAGGGCACCGCAACAATCGCGCCCAGATCAATTGCAAGCCGCATCCCAACGGCGGACATGAAGATCAGCCCCGCCGACGGCATTAATGTAAAGAAAGTACCGCCGAGGCAGATCACGGCGACGTTCACACAGGATATGCCGACCCGGTCTTCGCTGAGCGGTACGGTGTTCAGCGCGCCGATCAGGATGAACCAGCCCATACCGATCGCCAGTGCATAGCTGTTCATTGCCCGATCAACCGCATCAGCGCTCAGCCGCCAGCGGGGCAGGAATAGGCCCTGAAACAAGACCATCGATGCCAGCACGACGACGCCAAGCGGGATGCCCGCCATCAGGATGAACGGCTGATCGAAGCGAAGCGCATAAACCACGCACATGGCAACGGCCGTGACGAGATTGAGCGGGGCAAAACGAACGATCATGCGCCGTGTGGCCGATACCCGTTCGGCTCGGCTTAGATCGTCGATCGTCACCAACCGGTTCAGCGCCCGCAGCGCGACAGTGATGATCCGGCGACTGTCATGACGAAGATCGGTCAACATTATTCAAACCTAGCCAAACATCGTTAACAAGATCGATATTCCGACCGCGCGCGCAGCTGAGAGCAAACAGGTGACCCGGGTGCGGATTGGCGGTATCGACCGGATCATGGCCAGTCGTTTTGAAACCCTGCCGCACCGCCGCGCGATCATTGATCGGCGGGTGATTGCCGATGCGCTCGCTGCGCTGGACACGGCGGATGCCACCAGCATGCGGCGTGCCGCGACAACGCTGCTGGCCGATGCACTTGCCGCCGGGCGATCAGAGATCGCCCAACGATTGGTCGAACATCCGTCTCGCGGCCTGGAGGCGGCGGCGGCAATGGCGTTTCTGATCGATCAGATCATCCGGCTGCTCTATGATTTTACGACCGAACGGCTCTACCCAAAGCCCAATGCGACGACCAGCGAACGGCTGACGCTGATTGCGGTTGGCGGCTATGGCCGCGGCGAAATGGCGCCCTATTCCGACGTCGATATCGGCTTCCTGACCCCCTGGAAGCAAACCGCATGGTCCGAACAGGTCATTGAAACCATGCTCTACGCGTTATGGGATCTGGGGCTTAAGATCGGCCATTCATCGCGCTCACTCGACGAAATGGTGCGCCAGGCCAAGGGCGATATGACGATCCGCACCGCGCTGCTCGAAGCGCGCTATATATGGGGTGATACCGATCTTTATGATGAGGCCTCACGGCGCTTCAAGGCTGAGGTGCAGACAGGCACCGCGCGCCAGTTCATCGCCGAAAAGCTCGCCGAACGAAACGAACGCCACCGCAAGATGGGCGACAGCCGCTATGTCGTCGAACCCAATATCAAGGAGGGTAAGGGTGGGCTTCGCGATCTCCACACTTTATTCTGGATGGGCAAATATGCCTATAATGTGCGCAGCGTCGCCGAGTTGGTTGAGGCCGGGCTGCTGACGCGGATCGAGTATCGCCAGTTCCACCGCGCCGAAAATTTCCTATGGGCCGTGCGCTGCCACCTGCACACAATCGCAGGCCGCGCCGAGGATCGGCTGACCTTCGATGTCCAGCGCGAGATTGCCGAGCGGATGCGCTATGCCGATCGCGCCAGTGCATCGCGGGTCGAACGCTTCATGCGGCATTATTTCCTGCAGGCCAAAACCGTCGGCGATCTGACCGGCGTGTTCATGGCGCATCTCGATGAGAGTTTTGCGGCGCGCGGGCGTCGGTTCGGGCTGCCCCTGCTCCGGCGGTCGCCGCGCAACCTGAACGGGTTCGTGCTTGATCGTGGTCGCCTTGCGCTGCCGTCGGACGATTGGTTCGCGCGCGATCCGGTGCGGCTGATTGAAATTTTCGCGCTCGCTGACAAGCACGCGCTGGAAGTGCACCCGCTGGCGATGCGCGTTGCTGCGCGGGATGCCAAGCTGGCCGATGACATCCGCACCGATCCCCGCGCCAATGCGCTGTTTCTCGACGTGCTGACCAGCCCGCGCAATCCAGAGGCGGCGCTGCGCGGCATGAACGAAGCAGGCGTGTTCGGCCGCTTCGTGCCCGATTTCGGCCGCGTCGTCGCACAGATGCAGTTCGACATGTATCACCATTATACGGTCGACGAGCATTCGATCCGCGCGATCGGGCTGCTCGCCCGGATCGAGCGTGGCGAGTTGCAGGAAGACCACCCGCTTGCTGCGAATATATTGCGCAACATCGTCTCGCGCCGCGTCCTTTATGTTGCGGTATTGCTGCACGATATCGCCAAGGGGCGCGGCGGCGACCATTCGGTGCTGGGCGCCGAAGTCGCGATGCGGCTATGTCCGCGCTTGGGACTTTCCAAGGCGGAAACCGAAACGGTGGCGTGGCTGGTTCGCTGGCACCTGCTGATG
>CAZYOU010000013.1:0-44900 GCA_964649315.1 uncultured Stakelama sp. | reverse complement strand
TGACGCTGCAGAGCGAAAACGGCATGCTCGGCATCGGGCCGTTTCCCTATCCCGATCAGGTCGATCCCGATCTGATCAATGCGGGCAAGCAGACGATCAGCGAGCTGCCATCGTCGGTCTATTTCAGCAGTGCTGACAGCTTCGCGATGATCCGCGGCGGGCATATCGACCTGACCGTGCTCGGCGCGATGGAAGTGAGTGAGGGCGGTGACATCGCCAACTGGATGATCCCCGGCAAGCTCATCAAGGGCATGGGCGGGGCAATGGATCTGGTCGCGGGCGTCAAGCGCATCGTCGTCGTGATGGAACATACCTCGAAGAACGGCGACCCGAAGTTCATCCCCGCCTGCACCCTCCCGCTGACGGGCAAGAATGTGATCGACATGATCATCACCGATCTGGCGGTGTTCCATCGGCCCGATCATGCCAGCCCGTTCGAGCTGATCGAGCTGGCCCCGGGCGTGACCGCGGATGAAGTGCGCGCGAAAACGACCGCGCATTACACCGGCTGACGCTGATGCGCGTCCTGCTCACCGGATCGTCGGGCTGGCTGGGGCGTTATCTCGCGCCGGTGCTGCGCGGGGCGGGACATGAAGTAACCGGGCTGGATGTCGCGCCCGGTGCCGATACCGATGTGATCGGGACGGTCGCCGATCGGGCGCTGATCGATCGGGTCTTCGCCGAGCAGTCGATCGAAGCGGTCATCCACGCCGCCGCGCTCCACAAGCCCGATATCGTGCGCTACCCGACCCAGGCTTTTGTCGATGTGAACGTAACCGGCACGCTCAACTTGCTCGAAGCGGCTAGCGCGGCCGGGCATGACCGGTTCATCTTCACGTCGACTACATCGCTGATGATCTCCGACGCGATCCGACGGGCCGAGGGTGACCGGGCGGTGTGGATCGACGAGACAATGGCCCCGCTTGAACCGCGCAACATCTATGGCGTGACGAAACTGGCGGCGGAGCATCTGTGTCGGCTGTTCCATCAGGAGCGCGGGCTAGCCTGCCTCGTGCTGCGGACAGGGCGGTTCTTCCCTGAGGATGATGATACGCACGCGCACCCGTCAGGCGAAAATCTGAAGGCGAACGAGCTACTGAACCGGCGTCTTACGGTCGAGGATGCGGCCGCCGCCCATCTGATCGCGCTAGAACGTGCGGTCGAGATCGGGTTTGGCACCTTTATCCTTTCTGCGCCCACACCGTTTGTGCCCGATGATGCAACCGCGCTGAAACGCGATCCGTGCGCAGTGATTGCGCGTTATTTCCCCGATGCAGCGGCGCTTTATGCGCAGCGCGGCTGGGTGCTGCCCGACATGATTGACCGGGTCTATGATGCTGGATTGGCCGAACGCCTGCTCGGCTTTCGTGCGAGCACCGATTTCGGCGCCGTGCTCGATGCACTCCGGCTGGGCACGCTGCCACCGGTCGCGCATGATGCATCTTATGTCAGCCCAAAAGAGCAGGCACCCGCGCGATAAACTGTGTCAGGATGACGCCGATTGTTGCACCGGACACGTAACGATCCCCTTCCGCGCCGTACGTGAAGCGCGTAGGAACAACATTGATCTTGACGATCCCGCCAGCGGGTCGCAGGGGCCGGGCTGATCGCGGGGGGAAATACAGTGAAACGAGCGCTTTTTCTGTTGGTCGCGGGGACTATCCTCAGCGGCGTTTGTGCCTATGCGGCAAGCGGCCAGACACCGGCGACCGTCAAGCTGTGGCGGCTCGATTGCGGATCGACCTATATTCCCGATCTCAACCTGTTTTCTGATACGCGCGCCTATCCGGGCCAGGGCAAGGCGCTGACCGCCAGTTGCTATCTGATCAAGCATGGCGACCGCTATATGCTGTGGGATGCGGGGCTGCCCGCATCGATGAAGGGCGCGAAGATCGACCCGAAAACCGGCGGTGCCACGATCACCAAGACCGTCGTTGAGCAGCTGGGCGAGCTGGGCGTGAAGCCCGAACAGGTCACGATGATGGGCATCAGCCATTATCATTACGATCATGTCGGCCAGGCCGAATCCTTTCCCGGCGCAACCCTGATGATCGGCAAGGGCGATTTCGACGCGCTGAGCGCCACCCCGCCGGCCTTTGGGGCCAACCCGGCGGCGCTCAAAACCTGGATTGGCGGCGCGGGCAAGTCGATGCCGATCAGCGGCGACAAGGATGTGTTCGGCGACGGCAGCGTGACGATGATCGACACGCCCGGCCACACACCCGGCCATCACGCGCTGCTGGTGAAGCTCGGCAGCGGCAAGACGTATCTGCTGACCGGCGATCTAGCGCATTTTCAGGAAAATTATGCCTCGAACGGCGTGCCGACCTTCAACACCAACCGCGCCGATACGCTGGCGTCGTTCGATCGGTTCAAGGGTTTGGCGCGCAACACCAAGGCGACCGTGATTATCCAGCATGATCCCCGCGACATCGCCAAGCTGCCTGCTTTTCCCGCGGCCGCCGAATAAGCAACTGGACGACACCCGCTTGTCGCTGGCAAGGACGCCGCATCATCTGACGGCGAACGGGCGACAGCGCCCTGCTTGCCGCTGAACTGCGGGAGAAAATCGATGCGTGCACTGCTTTCGACGGCCACGGGTGGCCCTGAAACCCTGACGATCGAAACATTGCCTGATCCCGTGGCGGGCAAGGGGCAGGTGGTCGTCGCGGTTAAAGCGTGCGCGATCAACTATCCCGATGTGTTGATCATCGAGGACAAATATCAGTTCAAGCCAGCGCGTCCGTTCGCGCCCGGTGGCGAAATTGCGGGCGTCGTCGACAGCGTTGGTGAAGGCGTGACGGAGTGGGCACCCGGCGACCGCGTGGTGGCAACGGTCGGCCATGGCGGCCTGGTCGAAAAGATCGTGGTGGATGCGGTTCGGCTATACCGCCTGCCCGAAGGCCGCAGCTTCGAGGATGGATCGGCGCTGCTGCTCACCTATGCGACGACGATTCACGCGCTGCTCGATCGCGGGCATCTGGCCGAGGGGCAGACATTGCTCGTTTTGGGCGCCGCCGGCGGTGTCGGGCTGGCTGCCGTTGAACTTGGCAAAGCTTTTGGCGCGCGCGTGATTGCAGCAGTGTCGAGTGCGGAAAAGGCAGCGGCGTGCAAGGCGGCGGGTGCAGACGACACGATCATCTATGGCCGCGCGCCCTTCGACAAGGACCAATCAAAGGCCTTGGCGGAACAGTTCAAGGCCGTGCTGGGGCCGAATGGTGCGGACGTGATCTATGATCCGGTCGGCGGCGATTATGCCGAGCCCGCGCTGCGCTCGATTGCCTGGGAAGGGCGCTATCTGGTGGTCGGTTTCCCCGCCGGTATTCCGCGCCTGCCGCTCAATCTGACGTTGCTGAAAAGCTGTGATGTGTGCGGTGTGTTCTGGGGCGCCTTTGCTGCGCGCGATCCCAAGGCCAATCAGGATCATGTCGAGCGCCTGTTCCGCCTGTGGAAGGAAGGCGCCATCAATCCGTTGGTGACCGAAATTTACGCGTTCGAAGACGGTGGCAAGGCGATTGCGAAGATGGCGTCTCGGGGTGCCATCGGGAAGCTGGTTGTTCGCGTCGCCGACTGATCCGGCGATCCGCGAAGCCGTTGCTTTACGGCACATGCGCACCTATTTGGGCCGCAGATTATCATCCTCCCGGGAAAGTCAGTCCATGACCACTTTTGACGATCGCGAACGCGCCGCTGAAAATCACTTCGCGATGGAGGAAAACATCGCCTTCCGCATTACGGCGCGGCGCAACAAGCTGGTCGCGCACTGGGCCGCAAAGCTGATGAACCTGACGCCGGAAGAGGCCGAGGCTTATGCCAAGGCCGTCGTCCAATCCGATTTCGAGGAAGCGGGCGATGAGGATGTGATCCGCAAGCTGCTCGGCGATTTGACCGCTGCCGGGGTTGCCATGGATGATGCCGGGATCCGCGCCGCGCTTGCCGAACAGCGCATCGTGGCGCAGCAGCAATTGTCGGACGCGCAATAACAATGCCGATGCCCGCCGCCGAGATCGAACATTTGATCCTTGCCGCCATCCCCGACGCGCAGGTCAGCATTACGGATTTGGCCGGAGACGGCGATCATTATGCAGCGACGGTGACCGCCGAAAGTTTTCGCGGCTTGCCACGGATTAAACAACATCAGGCCGTATACGCCGCGTTGGGTGGCCGCATGGGCGGTGTTCTCCACGCGTTGAAGTTGACGACGGCCGTGCCTGCCTGACCTGCCTGAAAGGGAAATACCGATGACCGATGACACTCACGCCCGCATTGCTGAAATGGTGGCGAGCAACGACGTATTGCTGTTCATGAAGGGCAGCCCGCTGTTTCCGCAGTGCGGCTTTTCGAGCACGGCGGTGTCGATCCTCAACCATCTGAAGGTCGAATTCGGCAGCGTTGATGTGCTCCAGGATCAGGGCGTGCGCCAGGGCATCAAGGCATTTTCGGATTGGCCGACGATCCCGCAGCTTTACGTGAAGGGCGAATTTGTCGGCGGGTCTGACATCATGATGGAAATGTACGAAAGCGGCGAATTGTCGCAGCTCTTTGCCGAAAAGGGGCTGGTCAGCGCAAGCTGACTGGCGTGAAGGGGCGTCACATGCTGCTGGAAAAAGGCGATCTGCCAAGCGGTCCAGGCGCCGGCCCCGCGCCGCTGCTGATTTGCGATCTGACGCAAAGCTATTCGCCGGCTGGCGGCGGTGGTGTGAGCACCTATCTGCGTGAAAAGCGCGATTATATTCTGGCAAAGACGCCGCATACGCTGTTGCAAATTGTGCCGGGCCCGGAAGACAAGGTGGTCGTCAACGGCCGCCACATCTGGGCGGAGGTCGGCGCTGATCCGGTGCGCGGCAGCCCCAATTACCGGTTTATCCTGCGGACCAAGATCGTCCGCGAATTGCTGGCGCGCTATCGTCCCGACGTCATCGAATCGCTGTGTCCATGGGTGTTGCCGTGGACGGCGATCCATCACCGGCGCGCCTTTCCCGATACCGCACTGGTTGCCGCGTACAGCACCGATTTTCCCAACGCCCATGTCTACCGCGTGGGGCAGGCCAAGTTCGGCACCGTCATCGGCAAGGCGCTGCGCTGGCTATCCTATGGCTATGCAGAGATCACCTATCGCGAGTTCGATTGGGTCTACACGCTGAGCGACGAAGTGTGCGCAGTGCTCGCCAAGCATAATGTGCCGCGCACCAGCGTGCTGCAATTGGGCGTCGATATCGACACTTTCCATCCCAGCAAGCGCGATCCGGCGTTCCGCGCCGAGCTCGGCTTGCCCGGCGAGGGCCCGTTGCTGATCTATGCCGGTCGGATCGACAATGAAAAGCGCGCTGAACGCCTGATCGATATGTTCCGCCGCCTGCCCACTGGCCTTGGTGCGGCAATGGTGTTGATTGGCGATGGCAAGCTGCGTGAGCGGCTGATGGAAGAGAGCCGCGATTTGCCGATTCACTTCATGGGTTTCGTGCATGATCGCGATGTGCTTGCGCGCGCGCTGGCATCGTCTGACATCTATGTATCGGGCATGGCCGATGAAACCTTCGGCATCTCGATCGTCGAAGCACAGGCATCGGGCTTGCCGGTGGTCGGTGTGGCCAGCGGCGCGATGATCGACCGCGTGCCCGAAGGATTGGGCTTGCTGGGCCCGGTCGACGATACCCATACCATGGCCGAAAATGTGATGGCCGTCTGGCGCGGGGATCATAACGCGATTGGCGAGGCCGCGCGCGCGCATGTCGAGGCTCGGTTCAGCTGGGATCGCACGTTTGAACGGCTGCTGACCGATATTTATCCCAAGGCACTGCAAAGCGCCGTGGCGCGGCAGGTAACGGGCGGGCGCCCGCGCGCATCCGTCATGGCGGCACCCGTCGCTGCATCCTGAGTTTGGTTGGGAAGGCCGGGTCGGGCGGATCGACGCGATACCGGAAAAAGCTGTCGATCCGCCCTGCTAAAGCGTCACCGCTCGGCGTACCCCTACTGTAGCATCTCGCGTGCCAAGCGGCGACAATGCCGGAAAACCGGGACAGTCGATGGTTAATGCGCCCCCCGCCCGGGGCGCCCCTGTAAGCTTTTCCGACACTATTGCCGTTATTGCCGTTCATCTGCCAGTCAGGCGCCATCGGTCATAACGCAGGTGTTCCGACATCGAAAAAAAGCGCTTGACTACGAATGTAGTCAATGTGATTACGAATGTAATCCAAGGAGCGTGCGATGACCGAACGAATCAGCGATGCCGAACATATCGTGATGGAGGTCCTGTGGGACCGGTCGCCACTGTCTGCGCAAGAGGTTGCCGAGGGCGTTGGCCCAGGGCGTGACTGGAACATCAACACCGTCAAGACGCTGCTTGGTCGGCTGCTCGCCAAGAATGCGATCGCGCATGAGGAGGATGGCCGCCGCTACCTCTACCGACCGCTCGTTGCGCGCGAGGATTATGTCGCAGGCGAATCGCAGCGGCTGATGGACCGGCTGTTTGGTGGCAAACTGACGCCGCTCGTTGCACATCTCGCCGAACGCGATGAGCTGAGCGCTGACGATATCGCCGAAATCGAAGCGCTGCTGAAGGCGCTCAAACAATGATCAGCTGGCTAGTCGAAACGCTGCTGGCGACATCGCTGCTGATGCTGGCGGTGCTGGTGCTGCGCAACCCCGTTCGCCAGGCATTCGGATCGTCGGTCGCTTATGCGTTGTGGGCGTTGCCCGTGCTTCGGCTGGTGCTGCCGCCCTTGCCGGGTGACTGGCGGTTGAGCGCATTGGTAACGCCGATGGTCGACAAATCGATGGAGCAGGGGGTGGCGTTCGGGGTGTTGAACCCTGACCGTCTGCCCGATGCCATCGCCAGTCAGGCGCTGGTCGAGGCCCAGATCAATCTGGCGGACGCGCCGCTGCGCATGGCGATTGTGCCCCCGGTCGCGACGTCCGACGGGCCGAGCGTGATGCTACTGGTCGTCGGATTCTGGGTGATCGGGGCGCTGGCCTTTCTGGTGTACCATCTGGCTGCGCATCGCGCGTTTTGCCGCCGTATCCAGCACCAGGCGCTGGGCCGTACGCAGGTTGCGGACGGTCGCGTCGAGGTGATCAAAACCGATGCGGCAACCGGCCCGCTGGCGTTCGGGATCTGGCGCAAATACATCGCTTTTCCGTGCGACTTCGAGGATCGCTACGACGCTGACGAGCGCGAACTGGCGCTGGTGCATGAACTGACGCACCACGCCCGTGGTGATCTGATCGCCAACTGGATCGCACTCGTGGTGCTTGCCCTGCACTGGTTCAATCCACTCGCCTGGCGCGCCTTTCGTGCCTTTCGTGCCGATCAGGAAATGGCCTGCGACGCCCGCGTGCTGGCCGGGCGGAGCGCTGCCTTTACCCATGCCTATGGCCGCGCGATCGTGAAATCCGCGCATGGCGGGGCGGTTTCTGCCGCATGTCACTTGCATACAATCAATGATTTGAAGGGAAGGTTGAAGATGCTGTCGACGACAAAGAAATCACCCAGGCGGATCATGGGCGGCGCGCTGTCCGTCGTTGCCGTCACGCTGGGCGGCCTAGTCCTGACCGCCTCGGGCACCCAAGCGGCGGAGGGGCTGCGCGAGAAGGTCGATTCGACCATCGGCGGCGAATTGGCAAAGCTCGATCAGCTGGCGAGCAACGTTACCGCCAACGTCACCGCGCCGCGCGCACCAACGGCACCGCTCGCACCGGTTGCGGCCCAGGCTGCGCCTTCAGTGCCAACCGTTCCCATCCCGCCGTCCGCTGCCGTGCCGCCTGAAGCGCCCGAAGCCCCAAAGGCGCCCGAAGCCCCCGACGCAGACGCACCAACGCCGCCTGCACCACCGGCGCCACCGGCCTGGGAATCACAGTCGCGCGTGATCGTCCTCGATCGCACGGGCAAGGCGCCCCGGGCGTTCAAGGAAGGCCGCGACATGCAGATCTTCTTGCGCGACAAGGACGGCATGAAGATCGTGTCGCCCAAGGGACATCACGGCGTGGCAGTCTTTGCAGGTGATCAATGCCGTGACCTCAAGGGCAAATCCGGCAAGTCAGTCACCACGCGCGTGAAGGATGGCAAGAAGGTCACCATCATCTGCGAAATTGACGTGAAGCGACTGGCGCTGAATGCGCAGAATTCTGCCCAGCACGCCGAACGTGTGGCGCGCCTCGCTGAACTGTCAGCCAGTCGGATGGCGCTGCGGGTGCCCGAAATCGAGCGCAACGCATATCGCAGCGCGCTTGAGGGCGTACGCAATGCGCGGGCCGGCATGGTCGCGAACAAGGAGCTCACTGGCGAGGCCCGCACCAGTGCGCTGAAGGCAATGGACGAAGCGATCGCCGAACTCGAGGCCAATCTCGACAAGGTCAACTGACCGTCCTTTCGGTTTCCGCTGCCAACCGGCATCGGACGGAGTCCCGGCAAGCCTGCCCCTTGCTTGCTGGGATTTCTGTATCCAGGGAGATGGCGTTCCACCCTTGTGTTTGGGCACACAAACCGGCATTTGCAGGGGATGGAAGGGCTTCCGACCGGCGATTGTATCGCGATTGGGCCGCTCGTGGCGCGGGTACTCGCGCCGAATCCGTCACCCTTCACCTTTACCGGCACGCAGACGCATATCGTCGGCACATCTGATGTCGCTGTGATCGATCCCGGCCCCGCAGACGCGGCGCATATCGATGCGATCATGCGCGGTATCGACGGCCGCAAGCTCACCGCGATCGTCATTACCCACACCCATAATGATCACAGCCCGGGCAGTCGTCCGCTCCAGGCAATGACCGGCGCGCCGATCGTCGGCTGTGCCCCGCTCGCGCTCGATAATCTCGGGCTACGCGCCGACGCGGCGTTCGATGCCGATTACGCCCCTGATCGGGTGATGGCGGAGGGCGATACCGTAACCGGCCAAGGCTGGACGCTGACCGCCGTTGAAACCCCGGGTCACACATCGAACCATCTCTGTTTTGCCCTGCCCGAGGCGCGGGCGCTGTTTTCGGGCGACCATGTGATGGGGTGGTCGACCACGGTCGTCGCCCCGCCCGATGGCGACATGACGGCGTATATGGCGAGCCTTGCCAAGCTGCAGTTGCGTGATGACGATGTCTATTATCCCGCGCACGGTGAACCCATCACCAATCCCGCGCAAAAGGTACGCGGCTTTCTGGGCCATCGCCGCCAGCGGGAGGCACAGATTTTGCGGCTGATCGAAGAGGGCGTGGGCACCATCCCCGATCTGGTTGAGCGGATGTATGTGGGGGTGGACCGGCGGCTGTTCGGCGCGGCGGGGGGATCAGTGCTCGCGCATCTGATCGATCTGCAGGGGCGCGGGCTGGTGGTTGCCGATGGTGACGGTGATGGCGAAAACTGGGCTATTGGAAA
Organism: uncultured Stakelama sp.; assembly: GCA_964649315.1. Classification (GTDB taxonomy): domain Bacteria; phylum Pseudomonadota; class Alphaproteobacteria; order Sphingomonadales; family Sphingomonadaceae; genus Sphingomonas. The sequence goes on along the minus strand of CAZYOU010000013.1, from coordinate 35,536 downwards.
CGGGGGGCGGACATGACCGCACCGGGTGATCCCGTTGCCACGCCTCGCCCGAGATCGATGGGCTGCGTGCTGCAAACGCTGCTCAGTCTGATCCTGTTGGTCGGCCTCGGGGTGGCGGCCAAGGTCGGGTATGACTGGTATAACCGCGACTATACGATCACCCGGGAAGATGATGGCCAGGCCGTGACCAAAGTGGTGCAGGCGAGCTTTGCGCGGGCGAGCGCGCTAAAAGTCGGATCGGTTGCCGGGACGGTTCAGTCCAGCGCCACCGATGTGCGGGGCGGCGGCTGGCTGACGTCGGACAAGATCATCAAGGCGCCGTTCACGGTCGATTATTTCATCGACCTGTCGAAACTTGGCGACAATCAATTCCGGTGGGATGCCGCCAGCCGCCGCATGACCATCGAGGTGCCCGACATCGTCGTTGCCCGTGCAAATGTGGACGAAAGCGCGGTGACGCTGGATCAGACGCGCGGCATTTTCGTCACGCGTGACGCTGCTGCGACGCTTGCCCGCAAGGTGTCAGCCTCTGCCCAGCGCGCGGCGCAGCAGGAGGCGCAGCGGCCCGAACGGGTAAAGGCTGCTCGTGAAAACGCGCGTCGGGCGGTGCAGCAGCTGATCGGCAACACGCTATCGGCGGCCAAACTGGGCGATGTCGAGGTCGTGATCACCTTTCCTTCCGAGCGCCAACCGGATGGCGAACGTTGGGATACATCACGCTCGCTTGAGGAAGTGTTGGGCAACGCGCGATAGGCGCGCGACACCGTTTTCCGCGCCCCCAGAAGTTGCTAATGCGTCACCGGGTTTCGGGGGGGAATCAATCATGGCAACGGTGGCAATGCCGCGTCCGCAGCAACGCAGCGACGATGGCTTTTTCTTGACGATGGCTTTCGTGATGGCCGGGGTCATCATTGCTGGGTTCAGTTTCTTCGCTGCCACAGGATTGTCGACCTTCAACCGACCGCCGATCGTTCATGCCCATGCCGTGGTCTTTATGGGCTGGGTGGTGATTTACGTCCTGCAGAACTGGTTTGCGACCCAAGGGCCGATTGCGCTGCACCGACGGCTTGGCTGGCTTGCCTTTGGTTGGCTCGCGCTGATGCTCTATCTGGGCACGGCGGTGACGGTCATGAACGTGCAGGCCGGGACGGTACCCTTCATTTTTCAGCCGCTGCACTTCCTTGTATTCGATCCGCTTTCCCTGATCGGTTGCATTGCGCTCATCAGCGCGGGCGTGACGATGCGGGCGCATACCGGTTGGCATCGTCGATTAAATTATTGCGGTATGGCGCTGCTGGTGGGCCCGGGAATCGGTCGACTGCTGCCGATGCCGTTGCTGATCCCTTATGCCTATCAAACTGCCTTTGCCTGTGTTCTGCTGCTGCCGATCATCGGAATCATTGCTGATTGGCGGCGCGACGGGCAGGTCCATCCCGCATGGTGGTGGGGCTTGGGCGGCATGATCGCGACCGAGATCGTCACTGAAATCATCACCTATAGTGCGCTCGGCTTGGCGCTGTATGAAGCCGTTACCGTCGGCACCCCGGGTGCTTTAGTGGCACCGCTCGCATTTCCGCTGCCCCCCGCGGGTTGATCCCACGCCCTGCCGGGGCCATGTGAGCCGTTGACGACGCGGGAGCAAAGACATGGACGCACGTGGTGGAATTGGCGGCAACCCGACGGGCACTGACCTGCGCGACGAAATTGATCGGCTCCGCAAGGATCGCAACGCCGTTATCCTCGCGCATTATTATCAGCGGCCCGAGATTCAGGACATCGCCGATTTTGTTGGCGACAGCCTGGACCTAAGTCGAAAGGCCGCCGCGACCGATGCCGATGTGATCGCGTTTTGTGGCGTGAAGTTCATGGCGGATACAGCGAAAATCCTGAGCCCGGAAAAGATCGTGGTTCTGCCTGATCTGCGCGCCGGGTGCAGCCTGGAGGATAGCTGTCCCCCGGATAAATTCGCGGCGTTCCGCGCGGCGCATCCGGATCATATCGCGCTCACCTATATCAATTGCTCGACGGAGGTGAAGGCGCTCAGCGACGTCATCGTCACCTCGTCATCGGCGGAAAAAATCCTCAGCCAGATCCCGCTCGATCAGAAGATCATCTTTGGTCCCGACAAGCATCTGGGCGGCTATCTGGCGCGCAAGACCGGGCGGGAGATGCTGCTCTGGCCCGGCGTGTGCATCGTGCACGAAGCCTTCAGCGAAACCGAATTGCTGAAGCTGAAGGCAAAGCACCCCGACGCGCCGGTGGCGGCGCACCCTGAATGCCCGCCCTATATTCTGGACCATGCCGATTATGTCGGCTCGACCAGCGGCATTCTGGCCTTTGCAGCGGCGATGCCCGGCGACACGCTGATCGTCGCGACTGAACCGCACATCATCCACCAGATGGAAAAGGCTGATCCGACCAAGAATTTCATCGGCGCACCGGGTGCAGACGGCAACTGCAACTGCAACATCTGCCCGTACATGGCGATGAACACGATGGAAAAGCTCTACATCGCGCTGCGCGATCTGGAGCCGCGGATCGAGATCGAGGAAGGCCTGCGGCTGCGCGCGAAGAAGTCGCTCGATGCGATGCTGGCGATGGCGAGCGCAACGGTGGGGCAGGGCGATCTGGGGCCCGTACCGGTGAGCGGCGATTAACCGACCGGTGGCGTGATGCCGTGATTTCGCCGTTCACCGGGGTCGCTGGAACAATCAAACCTGCCCCGTCGTTCATTGGCTTCGCCTGAACAGTCACGTTTTGGCTGTGTTCATCACGGTAAGATTTTGGACGTGGGACGATATTGACAATGCCGATTGCGTCCACGCCGTTTCTTGCCGACAGCTGCCAGATCGCCTCTCTCATCAGAGCACATGATTGGTCAGCAACATCGCTGGGGCCGATCCAGAACTGGTCGCAACCGCTTCGTACGACGGTCGGCATCATGTGCAGCGCGGGACTGCCGATCTGTCTCGTCTGGGGTGCGGACGGCACCATGATTTATAATGACGGCTATGCCGAAATTGCAGGGAACCGGCACCCTGCGATGCTGGGCAGCAAAATGCTGGACGCTTGGCCGGAGGCAGCGGCGTTCAATGCAAAGGTACTGCGTGAAGGGCTGGCCGGCCGATCCTTGTCGTATCGCGACCTCGAATTCACGTTGATCCGCAACGGGAAGCCCGAAAAGGCTTGGTTCAATCTCGATTATTCGCCCGTCTTTGGCGATAGCGGTGCGCCTGAAGGGGTGATCGCGTTCGTGACGGAAACCACCGAGCGCGTGCAGGAAACCAATGCCCTGCAGCGCAGCGAAGAACAGTTTCGCGTGTTCGCTCAGGCAATGCCCAACCAGATCTGGGCCGCGCGCGCCAACGGCGATTTATATTGGCTCAACGATCAGGCCTACGCCTTTAGCGGCACCAGGACCGGTGAGATGGACGGGCCGACGGCGTGGGGAAAGGTGGTCCACCCGGATGATCTGGACCATGCTGCAGAGCGCTGGACGGCGGCGCTGGCGTCGGGATCGATCTACGAAACAGAGTTTCGCATTCGTCGGGTGGATGGGCAGTATCGGTGGTTTCTGGTTCGTGCCGAACCGGTGCGCGATTCAGCCGGGGAGATCGCTGGATGGGTGGGCACCAACACCGATATCCATGATCTTCGCGTGACCGAGGCCGCGCTGCGTCGCGCCAATGAAACGCTGGAGGAGCAGGTACAGGCGCGCACCGCTGAAGTGCAGGCGAAGGAAGCGCAACTGCGGACCATCTTCGAAACCAGCTTTGGGTTTCAGGGCCTGCTCGATCCCGACGGGCGGCTGCTTGATGCGAATGCGACCTCGCTTGCGGCAATCGAATCCACGCTTGACGACATCGTCGGGCTGCCATTCTGGGAGACGCCGTGGTTCGCCAATAATCCCGGCATGGATCGCTTGATCGAACAGGCCGTCCGCCAGGTGGCGGGAGGTGGCGTGGTGCGTCAGGAATTGCTGGTCAATCTGCCTGTTGGCGGCTGGCGCTGGTTTGATTTCGTCTTGCGACCGATCTTGTCCGCAAACGGTGATGTGATTGCGATCGTGCCCGAAGCCCAGGAAACGACCGAACGCCGAACAGCGGAGGAGGCTTTGCGCCAATCGCAAAAGCTGGAGGCGATGGGCCAGCTGACGGGCGGCGTCGCGCATGATTTCAACAATTTGTTGACCCCGATCATCGGCACGCTCGATTTGCTAAGCCGGCGTGAAATCGGGGGTGATCGCGAACGGAGGCTGATCGAGGGCGGGCTACAATCGGCTGAGCGGGCGCGGATGCTGGTCCAGCGCTTGCTTGCCTTTGCTCGGCGGCAGCCCTTGCAGCCGCAACCGGTCGATGTCGCCGCCTTGATCCGGTCGATGAGCGATCTGATCGCGAGTACATCGGGCCCGCGCATTCATATCGATCTCGCGATCGAAGAGCCGTTGCCGGCCGCGACGGCTGAAGTGAACCAGCTTGAAATGGCGTTGCTGAATCTAGCGGTGAATGCGCGTGATGCGATGCCCGACGGCGGCAATCTGACGATTGGTGCATCGGCGCAAACGCTCGGGCTTGGCGAGCGCGCCGGGCTCGCGCCGGGCGATTATGTGCGCATCACCGTCAGCGATTCCGGCATCGGGATGGATCCACACACACAGTTGCACGCGATCGAACCGTTTTTCTCGACCAAGGGGATCGGCAAGGGCACCGGGCTTGGCCTGTCGATGGTCCACGGCTTGGCATCGCAGCTGGGCGGCGCGCTGTCGATTTCGAGCAAGGTCGGATTGGGCACAACGATCGAATTGTTGCTGCCGGTATCGGAACTGGCCGCTCCAGCGGTTGAAGCGCCGGTTGATGCCCCGGCCGTACCGCGGGGGCAGGGCATCGTGCTGCTCGTTGATGACGAAGAACAGGTGCGTGAGACCACCGCCGATATGCTGATCGAGTTCGGCTATCAGGTGGTCGAAGCGACATCGGGCGAAGCCGCCATTGAACTGCTGCAGCGGCAACAGGTCGACATGATCGTGACCGATCATCTGATGGGCGGCATGACGGGCATGGCGTTGATCGATCATGTCCGCGCCACGCAACCGAATATGCCCGTGCTCGTCATTTCAGGATATGCTGATGCTGCTGGAATCGCACCGGAAGTGCCCCGCCTGACCAAGCCGTTTCGCAGCGCCGAATTGGCAACGATGCTGTCGGCATTGCGCGGGCGCTGACGAACCGGCCGCAGCACCGGTGCCTCGCTGCGGTACGGCTTGCAGCAAAATTCCGCGTCGCCCGTGGGATGCGCGGTAAAATACCGTCTAACGACTAGTGGATTCGCCGCCGATCTTGGCTTAGTACCGCGCTCGTGCCGTCGATTCATGCCCTTGCCAATCCCGCGCGCTTCCTGAAGCTGGCGCGACCGCTGACCCCGGCATTGTTCTGGGCGGGCGTGGCGCTGATCGCTTTTGGCAGCTGGGCCGGGCTCACCCAGACGCCGGCGGATTATCTGCAGGGCGAAACCGTTCGCATCCTGTATATTCACGTGCCGACCGCCTGGCTCGGCATGGCCGGGTGGAGCGGCATTGCGGTGTCCAGCCTCACCTATCTGATCTGGCGGCACCCGCTGGCGATGCTGGCGGCGCGCGCCATGGCGCTGCCCGGCGCCATGTTCGCCGCACTTTGCCTTGCCACCGGATCGATCTGGGGTCGCCCGACCTGGGGCACCTGGTGGGAATGGGACGGTCGGCTGACATCGATGCTGTTGCTGTTCTTCGTTTATCTCGGTTTCATGGGCCTCGCCCGTGCCGATGCTGATCGCGGCGGAGATGGCCGCATTCCGGCGCTGTACGGCATTGCCGGATCGGTACTGCTGCCCATCATCCGCTATTCGGTGGTGTGGTGGAACACGCTGCATCAGGGCCAGAGCATCGGCATCAACAAGCAAACCATCGACGGCTCGCTCATCTGGCCGCTCTGGTACACGCTGGGCGGCTTCACCCTGTTTTTCGCCAGCATCGTGCTGATGCGGATGCGCGCTGCGCTTGCCATCAGCAAGGCCGAAGCGCGGATGCGACGGATGGCACAGGCATGAATCCCTGGCCGTTTGTCACCGCCGCTTATGTGATCACGTTGGTCACCTCCACCGGCATTGCGCTGGTCAGCTATCTGGCGATGCGCGCCGCCGAAAAGGGCAGTAAATGAAAGCGAAGCATCACCGACTGACGCTGGCCGTCCTTGCGGTCGTGGCGATTGCCGGGGCAAGCGGCCTCGCGCTTTCCGCACTGAAGGATCAGGCAGCGTTCTTTTACGCACCGGGCGATGTCGCCAAGCAGGGGCTGCCGCTGGGCCGCGCGGTTCGGCTGGGCGGGATGGTTGAAACCGGATCGATCAAGAAACAGGCCGATGGCGTCACGATCCGTTTCATCGTGACCGACGGCAAAGCGACCGTGCCGGTGACGTTCAGCGGCATCACGCCCGATCTGTTCAAGGAAAATTCGGGCGTCGTTGCGGAGGGCAAGTTCCAGCCCGATGGCAGCTTTGTTGCCGATAATCTGCTCGCCAAGCATGACGAACGGTATATGCCCCCCGAAATGGCGGGCAAGATGGCGGCAAACACGCCGGCCAAGATGCCATCCGGGAAAACATCACCACAATGATTGCTGAAGCGGGGCTCGCCGCACTCTGGATCGCTGCCGCGCTCGCGGCGCTGCAATTTGCATTGGCTGCGCTCGGAATCGCGCGTGGCGATCCTGATGTGATGAAGGCGGTCCGCCCGGTCGCCGTCGTGCAGGGCCTGGTCGTCATGGGCGCGCTCGCCGTGCTGATGTGGCTGTTCATCCAGTCCGACATGTCGGTGTTGCTGGTCGCGCAGAACAGCCATTCAGCCAAGCCGCTGATCTACAAGATCGCCGGGGCATGGGGTAATCACGAAGGATCAATGCTGCTCTGGGTGACGATCCTGGGGATGGCCGGCGGTGCCGTCGCGATTCTCGAGCGGCGGTTGCAGCTATCGACCCTCATCGCAACGCTTGGCGCGCAGGCGCTGATCGCGCTTGGTTTCTACGGCTTTCTGCTGTTTTCGTCGAACCCGTTTGCCCGACTGAGCCCATCGCCAGTCGACGGCAATGGCCTCAACCCGCTGTTGCAGGACCCCGGCCTCGCCTTCCACCCGCCGACACTTTACATCGGGTATGTCGGCATTTCGGTCGCGTTCTCGTTTGCCGTCGGCGCGATGGTCACCCGCGATGTCGGCCCGGCCTTTGCCCGTGCGATGCGGCCCTGGGTGCTGGGATCGTGGATTTTCCTCACGCTCGGCATCACCGCTGGCAGCTATTGGGCCTATTACGAGCTTGGCTGGGGCGGCTGGTGGTTCTGGGATCCGGTGGAGAATGCATCGCTGATGCCGTGGCTCGCGGCGACCGCGTTGCTCCACTCGGTGACGGTGCTGGCGACGCGCGATGGCCTTCGCGCCTGGACGATCATGCTCGCGGTGGTTGCCTTTTCGATGTCGATGATCGGCACCTTCCTGGTGCGATCGGGCATCCTCACCAGCGTCCACGCCTTTGCCGTCGATCCTGAACGCGGCAGCTTCATCTTGGCGCTGTTGGCGCTGTACATTGGCGGCGCACTCGCGCTGTTCGCGCTGCGGGTCGGCACGATCCGCGCGGGCAATACCTTCGAACTCGTCAGCCGCGAAGGCGCGCTGGTGGCGAACAACCTGCTCCTGTCGGTGATCCTCGGCATCGTGCTGATCGGGACGCTCTACCCAATCGTCGCGGCGGGGCTGTTCGGCACGCAGCTGTCGATCGGTCCGCCCTTCTTCAACAAGGCCGCAGGGCCGGTGGCGCTTGCGCTGGTCATGATCATGGCGGTGGGCCCGCTCGTCCGCTGGCGTCGCGATGAAGCGGGGGCGATTACCCGGCGGATGTATTTGCCGATCGCGGTCACAGTGATCGCGCTCGTCGCATTGGTCGTCTTTGCAGCCAATGCCGGTATCCTGCCGATCCTCGGCCTGTGCTTCGCGGCCGGACTTGGGATTGCGAGCTTTGCACCGCTATGGAAGCGCAATCTGCGCCGCACGCCGATGTTTACCTATGGCATGGTGCTCGCGCATCTCGGGATCGCCGTCAGCCTGGCGGGCATGGCGTCCGAAACCGCGTTTACCCAGCAGACGCTCGTGGCGGCGACGGTCGGCGTGCCTGAACGCGTTGGGCCGTACACGATCACGCTTGAGGGGATTACCCCGCGTGCCGGACAGAACTGGTCCGCGCTTGAGGCACGGCTGAAGGTGCAGCGCGATGGCGGTACGCCGTTCATCATGTCGCCGCAGTCGCGCTTTTTCTCGACGCCGGTCACCGTGACGAGCGAATCGGCGATCGCAACCGTGTTCGATGGCCAGCTCTACACGGTGCTGGGCCAGCCCGACGAGGCCGGTCGCTGGCAGTTGCGCCTGTGGTGGAAGCCCTTCGTCACGCTCATCTGGGCAGGTGGCGGCATGATCGCCCTGGGCGGGCTATTGTCGCTGATCGGCCGGGTCAGCCGCGATCGCAAAACCGCGTTGCGGGAAGCCTGGGCATGAAGCGCGGGCTGCTCTGGGTGCCGCTGGCAATTTTCCTGGGGCTGTTCCTGGTCGCCGGCTATGCGCTAATGAAACCGGCCGACCGCACCGTGCGATCGGCGATGGTCGGGCGCATGGTGCCGGAATTTGCGCTGCCGCCGATACTGCCGGGCAAGCTTGGCGTCGAAACCGCCGGCTTTCGGCAGGGCAAGCCGCGGCTGCTGAATGTCTTCGCCAGCTGGTGCATTCCGTGCGCGGCGGAGGCTGAACAGCTCGAACGGCTGAAGCAAATGGGCGTGCCGATTGATGCCGTCGCCATTCGGGATCGGCCCGATGACATTCGTGCGTTCCTGGCGCGCTATGGCGATCCTTACGAACGCATTGGCGATGATCCCGAAAGTGCCGTGCAATTGGCGCTGGGCTCCGCCGGTGTGCCGGAAACCTTCGTGATTGACGGGCAGGGCAAGATCATCATGCAGCATGTCGGCGAAATCCGCGCTGAGGATGTGCCCAAGATATTGGAAGCGATGGGCAAGGGATCATGATCCGCGCATTGCTCGCCCTGTTGCTGCTCCTCGTACCTGCCGGTGCGGCGCTCGCTGATTCAGCGCGTCCACCCGCGCGCCTCGCCGATACGCAATTGCCCGATCCCAAGCAGGAAGCCGAAGCACAGAAGGTGATGCTCGAACTGCGCTGTCTGGTCTGTCAGGGCCAGTCGATTGCGGACAGCAATGCCGAAATGGCAGGCGATATGCGCGCGCTGGTGCGCCGCCAGATTTCCGAAGGGTCGTCGTCACAGCAAGTGCGCGAATGGCTGATCGCGCGATATGGAGATTATGTGACCTACGATCCGCCCCTGTCGGCAGCGACGGCGCCCTTATGGATCACGCCAATCGTGTTCATCGTGATCGGGCTGTTTCTGGCGCGCGCCAGCTTCAAGCGGCGGAAGCGCGCCTGATGGGCTGGGCAATGCTGATCGGCATTGGGCTTGCGGCCGCCGCTTTGCTGTGGTGGCTGGGGGTGCCAAAAATATTGTGGACATCGACCGCCGCGGCGCTGGTATTCGGCGCAGCAGGCTATGCCCTGCAAGGGTCGCCTAGTCTGCCCGCCAGCCCGGCCAAGGGGCAGGCGGAAAAGCTGGAGGTAGCACCCGATATCGTCGAACTGCGCGGCGCGCTGTTTGGGCGCATCACGCAGGATGCCGCTTACCAGACCGCTGCCGACGCGATGGTCCGCAGCGATAATCTGGCCGCCGCCGTCAAGGTGACGCTTGGCGGGATTGATCGTAACCCGCGCAGCGTGGCGCTATGGACCAGCCTTGGCAGCGTGCTCGTGGCGCATGATGGCGGCAATCTCTCCCCATCGGCGCTGTTCGCCTTCCGCCGCGCGATGTTTATCGCGCCGCGCCATCCAGGGCCGCCGTTTTTCCTGGGTCTCGGCTATGCGCAATCGGGCCAGTTACAGAACGCACGGCTCTGGTGGCGGCGCTCGCTCGAACTGTCGCCGCCGGGCGCGAGCTACCGCATGGCCATTCAGGAACGGCTGATGCTGCTCGATCAGTTCATCATGATGAACCAGCAGCAGGCGCAGGGTGCAGCACCGGCTGCGCCGCCTGCGACAGCGCCCTGATCTGACGGAATAGCGGTCTGTTCCATAAAGTTGCCGTCACCCTGAACTTGTTTCAGAGCCTGCCCCGGACCTGATCCGGGGGTCCACTGCGCAGCTCGGGCGATCGCCAACGGGGCACGGTGGATGCTGAAACAAGTTCAGCATGACGAGTAGTTTTTACACAAACTTTCGTGCCAGATGATGAGTCCCAACTTTCAATGTTGGATTTCATGTGAGAGCGTTCTTCCACGCTCTTTGACAACTGAATGATGCACCGCGTCTACGCAAAGAAATCGGGCAACTCGGGCCGCCCGACTTTTTCTAAACAGGTCATCACTTTCATCACTTTCCGTGGCGCACGAACGTTCAGGCAAAGGGCCGATTGAGCCGAACGATTGCCCAGTTGAGCCAAGCGGCAAAGCTGACCCAGAGCAGATAGGGGACGATCAACAGGCTCGCAAAGCTGGAGATCGGCCAGATCAGCACAACCAGCAGCGCCAGCGACACCCACAGGAACACCACCTCCACCAGTGCCCAATCGGGCCGCTGCGCACGGAAGAACAACGGGCTCCACAACAAATGGCACAGCGCGTTGGTGGAATAGAGGCACAGCACGCGGCTGCGCTCCCATGGCTCATCGGCGGCATACCAGGCGGTAATCGCTGACCAGGCAGCGAGCCCCAGGATGATCGTCCAGGCCGGGCCAAACAGCCAATCGGGCGGCTGCAGACTCGGCTTTTTCAGGTTGCGATACCAGGGGCCGATCGGTGTCATCAGCCCACCCGCCGCGCCGAGAAAAACTGCGCCGCCAATGGCGACGATAACGGGAGTTTCCATGCTGTTCGGCCTTGCCCGTCTTGTAGAGTGTCAAACAAGTGTTACACGCAAAGCATGCGTGCGTCCTTCCCTTTCTCCGCCATCGTCGGCCAAGACGAAATGAAACTTGCCCTGCTGATTGCCGCGATCGATGCGCGCATCGGGGGCGTGATGGTGTTCGGTGATCGCGGCACCGGCAAATCGACCGCGGTGCGGGCATTGGCCGCGTTGTTACCGCCGATGCCCGTGGTGCCCGGCTGTCGTTATGGCTGCGCGCCCGGTCAGGCCGTGTGCCCGACGCCCGAGACGCATCTGCCCGGCAAGGCGACCGCGCCAGTGCCCTTCGTCGATTTGCCCTTGGGGGCGACCGAGGACCGGGTGGTCGGCGCGCTCGATCTCGAAAAGGCGCTTGGCCACGGCGAAAAGGCGTTCGAACCGGGGTTGCTCGCCCGCGCGCATCGCGGCTTTTTGTACATCGATGAAATCAACCTGCTGGAGGATCATATCGTCGATCTGCTGCTCGACGTGGCGGCATCGGGCGAGAATGTCGTCGAGCGCGAGGGGCTGAGTGTGCGCCACGCCGCGCGCTTCGTCCTTGTCGGCAGCGGCAACCCCGAAGAGGGCGAGCTTCGCCCGCAGCTGCTCGATCGGTTCGGCCTGTCGGTGGAGGTCCGGACCCCGCAGGATCTAAAGCAGCGCGTCGAAATCCTGAAACGCTGTGATGCCTATGAACGCACGCCAGACAGTTTTGCCGAGGACTGGGCAAAGACCGAACGCAAGACGCTGAAGCGGATCGCCAAGGGCAAGGACCTGCTCGCGCAAGTTGTGGTGCCCGATGCGGTGCTGACCCGCGCGTCTGAGCTCTGCATGGCGGTGGGCGCGGACGGGCTTCGCGGTGAATTGACGCTGATGCGCTCGGCACGCGCGCTGGCGGCCTTGGAAGGCGATGTAGAGGTGACCGAGACGCATCTGAAGCGTGTCGCGCCCCTTGCCCTGCGCCACCGGTTGCGCCGCAACGTGCTCGACGAAACCGGATCGACCGCGCGGATCGAGCGCGCGATGGAAACCATGTTCGCGGCATGACGGAAGCGGGCGAAATGCCGCCCCCCTTGCAATCCGATGTCTGGTCGGATGCGCTGCTGGCGGCGCGGCTATGCGCGATCGATCCACTGCTGGGCGGGCTGGTGCTGCGCGGCGGTGGCGAAGCCCGCGATGCGGTGATCGCGGCACTGGTCGATGGGCTGGATTCGGGTGTGCCGGTACGCCGGGTGCCGTCGCATATCGATGATGAGCGGTTGCTAGGTGGTCTCGATTTGGGCGCGACGCTGTCGACTGGCCGCGCGGTGTCGCGGGTCGGCTTGCTGGCAGAGGCCGATGGCGGGGTGGTGATCGTGCCGATGGCAGAGCGGATGGCGAGCAGCACCGCCGCCCCCATCGCCGCCGCGCTGGACACGGGCGAGGTGATTGCCGAGCGCGAAGGCATGGCGCTGCGGTCGCCCGCACGCTTCGCGGTGGTCCTGCTCGATGACGGGGTGGAGCCTGATGAGCGGCCACCGGTGGCATTGGCCGAGCGGGTGGCATTCTGGTTTGATTTTGGGGACGTGCGGCCACCAGACCCGGTATCCCTAAATCCCGTTTGCCCTGAGCTTGTCGAAGGGCAGCCTTCTTTTCGACCGTTGGACAAGAAAAGGCAGGGCTTCGACAAGCTCAGCCCGAACGGAATTGGGGGGGTGAACGCACCTTCCGCCGATGTCCTCGACGCCATCGCTGCCACCACACTCGCCCTCGGCATTGATTCGGCCCGTGCGTCGAATTTCGTCCTGCGCGCCGCGCGCGCCGCGGCCATTCTCGCCGGGCGCAGCGCGATTACCGAGGATGACGTGATGATCGCCGCCCGGCTCGTGCTCGGCCCGCGGGCCACGCGGATGCCCGCCCCGCCCGATGCCGAACCCGAGGGTGAGGCACCCGAGCCGCCACCACCCCCGCCGCCCGAATCGGAAACGAGCGAGCAGGAAAGCGGCGATCCGCAGCCCCTGGAGGATGTGGTGCTCGAGGCGGTACTCGCCTCGCTACCCAAGGACGTGCTCGCCCAGATTGCGGCTGGCGGGCAGCGGCGCGGGCCACAGGGTCGGGGGCAGGGCAAGGGTGCGAAGCAGAAATCCGCGACGCGCGGTCGTCCGGTTGGGGTGCGCGCCGGCATCCCGCGCGGCGGGCTGCGGCTCAGCCTGATAGATACGCTGCGTTCGGCGGCCCCCTGGCAGCGGGTGCGTGGGGCTGAGGCGGGGCGCGTGAGCATTCGCCGCGATGATCTGCGTATCCGTCGGTTCGAAAAGAAAATGGAGGCGACGACGATCTTCGCGGTCGATGCCTCCGGATCATCGGCGCTGGCGCGGCTTGCCGAAGCCAAGGGCGCAGTCGAGCTGTTGCTGGCGGAGGCCTATGTAAAGCGCGCACAGGTGGCACTGGTGGCGTTTCGCGGCACGGTGGCGGAACTAATCCTGCCACCGACGCGCTCGCTGGCGCGCGCCCGCAAATCGCTTGGCGCGTTGCCCGGTGGCGGCGGTACACCGCTCGCCTCGGGCCTGAACGCAGCGCGTGAACTTGGCGAGGCGGCGCGGAAGCGCGGGCGCACGCCGTTTCTGGTGATCCTCACCGATGGCCGCGCCAATATCTGCGCCAAGGGGACGATGGTGCGCCAAGCTGCCGAGGATGATGCCGAGGCGGCGGCCAAGGCGATCGGCCTGTCGGGCATCGGCAGCGCGTTTGTCGATATCTCACCGCGGCCCCGGCCTGAAGGGGCAAAACTCGCCGCGATCATGGGCGCGCGCTATCTGCCCTTGCCACGCGCCGACGCCCGGGCGATGCACGCCGCCGTCAAGGGAGTGCAAAATGCTGACTGATCGCGCGCGCTGGGATGTCGAAGGGCGCGACTGGCCCAACCGGGCGCACAGCCAATTCGTTTCGACCGACCGGGTCAAATGGCACGTTCAGGTGATGGGCAGCGGGCCGGTGATCCTGTTGATCCACGGCACCGGCGCGGCGACGCACAGTTGGCGTGATCTGATGCCGGTTCTGGCGGCGCATTTCACGGTTGTCGCACCCGATATGCCCGGCCATGGCTTTACAGTCGGTCGGCCGATGGGTGGCTTGTCGATGGGGGCGATGGCGCGGGTGACAGGGTCGCTGCTGACGGAATTGCAACTCGAGCCTGCCTTGATCGTCGGCCATTCGGCAGGGGCGGCGATCGCGGCGCGGATGGTGCTCGACGAGATCGCAGTACCCAAGGGCGTTATCGGCCTGAACGCTGCGCTTCAGCCCTTTCCCGGACTGGCCGCCAAGATGTTCCCCACGCTCGCCCGGATGCTGTTCGTCAACCCGTTCGCGCCGCATATCTTTGCCGGCATCGCGCGCCAGCGCGGCGAGGCGGGGCGGTTCCTGACGCGCAGTACGGGGTCAACCATCGATTCGGCGGGGGCTGATTTTTATGGTCGGCTGTTCGCCACGCCCGCGCACTGCGCAGGCGCCATCACGATGATGGCCGATTGGGATCTCGAGTCGTTAGCGCGCGATTTGCCGCGCATGTCTGTCCCGTTGCTGCTGGTGCACGGTGACGGTGATGCCGCGATCCCGCTGGCAAGCGCTCAGGCTGCCGCCGGGCAGGTTTCCGGCGCGAAGATCATCAGCTTGCCGAAACTGGGGCATCTGGCGCATGAGGAGCAACCCGGTGCGATCGCTGATCAGATTACCGGGTTTGCGCGGGCAATAGGGGTGATCGCGGCATGATCGGCGATAATATCGGTTTGCTGGAAATGGGCCTGGTGCTCGGGCTGACGCTCGTTTTTCTCGTCTATCAATATTGGTCGACGGGCCGCTCGATCGCCCGCGACAAGGCCGCGCGGGAACGCGCCATACAGGAAGCGAACGCCGACTCGAACTGAGTCGTTATAGGTGCGTCAGCAGATCGCGCGCGGCATCCGGAAGGGCAGCATCCCCTGGACGATCGGGGACCGGAACCGGCCGAGCGACAGGCTTTCGTGCACCGCGTGGACGTCCTCGCCGAACAGCCGCGTCGATAGCGCGGAGCGCGCATAAAAGGGCGCATCGACCCAGGTCTTGGTCACCTTGGGCTTGAAACCCGCATCGGCCCGGGTCAGCCGATCGACCAACCAGCCCGATCGCGGTAGCTTGGCGGCGGGCGGTTGCATCACATCATGCCAGCGGCCCTGATGATCCATTTTCAGCGCCAGATCGAACGGCGTGCCGTCACGGCGGGTGCCTTCATACAGCACCGCCACATCGTTCTTCAGATGCGCGCGCGACCAGTGCCAGTCGTTGAAGCCGTCCTCCAGCGCTTCCTCGCCGAAGTTCGAATCGAAATAGCCGCTGCCGTTCCAGCTGATATCGGGGTGGTTCATCGTCACTTCCACCCGCGCCCGTGGCGCCACGGGGTGCCAGCGATGCCTGCCGGCATTGTCGAGGTGGAACCCCGTCGTCCCGATCATATCGGGGTAGACGCGGACCTGCCCGCGCACCGGATAAGGGAGCGGGGCTGACGTCTCATTGATGTCGATCAGCAGCGAATTGCCGTCCCAATGCAGCCCGCTAGGCCCGACAATGAAGTTATCCGCATCGCGGCGGACGCGGTGCCAGGGCCGTTCGGTCATCGCCCAGGCATTGCCGCGCGGGCCGTTCATCGACACGTTGATCGAACAGTGATTGGCCGGGCTGTGGCGACCACTGAGTTTGTAGTATGGCGAAAAGACGCTGCCGATAAACGCGATGATGGTCAGGCCGAAGCGGCCGTCGTCGCTGCAGGCGTCGATGTACCACCAGGCATAGCCCTGCGCGTCGACTTCGACGTCGAAGCGAGGTCCTTGAGCAGGATATCGACGGCTAATCCGCCGCTGAGGGCTGCCATCGGCACGCCGGCGCCCGGGTGGGTGCTCCCGCCCGCGCAATAGATACCAGGGATCGCTGTCCGGGCGCCCTGCCGGCGGAAGGACGCCGCCCATCCGTGCGAGGCCCGTCCATAAAGGGCTCCACCCGTCGAGGGAAACAGGCTCTCGAACGTTGCCGGGGTCGACAGCACCGTTGCCGATGGCGGAAGCTCCAGCGAAAGGCCCGCTCGCTCCGTAATCTGCAGCATCCGCGATTGGCATTGGTCGATCTCCGCTTCGGTAAATCCGGGCCCGTCGCCATTGGCGGGGGCGTTGACGAGTATTTGCAGGCGTTCGCGCCCGTCCTGCCCCACACCGCGATCATCGCGGTCCTGCGCGCAGATATAAACGGTTGGCACAGTGGGCAGGCGGCCAGCCGCCAGATCGACGAACTCGGCCTCATAATCGGGCGAGAAGAACACATTATGATGCGCAAGCGGGAAGCCGCTGGTGGTCGCGTGCGCTGTCCACACCATCGCCCCGAAGGAACGCTCAGCGGGGGTCATGCCCGCCACTGCGCCACGCGCCGCCGCGCCGAACCGCCCATCGGCGATGGCCGCCGGATCGGCATTGCACACGATCGTGCCAGCCATCAGCCGCTCACCATTGGCGAGCACGACGCCGGCGGCGCGGCCATTCTCGACCAGGATTTCCCGCACCGGCTGACCATAAAGATAGCGCGCGCCATTGGCCTTGCCGATGGCTTCCAGCGCGCGTGCCAGGGCGTGCATGCCGCCGTCGAGCAGCCAGACGCCGCGTGCTTCGACATGCGCGATCAGCATCAACGTGCCTGGGCACAAGAAAGGGGAGGACCCGCAATAGGTGGAATAACGCCCGAACAATTGTCGCAGGCGGGGATCGGCAAAATAATCGCCAAGCGCGCCCCATAAAGTCTGGAAAGGCCGCGTGGTCAGGAGATCAGCCGGGTTGGCCTTGCCCATTTCCCAGGCCAGCCGAACGGGGCCGCCGCGCTGGCTGCGCAGGAAAGGCTTTTGCAGCGACGTGAAGATCTGCTTCGCTTCGGCACAGAACCGGCGATAGCCGTCCGCTGCATCGGCACCGGCGAAGTCGGCAATCGCCGCCTCACTCTCGGCGCGATCGGCGAATAGATCGAGCCGGTCGTGACCCCAGGCATGGCGCGCGAGCGTGGTGCTGGGCGTAAGCTTGACGTGATCGTCAAGCGATGTGCCGCATTGATCGAAAATCTCTTCGAACACTTCGCGCATCGTGAAAACGGTGGGCCCGCCATCGATCAGTGCACCACCCGAATCGACCTGGCGCATTTTGCCGCCCGGCGCGTTTGCCGCTTCGATGACCGTCACGTCCAGGCCGCGCGCGGCAAGCAGGGCCGCACTGGTCAACCCCCCGACTCCAGCCCCGATGACGATAACCTTGTCGCGCTGCATTCCGGCCTTTCCACGGCTGAGCAAGTCAATGGCAATTGACGCCCCTTGCTCAACCGTCCAACTGATTGGACATATGAAACCGTCCACAACCAAAGACAATAGCTCTTGGCGGGAACGCTGGGTCGCCACGCGCAACCGGGTGCTCGCCGATCCCGGCTTTCAGCGCTTCGCTGCCCGCTTCGTTCTTACCCGACCGATCGTGCGCAGCAAAGCGCGCGCGATGTTCAATCTGGTTGCAGGGTTCACCTATTCGCAGGTGATCGCCGCCTGTATCGAGGTGAAACTGCTTGATCTGCTCGACGATGGCGCGCGCGATCTGGATGATATCGCCGCACAGATCGACATGTCGCCAGCCGCTGCTGACCGGCTGCTCCGCGCTGCGGCCTCAATCGGGCTGGTCGAGCGACTTGGCCCCGAGCGCTGGGCGCTTGGCGGGGACGGCGCGGCACTGCGCGGGAATCGCGGCATTGCCGAGATGGTGGCGCATCATCGGCTGCTCTATGCCGATCTTGCTGATCCGGTGGCGCTGCTGCGGCGCGGGGCAGGCGGCGGGCAGCTGTCCAATTACTGGACCTATGCCGAATCGGCGGGCCAAGGTGAGGGGCATGAGGTTGCCGCCTATTCGGGGCTGATGGCGGCATCGCAGCCGTTGATCGCGACTCACGTCATCGACAGCTATGATTTCACGCGACACCGCCGGATGCTTGACGTGGGCGGCGGACAGGGGGCGTTCATCGCCGCT
The DNA here is from genome assembly GCA_964649315.1 of uncultured Stakelama sp. Taxonomy (GTDB): domain Bacteria; phylum Pseudomonadota; class Alphaproteobacteria; order Sphingomonadales; family Sphingomonadaceae; genus Sphingomonas. The sequence continues at coordinate 17,480 of CAZYOU010000013.1, read as the reverse complement.
GTTGCTGCGCGGGTACCGGCGATTGCGCTCGGCCTATTCGATTTGCCCGCGGTGGGCGAGCGTGCCCGCACCGCGCTGGATGCGGCGGGATTTGGGCCACGGGTGACGATCCATGGCGGCAATTTCCTCGAAGATGCGCTGCCCGGCGGTCATGATCTGATCACTTTGATCCGCGTGCTGCATGATCACGACGATGCCCCGGCGATGCAATTGCTGCGCAACATTCGGGCGGCGCTATCGCCCGGCGGACGGCTGCTGATTGCCGAACCGATGGCCGAGACGCGAGGCGCGGAACCCGCCGGTGACGGTTATTTCGGCATGTATCTCTGGGCGATGGGATCAGGTCGCCCGCGCAGCATGAAAGAAATTGCATCGATGCTGCAGGCGGCTGGTTTCAGCACCAGCAAGCGCGTTTCGACCCCGCTGCCGCTGACCGTCAGCGCAATTGTGGCTGAAGCTTGACGGTAAAGCGTCCAGAACAGTTGACAATAAAAAGTGTCCATATAGGATGACACAAGAGGCGAGAAATCCCGTTACGCATCGGGATCGCCGGGGGAGTGGACGTTGGAAACGCTGGCCGTCATTTTGGAAGCACCGGAGACGCTATCACTGCGTTCGATGGCGCTGAATCCAATGGCACCTGGCGATTTGCTCGTCGAAGTGGCCTGGAGCGGGATCAGCTCGGGCACCGAAAAACTGCTGTGGTCGGGCCGGATGCCTGCTTTTCCGGGCATGGGCTATCCGCTGGTGCCGGGATATGAATCGGTTGGTCGGGTGGTCGATGCCGGGGCGGAAGCGCGTTCGCGAATCGGTGAATGGGTCTTCGTGCCCGGCGCCAATTGCTACACCCATGCCCGTGGATTGTTCGGTGGCACCGCGCGGCGTGTTATCCTGCCGGCGGCACGGGCCATGCCGGTCGATGAGTCGCTGGGCGAATCAGGCATTCTTATTGCGCTTGCGGCGACTGCCTATCACGCGATCGCTGGCGGCGAAGCGCCCGACCTGATCGTTGGCCACGGTATTTTGGGGCGGTTGATCGCCCGAATCGCTATTGCGGTTGGCGCGCCTGCGCCCACCGTATGGGAAACCGCAGCGGCACGCCGGGGCGATAATTTTGGCTACCGCGTCATCGATCCGTCCGAGGATGACCGCAAGGATTACAAGACGATCTGCGACGCCAGTGGTGCGGGCAATATTCTCGATACACTGATCAGCAGACTCGCCAAGGGCGGCGAAATCGTCCTTGCCGGATTTTACGACAAGCTGACCTTCTCTTTCCCGCCCGCCTTCATGCGCGAAGCGCGGTTCCGCATTTCGACCGAATTCGTCATCGAAGACCTGCGCGCAACTGCAGCGTTGGTCGATGGCGGTGCCCTGAGCCTTGGCGGACTGGTGAGCCATGTGCGGCCTGCTGGCGAGGCGATCGAGGCTTATCCGGCGGCCTTTGGCGATCCGAAATGCCTGAAAATGGTTCTCGACTGGAGAAGTGAATGACGATGCTCGACATCGATGCTCTGCGCAACGAAGCCGCGCACGAGCCCGACCCGGTTCACACGGGTGAAGTGACCAAGCAGACCCAGATCATCGCGATCTACGGCAAGGGTGGATCGGGCAAATCCTTTGCGCTCGCCAACCTCAGCTACATGATGGCGCAACAGGGCAAGCGCGTACTCCTGATCGGTTGCGATCCGAAGAGCGATACGACCAGCCTGTTGTTCGGTGGCAAATCGACGCCGACAATCATCGAGACAAGTTCGAAGAAGAAGCTGGCGGGCGAAGAGATTGGCATCGAGGATGTCTGTTTCCAGCGCGACGGCGTGTTCGCAATGGAGCTCGGCGGGCCTGAGGTTGGTCGCGGTTGTGGCGGTCGCGGGATCATCCACGGGTTCGAAACGCTCGAAAAGCTCGGTTTCCACGAATGGGGCTTCGATTACGTCCTGCTCGATTTCCTCGGGGACGTGGTCTGCGGCGGCTTTGGCCTGCCGATCGCGCGGGACATGTGTCAGAAGGTGATCGTTGTCGCCTCGAACGACCTGCAATCGCTCTACGTCGCCAACAACGTCTGCAAGGCCGTCGAATATTTCCGCAAAATGGGCGGCAATGTCGGCGTGGCCGGCATGATCCTCAACAAGGATGACGGCACCGGCGAGGCCAATGCGTTCGCTGAGGCCGTTGGTATTCCAGTGCTGTGCGCAATCCCGGCGAATGAGGATATCCGCAAGAAATCCGCAAATTACCAGATCATCGGCAAGCCCGGTGGGCAATGGGCGAGCCTGTTCGAAGAACTTGCGATCAACGTCGCCGAAGCCCCGCCGCTGCGCCCCGCGCCGCTCGATCAGGACGGGTTGCTCAATCTGTTCAGCGCCGATGTGACGGGTGCCGATTTCACGCTCAAGCCTGCGACCCAGGCCGATATGCGCGGCGTCGACTTCGTCGTGAAGCCCTCCCTTGAAATCGTATACGACACGGTCTGATCAGTGGATTTGGAAACCCCTTCCCGCGAGACTGATCGCATCGATCTCAGCGCTCCCGAAGCGCAAGGAGCTGGCTGCCATGCCGGTGCCGAGACGATGCATGAAGCAGCGTCAAAAGCCGGTAAATCGGAAATTCTGGAGCGTTATGCGGCGGACTATCCAAGAGGTCCGCATGATCAGCCGCAATCGATGTGTCCGGCCTTTGGGTCGCTTCGTGTCGGCCTCAGGATGCGGCGCACCGCGACGGTATTGTCGGGCTCGGCCTGCTGTGTTTACGGGCTTACCTTTACCAGCCACTTCTACGGTGCGCGCCGCACGGTCGGCTATGTGCCGTTCTCCTCGGAAACGCTCGTCACCGGCAAGCTGTTCGAGGACATCCGTGACGCGGTCCACGACCTTGCCGATCCGGCGCTGTACGACACGATCATCGTAACGAATCTCTGCGTGCCAACCGCTTCGGGCGTGCCGCTGCAATTGCTGCCTGACCAGATCAATGGTGTGCGGGTGATTGGCATCGACGTGCCCGGTTTCGGCGTGCCGACGCATGCCGAAGCGAAGGACGTGCTCGCGGGCGCGATGCTCAACTATGCGCGCAAAGAGGCCGAGCTTGGCCCCGTTGCAGCGCCCAAAGAACGACCGGACCGGCCGACGGTGACTCTCCTTGGTGAGATGTTCCCGGCCGACCCGCCAGGCATCGGCATTATGCTGGAGCCGCTGGGCCTCGCGGCAGGCCCGGTCGTGCCCACGCGCGAATGGCGGGAGCTGTATTCGGCGCTCGATTGCGCCGTCGTCGCCGCCATCCATCCTTTCTACACCGCCAGCGTGCGCGAATTCGAAGCCGCGGGTCGTTCGGTCGTCGGTTCTGCTCCTGTCGGACGTGATGGCACCGCTGCCTGGCTCGACGCGATCGGTGCCGCCTGCGGCATTGCGCAAGACAAGATCGACGCCTCGAAGAACAAGTTCCTGCCCGCGATCGCGGGGGCGCTCGCCGCGCGCCCGATCAAGGGGCGGATCACCGTTTCGGGCTATGAGGGCAGCGAGTTGCTCGTCGCGCGCTTGCTGATCGAAAGCGGTGCGGAAGTGCCCTATGTCGGCACCGCCTGCCCGCGCACGCGCTGGTCCGATCCCGATCGTGAGTGGCTCGAAGCACACGGCGTCCGCGTCCAGTACCGGGCAAGCCTTGAGCAGGATATCGCAGCGGTTGAGGAATATGGCCCCGATCTCGCCATCGGCACGACGCCCGTCGTCCAACATGCCAAGCAGAAATCGATTCCGTCGCTGTACTTCACCAACCTGATTTCAGCGCGACCCTTGATGGGGCCTGCGGGTGCGGGCAGCCTGGCGATGGTGGTGAACGCCGCGATGGCGAATCAGGCACGCATGGACAAGATGAGCGCATTTTTCGAGGGCGTCGGCACGGGTCACACCGCCGGCATCTGGGAAAAAACGCCCGAGGATCGCCCCGACTTTAAGGCGAAATACGCTGCCAAACGCATCGCGGCCGCCAAGGCCGAGGAGCATATCGGCACATGACGCTCGTTCTCGATCACGATCGCGCAGGCGGTTACTGGGGCGCGGTTTACGCGTTCACCGCCATCAAGGGGCTTCAGGTCATCATCGATGGCCCGGTCGGCTGTGAAAATCTGCCTGTCACCTCAGTGCTTCATTATACCGATGGCCTGCCGCCGCACGAGCTGCCGATTGTCGTGACCGGGCTTGGCGAGCAGGAACTTGGCCGCGATGGCACCGAAGGGGCGATGAAGCGCGCCTGGAAAACACTCGATCCCGATCTGCCCGCCGTCGTCGTGACGGGGTCGATCGCCGAGATGATCGGCGGCGGCGTGACGCCTGAGGGCACCAACATCCAGCGCTTCCTGCCACGCACGATCGACGAAGATCAGTGGCAATCGGGCGACCGAGCGCTGACCTGGCTCTGGACTCAGTTCGGACCGAAGAAAGTACCGACGCTGAAGGAGCTGCGCGAAGGCGAAAAGCCCCGCGTCAACATCATCGGGCCGATGTACGGCACCTTCAACATGCCGAGCGACCTCGCCGAAATCCGGCGGCTGGTCGAGGGCATTGGTACTGAAATCAACATGGTCTTCCCGCTCGGCAGTCATCTTGCCGATGTGAAGAAGCTCGCCAATGCGCACGTCAATGTGTGCATGTACCGCGAGTTTGGTCGCGGGCTGTGTGAAGCGCTTGAGCGGCCCTATCTGCAGGCGCCGATCGGGCTGGAGAGCACGACATTGTTCCTGCGCAAGCTGGGTGAGCTGACCGGGCTGGATCCCGAACCGTTCATTGAGCGCGAGAAGCATACGACGATCAAGCCGCTCTGGGATTTGTGGCGCTCGGTGACGCAGGATTTCTTCGCGACGGCGAGCTTCGCGGTTGTGGCGACTGAAACCTACGAGCGCGGTATTCGGAATTTCCTCGAGAACGACATGGGGCTGCCCTGCAACTTCTCGTATCGGCGGACAGCCGGGGTGAAGCCGGATAATGCCGCGGTGCTGGAATCGATCCGCACCAATCCGCCGCTCATCATGTTCGGCAGCTATAACGAGCGGATGTATCTGGCGGAGACGGGTGCGCGGAGCATTTACGTGCCCGTGTCGTTCCCCGGTGCGGCTATCCGTCGCCATACGGGCACGCCGTATATGGGCTATTCCGGCGCGACGTACCTGATCCAGGAAGTGTGCAACGCGCTGTTCGATGCACTGTTCAACATCATCCCGCTGGCAGCCCAGCTCGATCAGGTCGAAGCGACACCAGCGCGGATCGAACGCGAACTGATGTGGGAAGACGAAGCCAAGGTCGAACTCGACGCTGTTGTCGAGCGCGAGCCGGTGCTGGTTCGTATTTCCGCCGCGAAGCGCATTCGCGATGCCGCCGAGCGCGGCGCGCGTCGTGCGGGCGAAGCCAAAGTTACTGCCGAGCGCCTGGCGCTCGCGATCACCGAAAGCAGGGGCGCATGAACGCTCCGCTCAGCCATTCCCGCATGATGCGGGCCAACCAATCTTCGTGGTGCTTCGCGCTGCGTGGATGCCGCCGGGGGACGCGTGTCGCGCGCCTGATCTCGTCGGGTCGAACGAAGATGAAGGAACGAACGATATGAGCGACGATAGAATGGGGCCGGGCACCTACCTGACGCCCGACGAAGCGAAGGAATTCCACAAGCTGTTCGTGGTCAGCATGGGGTTCTTCACCATTGTGGCCATCATTGCCCACTTCCTCGTTTGGCAGTGGCGGCCATGGTTCCCGGGCACGGCTGGCTATGAAGCCACCGCAGCGCTCGTGGTGCCGGTTGAGGCGCCGATCCACTCGGCCAACGTATAAAAAGGAGCATATGCCATGTGGAGAATGTGGGTAACTTTTGATCCGCGCAGGGTCCTGACGGCGCTGGCAGTATTTCTGTTCACGCTCGCGATTCTGATTCACTTCATCCTGCTGAGCACCAATCGCTACAATTGGCTCGAAGCACCCAATCCGCCTGCAGCTGCAGCTGCAGCGGCAGTGACCCCGGCAGCGCCGGCGTCCTGATCAGACCTGCAGTGACAACTCGTTTGTCACGTTGTTGACAGTCGAGGCGGACGTGACCTGATTGGCGTGAAAAGCGCCCAGGTCCGTCCAGTCCTCGACAACCTAATTCATGCCATCCCGCCGCATACCGACGGGTGAAGGAGCTGTTCCATGGCACTCTTGAGCTTTGAGCGGAAATATCGGGTAAGGGGAGGCACGCTGGTTGGCGGGGACCTTTTCGATTTTTGGATCGGCCCTTTTTATGTCGGTTTTTTCGGCGTCACGACGGCGTTCTTCGCCAGTCTTGGTACTGCACTGATCCTGTATGGCGCATCCCTGGGTCCGACCTGGAACCCATGGTTGATCAGCATCGCACCACCAGACCTTAGCTATGGCCTCGGCCTGGCACCGCTGAAGGCGGGGGGCTTGTGGCAGATCATCACCATCTGCGCGATCGGCGCGTTCGTATCCTGGGCGCTGCGCGAGGTAGAGATCTGCAAGAAACTGGGCATGGGATATCACGTCCCGATCGCCTTTGGTTTCGCGATATTCGCCTATGTCAGCCTCGTCGTCATCCGGCCGCTGCTGCTGGGCGCCTGGGGACATGGCTTCCCTTATGGCATCTTCAGCCATCTCGATTGGGTGTCGAACACCGGCTACCAGTATCTCCACTTCCATTATAATCCGGCGCACATGATCGCCGTGAGCTTCTTCTTCACGACGACGCTCGCGCTCGCGCTTCATGGTGGCCTGGTGCTGTCTGCGGTGAACCCGCAAAAGGGCGAAGACGTGAAATCGCCCGAGTATGAAGACGCCTTTTTCCGCGATACGATCGGTTACTCGGTCGGCACGCTCGGCATTCACCGTGTCGGCCTGTTCCTCGCGCTTTCGGCGGGCTTCTGGAGCGCCATCTGCATCATCATCAGCGGCCCGCTTTGGACGCGTGGCTGGCCTGAATGGTGGACATGGTGGCTCAATCTGCCGATCTGGGCTTAAGGAGCGCGCAACATGGCGACCTATCAAAATATCTTCACGCAGGTCCAACTGCGCGCCGCTCCCGAAATGGGGCCCCCCACCAACGATCCGCATGAAACACGGACTAATGCCGGTGGCTTCAGCTACTGGCTGGGCAAGATCGGTAATGCGCAGATCGGCCCGATCTATCTGGGCTGGCTGGGCACGATCTCGCTTGTCCTGGGGCTGATTGCCTTTGAGATCATCGGTCTCAACATGCTGGCCTCGGTTGGCTGGAATCCGATCCAGTTCGTCCGTCAGCTATTCTGGCTGTCGCTCGAACCACCGGCGCCGAAATATGGCTTCTCGCCGTTCGTGCCGCTGCACGAAGGTGGCTGGTTCATCCTGACCGGCCTGTTCTTCTCGGCATCGGTGTTGCTCTGGTGGGCACGCACCTATCGCCGGGCGCTCGCACTTGGCATGGGCACGCATGTGTCCTGGGCGTTCCTAAGCGCGATCTGGTTGATGCTGGTCCTCGGCTTCATCCGGCCGATGCTGATGGGCAGCTGGTCGGAAGCCGTCCCTTACGGCATCTTCCCGCACCTCGATTGGACCGCGGCTTTCTCGATCCGCTATGGCAACCTGTTCTACAATCCGTTCCACGCGCTCTCGATCGCCTTCCTGTACGGGTCGACGCTTCTTTTCGCGATGCACGGTGCCACCATCCTAGCCGTTGGTCGGTATGGCGGTGAGCGTGAAATTGAGCAAATTACCGATCGTGGTACGGCATCCGAACGTGCAGCTTTGTTCTGGCGCTGGACGATGGGTTTCAATGCCACGATGGAATCGATCCACCGCTGGGCCTGGTGGTTTGCAGTGCTGACAACGCTCACGGGCGGTATCGGCATTCTGCTGACGGGCACGGTTGTTGATAACTGGTATCTGTGGGCACAGCAGAATGGCTATGCGCCATCCTATCCCGATACCGGCGTTATCGATCCAGCAACTCTGCCGGGAGCACCGCAATGATCCGCGTCGCCACCATAACCAACACGATCCTTGCTGGATCGCTCATGCTGGTCCTTTCGGGCTGTGAATTCGGCCCGAAAAAGATCGAACAGACGGGGTATCGCGGTACCGGCGGTGCGCAGATCATCAAGGCCAGCCGGATCACGCCACAAACCGTCCCGGCACCGCCCTATGCCTTACCGGCAGATGGCGGACCGCTGGCCAGCGAAAGCTACCAGAACGTCAAGGTTCTGGGTAATGTCAGCACCGAACGGTTCAACCATCTGATGGCGGCGATCACCCAGTGGGTCGCGCCGCCCGAAGCTGGCTGCAACTATTGCCATAACCCGAACAACATGGCCTCGGATGAGGTTTATACCAAGGTTGTCGCCCGCAAGATGTTGCAGATGACGATCAACATCAACGCCAACTGGACGCCGCACGTCAAGGAAACGGGCGTTACCTGTTACACTTGTCACCGCGGCAATGCCGTGCCCAAGAATGTGTGGGCGCGTTCGGACTCGCCGGACGGGTCGACCCGGTCGATGAGCAATCGCCACGGTCAGGGCAAGCCGGTTGACGCCAATGCGTTCAGTTCGCTGCCCTATGATCCGTTCACGACGTATCTTGGTGCAAAGAACAATATCCGCGTCCAGTCGGCTGCATCGTTGCGGGGCGACACGCCGGGGGCGTCGATTGCGCGAACCGAAAAGACCTATGCATTGATGATGCACATGTCATCGGCACTGAACGTCAATTGCACCTATTGCCACAACACTGACTCGTTCTCGAGCTGGAGCAACAGCCGGCCGCAGCGTGTGGGTGCCTGGTATGGCATTCGCATGGTGGGTGAGATCAACAACAAGTACATCACGTCACTCAGTTCGGTGTTCCCTGCCAATCGCAAGGGCCCCTATGGTGATGTGCTGAAGACCAACTGCACCACCTGTCACCAGGGGCTCAACAAGCCACTTGGCGGGGTGAGCATGCTGGCGGATTATCCTGCCCTGCGGGGGACGCCGACAGCGCTGGCACCGATGCCAGCACCGGGGGAAGCGCCTGCTGATGCAGCGCCTGTGCCGGTGACAGCAGCAGCCGACGGCAATACCGCGGTATCGACACCGGCCCAGTGAGGGGCAGCCGTCTGCTTGCACGAGCAGGCAGTGGTGACGGTTACGTGAATCAAGGCCCTGCTTTCCGACCCGGAAGGCAGGGCTTTGTCGTTTGAGCCCGGCGCGCTTGCACCGGCCTGTTCAAAGGTCGACGATGCCGACCTGATTTCTAGGGGAATGTCTCATGCGTTTGATCGCCTTGTTGCTTGTCACTGCTGGCTTGCCGTTGGCCCCCGCTGTTGCGCAGGATAAGGTCGCCGCGGCCCCCAATCGGTTGTTCACGGGCGCAGATTTGTTCGGGATCGAACAGGCGGCCGATCCGCAGATCAATCCCGACGGTACGATGATTGCCTATGTCCGCCGAAGCGCCGACATCATGTCGGATCGCATCCGGTCAACCATCTGGCTGGTCGATACCCGCACCGGCACGCATGCGCCGATAGCGGCTGGGCCGGGGAGCCATAGCAGCCCGCGCTGGTCCCCCGATGGCGGCAGGCTTGCCTATGTATCGGCAGTTGATGGGCAGGCACCGCAGCTGTTCGTGCGCTGGCAGGCGTACGGCGAGACTGCGCGGATCACCGGGCTGCCCGACAGCCCGACCGACATCGCCTGGTCGCCGCGCGGTGATCGCATCGCCTTTGTGATGACCGTCCCCGGCAGCCCGACCAAGCTCGGCAGCGCACCCGCCAAGCCCGAAGGCGCGAAATGGGCAGAGCCGCTCGAGATCATCGACCGGGTTACGTATCGCTCGGATTCGGGCGGTTATATCAAGTCCGGTTATGACCATATCTTCGTCGTCGATGCCGATGGCGGCGCGCCGCAGCAGCTTACCTTTGGTGACGTCAACGATGGCGGGCCATTGTCCTGGACGCCTGACGGCAAGCGGATCCTGTTCTCCGCCGTCCGCACGGCCGATTGGCAGCGTGAACCCAATAATTCGGAGGTCCATGCGCTTGATATCGCCAGCGGCACGCTGACGGCCCTTACCACCCGTTACGGCCCCGATCTTGCGCCAATCGTTTCTCCGGATGGCACGCGTGTTGCCTGGATCGGCTATGACGACAAACGGCGCAGCCATGCCAATGATGAATTGTCGATCATGAACATCGACGGCACGGGCGCGCGCACGCTCACGGCAGCGCTGGACCGCAGCATCGATACCGCCGTCTGGGCGAGCGACAGTCGGTCGCTGATCGTCTCCTATGACGATCACGGCATCAAGCAGGTTGCCCGGGTGACGCTCGACGGCCGGGTGACAACGATCGTCAAGGGGTTGGCGGGCGGGGGACTCGATCGCCCCTATACAGGCGGCAGTTTCTCGGTCTCGCGAACCGGACGGATCGCGTACACTGCGGGTACGGCTACCAGGCCAGCTGATATATTCGTGACAACGGGTGGCGAGGCCACCCGCCTGACCCGTCTGAACGAAACGATGCTTGCGGCAAAGTCATTGGCGCAGGTGCGCCAGATCAACACCAGAGCCCCCGATGGCACCCCCGTCGAGGCGTGGCTGGCGACACCGCCCGGTTATGTCGGGGGGCGGCAGGTGCCACTGATTCTGGAGATCCATGGCGGCCCACACACCGCCTATGGCCCGGTCTTCGCCACCGATGTTCAGCTATACGCCGCGGCCGGCTATGCGGTGCTGTACGTCAACCCGCGCGGCAGCACCTCCTATGGGGCCGATTTCGCCAATCTGATCGACAGGAAATATCCGGGCGGGGATTATGACGATCTGATCGCGGCGGTTGACGCAGCGATTGCCGCCGGTGTGGCCGATCCCGACAATCTGTTCGTGACAGGCGGTTCCGGGGGCGGCGTGCTGACCGCGTGGATCGTGGGCAAGACCGATCGGTTCAAGGCAGCTGCCACCCAAAAGCCCGTCATCAACTGGGTCAGCGAGGCGCTGACGATGGACAATACCGGCTTCACCTCCCGCTATTGGTTCGACAAGGAACCATGGGAGGATCCGATGGCCTATTGGAACCGATCACCGCTCAGCCTGGTCGGCAATGTGAAGACGCCGACGCTCGTTGTTGTGGGCGCGCAGGATTACCGCACGCCGGTGAGCGAATCAGAGCAATATTATGCTGCGCTCCAGATTCGCGGCGTGCCGACCGCGCTGGTGAAGGTGCCGGGGGCGAGCCATGGTGGCTTTACCGCACGGCCATCACAATCTGCTGCAAAGGCCGCAGCCATTTTGGCGTGGTTTGAGCGCTACCGGGTGAAGCCAGCGGCGAACTAACCGGCTTCTCAAGCCTGTTCGTCGATGATCCGGGTGCCAAGCCCGATCATCCCACGGCCCAGCGAAAGGCGCGGCGCAGTTCAGCCTCGATATCGGCGTCATAACATTTGCCGTGTGACAAGATGATCCTGCGGGGTCCCCAGGCGATCAGCTGTTCCAGCACTGCGCGTAGCCGTGACCGCTGGCGCCAGGCCGGCAAGCGAATATCGATCGAGGTTGTCCCAGCAGGGCCGATCGATCCGCCAACCTTCAGAATCAACCGCATGACGGGGTTGACGACACGGTCCGCTTCGAAATTCTGGAGCAAATCGGTGACGATCAACGTCGCGCTTGGGCGGTGAAAGAAGATCGTTTCGGTGAAGCTGCCGAGATCGACTTGGCGTTGATCGAGCACGCTTCCCCATCGCACGGGCGGCGCTTCTTCCAGCGGCAGCGCGCTGCGTGGCAGATCGATGAAGCGCGGCATCAGATCAGGCGATACATGGCATTCGGCGGCGGGGTATGCAGCCGCCCATGCGGCGATATGGCTGTAATGAAAGCTGTTGGGCGCAATCAGCCAGGTAACGGTGCCGAGCGCGTCCAGTTGCTCCTTCAGCGCCGTCGAAATGCTGGTCGGGGAGTGGAGCCACAAATCGCTGCCGATTCGAACGACGGTCATGCGGGTGGGGCAGGGCAGGGTCAGTCCTGCAAAGCGATAGCCGATTTCGGGCCCGTCAACGATCCAAAGATCATCGGCGACGGATAGCAGCTGCGATTGCGGCTCATAGGGACAATAGCCGGGGTCGCTCATGTTACTGAGGCCCCGGCGTCGTAAGATGGATCAGGCCGCCATTGCCCGGCGGGCGAGTTCGCACTTCGACCAGATTTCCGACAGTGCCGTTACCAGCCGGTCGATATCGGCATCAGTGTGCACCGGTGACGGTGTGATCCGCAGCCGTTCCGTCCCGACAGGGACGGTCGGGTAATTGATCGGCTGCACATAGATGCCATGGTTCTCGAGCAGCCAGTCGCTGATCATCTTGCACTTGTGCGCATCGCCCACCATCACCGGGATGATGTGGCTCGGGTTGTCGAGGGTTGGAATGCCGGTCGCGTCGAGGCGGCGGCGGACCTGGGCGACACGCTCCTGGTGGCGCGCACGCTCGATCTGGCTTTCCTTCAGGTGGCGGATGCTGGCGCAGGCGCCAGCGGCGATCGCAGGCGGCAGTGCCGTTGAGAAGATGAAGCCGCTCGCAAAGCTGCGCACGAAATCGCACAGGTTCTTCGACGCAGCGATATAGCCGCCCATCACGCCGAATGCCTTGCCAAGCGTGCCCTCGATCACGTCGATCCGGTCCATCAGGCCGTCGCGCTCGGCAATGCCGCCGCCGCGGGGGCCATAGAGACCAACGGCATGAACTTCATCGATGTACGACAGCGCGCCATGCTTTTCGCAGACATCGAGGATCTCGGCGATCGGGCCGATATCGCCGTCCATTGAATAGACGCTTTCGAACGCAACCAGCTTCGGCCGGCCGGGCTCGACCATGCTCAGCAGCCGGTCAAGATCAGCGGGGTCGCTGTGCTTGAAGCGGTGGCACTCAGCGCGGCTGTGGCGCATCCCCTCGATCATCGAGGCGTGGTTGAGCGCGTCCGAGAAGATCACGCAATTGGGCAGCTTCGATGCCAAGGTCGACAGGGCAGCCCAGTTCGACACATAGCCCGATGTGAACAGCAACGCCGCTTCTTTGCCATGCAGATCGGCCAGTTCTGCTTCAAGCAGGACATGATGATGATTGGTGCCGGAAATGTTGCGCGTGCCCCCTGCACCTGCGCCACAGCTGTCCAGCGTTTCGTGCATCGCGTTCAGCACCTTGGGATGCTGGCCCATGCCGAGATAATCGTTTGAGCACCACACCGTCACATCGCGCACGCCGTTTTCGGTGTGCTGCTTGGCATGGGGAAAGGCGCCAGCCTTGCGCTCGAGCTCAGCGAAGACGCGGTAGCGGCCGTCGTCCTTGAGCGTATCGAGCTCCGACTGGAAAAATGCCTCGTAATTCATGAAACGACCTCCCCGAAATTCTAATCGATTGTGGCGGCCTTCGCCGCGGTTGGCGGCGTCGGCTTAGACGCGGAAGCCCAGCGCCACATCTTCGCATCGCGAACCGGCAGGACCAGGAATATATGCTCCACAAGGCCAAGCGCCGCAAGTCCGGCGAGCAATGTGGCGGTAACGGCCGGCCCACTATTGGTAGGGGCAGCTTCGGCACTCATCCACGCCCACGTGGCGACGGCGGCGCAGGCCAGTACCGAAATGGGATAGAGCGCGCTGATCGATTTTTCACCGAAATAGGTCTTCAGATAGGCCAGATGGGCGGGAAAAATCTCATCGCTGAGATTGGGCACGCCGAAAAACAGGTTCAGCTTTGCACTCAGCCGCAGGCCGAACAGCAAGGCGAACGTCAGCGGCGCGGCTTGGTTGGGCTGGCCCCAGGTGATTGCGATCAGCACGAGCAAGTTGGTTGCGATCGCGATTTCGTGATGGATCACCGTCGACGTGGCCAGCTTGAAGCGATCCCAGCCAACGGCGTCTGGAGGGCAGGGGGTCCGCCGCGGACCCGCTACAAACCCCATCAGAAAGCCCATTTCATGCCAGCCCCAGATCAGGATGGCAGCGGCAAAGCCGATATAGGCGCCCGCCCAGCTGGTATCGCCGGCATAGGCATAAACCACCCCCATCGCGATCACCGCGACCAGCCCGGCAATCCGGTGGCTGGTCTTGAAGGTGTGCTGCGGGCGGCTATCGAGCCAGACGACAGCGCCTGTCCCGATAAACCACATCAGCAATGCGAAAAAGAGCGGCGGAATGGTCACCAGGCGGGCACCAGCCGAACATTGGCGGGCAGCGCGTTCTTCTGCACCGGGTGAAAATACAGCCGCGCAAAGTTGACGCCGGCTACAGCCACGTGCCCGATCTGCTTGATCTTGCCGATGACGCCGCCCTGCGCCTTAGCCGCATCAATCGCGAGTGCTGTCTTGCGCATCCGCTCCAGCCCGGCGCGGAAGGCAGGGCTGTCGGTGTCGAGCGTCATCGGGAACACCTGCTTGGTGATTTCCGAACAGACGCGGAAGACTTGGAAATCATAATCCTTGGGATCGATGCCCAGCGCCTTATGGAACTGCGGGCGGTTATGATCGCGGACGTACATCGTCGCATAGACCGCCACCAGGAAGAAGCGGATCCACAGCTTGTTGACGCCCGTCAGCAACTTGGGGTCGTTGCGCATCAGCAGCGCGAATGCCTCCCCGTGACGGAACTCGTCGTTGCACCACTCTTCGAACCAGTTGAAGATCGGGTGGAAGCGCAGCTCGGGGTGGCGCGCCAGATGTCGGAAGATCGTGATGTAGCGCGCATAACCGATCTTTTCCGACAGGTAGGTCGCGTAGAAAATGAACTTCGGGCGGAAATAAGTGTACTTCTTGGTCTTGGTCAGGAAGCTCAAGTCGACGCCGATCCCGGCATCCTTCAGCGTATCGTTGATGAAACCGGCATGGCGGCTTTCATCTCGGCTCATCAGCCGGAACAGCTGCTTGATATCGGGGTTCTTCGCGCGCTTCTGGATTTCGGCGTATAGGATACAACCGGAAAATTCCGCCGTGAGTGAGCTCACCAGAAAGTCGATGAATTCTTCACGCAGGCCATCGGGCAGGCTCTCAATGACGCCGTCGAACTGGTTGGTGCGCTTGAAATGCAGCTTGTTGGGATCGGCGACCATTTCCGCGATCAGCTTGTCCCATTCCGCGCGCACGGGCGTGACATCGATCTTGTCCATCGCGACATAATCGGTGGTGTAGAAACGCGGCGACAGCACCGTGTTCTCGCGCGCGATCGCCATGGTATCCAGCGTGCCATCGGGCGCTGCCTTGATCGGCGTTATGGCGTTCATACGGTCCTCCGCGGCAGGAAACTGACTTCGTACAGTTCGGTCATTTCGAAGTGACCGGCAAATTTGGTCCAGAGGCGTTCGAATGCGTTCGCGCGCTCTACGGTGGCAATACGGTCAAACGTCGCACTTTCGCCAAAGCCGATCACGATCGGGTCGCCGTGCACCAACACCTTGTCACCCGGGTTGATCGCGACACCGCCATCAAGTTCCACATGCGCGTGGAAATGCTCATGGCTATTTTCAATTTCAATCCGGCAGGGCGTATCGAACCGGGTACGTGGCCCAATGCCAAACAAGGAAATCACCGAGCAGTCTCCGGGCGGGTGAGCAGATCGAGGAACGTCGCACGGTTGGTCGTTCCAAAGGCGTTGAGTTCGATTGAACGCCCCGTAACCGTATCCGTCAATGACAATTCGCCATCTTTCCACAAGGTGAGGTCAAATGGCGGGGTCGAATCGATCCCCTGCATCCGCCGCTCGCGTGCAAGACCGCGCATTACCCCGCGAATGAAACCACTATTCGTGCCGGGTTCGAGCAACAGGGCAGTGCCGCCGGTGCCGACATCCTCGATGATTACGGCACCGTCTGCCCGGTCGCTGAAGCGCAACTGGCGCGTGGCGATCGGCGCGATTTTCTTCTCGGCGCGCATCAGGACAGGTGAAGCAGCGGGGGGGATCTGCGCGATCCGGGCGATGCTGGTGATCGCGATCGATGATACCACCAACAGGCCGGCCATCATCAGCGCGCCCTTGGGAACGTCAACATGGTGCGAATGCGGTGCAGTGGTCATGCGGCTGCTGCCTGTTCTTGTGCCTGATTGAGGCGGGTTGCGGCTTCGATGGGGACGACGCGCCCGTTTGTCTGGATCGAGAGGCACGCACGGGCGAGCAGGGTGGCAACGGCATCGACATCCGGCACGGCGCGCATCATTGGCTGAGGGTTGCTGTAGTGCCAGGCGCGGGCATGCGGCCAGAGCGCCGCATAGCCAAGTCGCTGTTCGCTGGTCAGCTTCATTGCGAGGTCACCCGTTCCTTCAGGGCGATGCCGCAGATCAACATTGCCGATGATGTTGAGCGGCAGGTTGATGCACTTGGGCAGCGCCACGCCGAAACGCAGCACGATCCGCCGATCGGTCAGCGTATAGATGGTGGTGCGGGCAACCGCCCAGGCGAGCAGATGGAGCAACGCCACGCCAACCACGGCCCCGCCCACGGTGATGCCGACGCCGGCCAGATCAGATGGGGCCTGAATGCCACGCCAAACGGCGGCACCCAGCGCGAACACCGTCAGCCCGGCGAAATAGACGGCAACCGTGCGGGTGTGAAACGCCGTCCGGGCGAGCACCCGCCAATTGGGTGCTCCCTGCCAGATGATCGTCTCCCCCTTGGGGAGCAGCCCCGGCAGACCGGGAACCGGCTCATTTTCATATTCGGTCATCATATCAGCGGCTCCGAACGATCGGGGGTCGCATACAGATAGCCACCGCCGAAATAGGCCTGAACGCGCTCTTCTTCGTACATCGTGATCACATTGGGGCTCTCGATACCGGGGGCATCGGCGAACTGCGCCGCGGTGATTGCCGTGGTCGTCACCGACTGACGGGCCCGGCTGATCGACGACATGAACATCGGCAGCAGCACCTGACGACCGCCCGTGGTGTCGACCTGCAGATAGCGGATCAGGCGATCAGCCTTGTCGACCCAGATATCGCTGACCGTTCCCGCCTTGCGGCCATCACAGCCGACCACGGTGTAGCCGCGTGGATCGGCATCCTGCCGGGCAACCGTGAAACCATGCGCTGCGCCAATCGGCACAATGCGGGGATGGCCTTCCCAATCGAGATCCGGGCGCTTGGCGCGTTCGGCGAAAGCGGCAGGGCCAACGCCGTCCACCAGCGGATTGCCGGTCGGCTCGATCGGGGCACCGGCAAACCAATCCGATTTGCGTGCGCCTGGCACTTCCAGCGGCTCACGACCCTTGGTCGGTGCGCTCACCGTGCCATGGCCGAACGGCAGCTTGAAGAACTTGGTCGGCGCGGTGAGGATCAGCCCGCCTTCGCCTTCCAGACGACCGGTGAGCTCATGCTCGAGCGGATAGCCCTCGCGGCGATCTTCGCGGCGCAGGTAGATCACCAAGCCGAGGAAGAAGAGGAAAAAGGCGTCGAGCACTATCAGTGCGATATCGATTCCTTGGGTGACTTGGAGGTTCATGGGAATTTCCTTCACATATCCGTCAAATGGGG
>CAZYOU010000012.1:0-45400 GCA_964649315.1 uncultured Stakelama sp. | reverse complement strand
CCCTTGGGATCGGTGAAGCGCAGATCGACCCACTCGATCTCGTCGTCCTTGATCATCTTCAGGATTTTGCCGGCGTCATTGGCCATTGGAATGGTCCCCTCTTCGAGTGTGGTCGTTTGCGTTGTGATCATTTCCGGACGAGCCGGAGAATCATGTTGCGGCGCGGCACCTAGTTTTCACATAATGCTGCGCTGCGTCAAATTGCGTTTTCGTCGCGCTCACCGGTGCGGATGCGGAGAACGGTCTCGACCGGGATGACGAAGATCTTGCCGTCACCGATCCGGCCGGTCTGTGCAGCCGCGGCGATCGCCTCGACCACGCGGTCGGCCATCGAATCTTCCACGACCACCTCGAGCTTCACCTTGGGGAGGAAATCGACGACATATTCGGCACCGCGGTACAGCTCGGTATGGCCCTTTTGCCGGCCGAAACCCTTGGCCTCGGTGACGGTGATGCCGCTGACGCCGACTTCGTGAAGCGCTTCCTTCACCTCGTCGAGTTTGAAGGGTTTGATGATCGCTTCGATCTTTTTCACGGTTAGCCCCGATCGTTTTGAAAGATGTGCCTCTGCCTGTCGGAATCCCTTACAACAAGCGTGCCAGTCAAGCGAGGGGCAGGGGGCGGCAGATTCGCGTGCGTGAGGAGCAGATCGGTGCTTAAGCTGCGTGCATGGCAGCGGGTGTTGCCCTATTTTGCGGCAGTGGCTTTGCGGTCGTGATCCGATCGGCGCGGATGGTTTGCGCCAACACAGATTGCAGAAATCGGTACGAAAGCGTATCAAACTGGTCCGACTCTTGGGGGAGGCGGCAAGTGGTTTCAGCTCGGCATTTCGCGCGGAATATCGTGTTCTTCGTCGTTGGTTCAGCCACGCTTGCGGTGGCTGGTACAAGCGCCAGTGCGCCCCCTCTCGATGCGGCAGACGATGCGATTGCTTCGGTTTATCAGGGATATACCGGCGTGCTCGGTCAACCCAAGGGGGGCGTGGTCAAGAATTGGTTCGGCGCGGGCGCCTACCAGCTATATGAAAAAGGGGCGATTTATTGGAGCGCCGTCGATGGCGCACGTGTGGTGGCGGGGCATTTCTATACACAGTACCTCAAGTCCGGTGGTCCGTCCGGTATATTTGGCCGTCCAATCACCGATATGATCTCTCTCTATGACGGTGTCGGTCAGGTGCAGAAATATCGGCGCGGAACGCTGATCCGTCGGAGCACGGCTTCCACATACATGACCCAACTGCTTGCAGTCGACACATTGGTGGATTTGCCGATCCCGGTGAACCAGAGTTGGAAGGTCATCCAGGCCAATGGCTTGGCTAAAGATGACAGCCATAACGGTGGGTTTGCCTATTGCTATGATCTGGTGCCAGCCGACGGGACAAAAGAGAAGGTCGCTATTCACGCGGCGGCGACGGCGCGTGTGGTGCTGGCGCAAGACAGCCTGCCTTCGGGCAAAACCAATCAGGGAAATGTTGTGGTCCAGGCATTGGGCCCCGGACGATATGCGTCCTATCTTCATCTTGCCCCGGGATCATGGATGGCCAATTTCGGGAAGAACAAGGTCACCTTGCCGGGCAATCCATGGCCCAATCGCCCGACCGCTCCAGCCGGGTCGGTGATTGGATGGATGGGGGATACCGGCACCGACGTTAACAACCATCACCTTCATTTCTGCGTGACGACTGCACCCGATCGTGGCGGTTTTGCACCATTTGAATCGGTGCCTGTGGCTTTTCGGAACATCGAGGTGTCCAACGACGGTAAGGTCTGGAACGCCGTCGCAGCTGCAACTCCCGTGGCTGGGCAGTTCGTGCGTCACGCCGGTTTTGCGGGCGCTGCCAAGATCGGGCTGAACGACCCGCTGGCAAAGGGCAGGGTCAATGGCTCGATAACACTCGCCGGTGCGCCTACGCTGCCAATTGGCGGGAAGATTGTGATTGATCTCGTTGCCGCGTGGGACGAACCGGTTGCGTCGGTCGACGTGCCGATTACGGCTGCAAATCCAGCAGGGCCATGGACATATGACATTCTTGCAGTCCCCGCCGCACGCTATTTGAGCGTGGCTGCGCGCTATAGCGGGCCAGTCACACCGGCGCTTGGGGGTGCGCACGGATCAACGGGACGCGCCATTGTCCCCTCGAATGGAACAAAGTCTGGCTGGAACGTCACGATTACCGCCGAAAAACCAAACTCGCCCTATATCGGGTGAGGACGATCGGATGATAGCGCCGCTGTCAACAAGATAGCGCCGCCATCAATAAGGCGGCTTGTCCAAACCCTTGGGGCTGCTCGTAAAAATCTCGCAGCCGTCTTCGGTAATGCCGATCGAATGCTCGAACTGCGCCGAGAGTGAGCGATCGCGCGTTACCGCCGTCCAGCCATCGTCGAGCAGCTTCACGTCCGGGCGGCCAATATTGATCATCGGTTCGATGGTGAAGAACATGCCGGGGCGCAGTTCCGGACCCGTGCCGGGCCGACCGACATGCACCACTTCGGGCGCGTCATGGAACAGCCGGCCGACGCCGTGCCCGCAGAAATCGCGCACCACGCCGTAGCGGTGGCGCTCGGCATGCGCCTGGATCGCATGGCCGACATCGCCCAGCGTATTGCCGGGGCGGGCTTGTTCGATGCCGAGCATCAGGCATTCATAGGTCACATCGACCAGCCGCCGCGCCTTGAGCGGCACATCGCCGACCAGGTACATCCGGCTCGAATCGCCGTGCCAGCCATCGAGCAAAGGCGTCACGTCGATGTTGACGATATCGCCGTCCTTCAGCGTCTTATCGCCGGGGATGCCGTGGCAAACGACATGATTGATCGAGATGCAGCAGCTATGCGTGTAGCCGCGATAGCCGATCGTCGCGGGCACGCCGCCGCCCGCCGTGATGAACCGGCGGATCAAATCGTCGAGCGCGCCCGTCGTCACCCCCGGCACCACGTGCGGTACGATCATGTCGAGCGTTTCCGCGGCCAGTCGCCCGGCGCGGCGCATGCCTTCGAAACCCGATGCATCGTGGAGCTTGATCGCCCCGGTGCGGGTCATCGGGGCCTGAGCGGTCACATTTTCATAAACAGTCATCAATCCGATATAGCGTGATGGACCGGGCTTTGCGAGGGGGGCAGGCTGGGCTATGCGGCGGGCATGACCGCACCCTCTGCACTATCCTCGAACGCGCGTATCTGGACGGCCGCGCTGATCGTCATCGGCGATGAAATCCTGTCCGGCCGCACGCAGGACAAGAATGTTTCGCAAATCGCGTCGTGGCTGAATGTGCAGGGCATCCGCCTGGCCGAGGTGCGGGTGGTCGCCGACAAAACCGATGCGATCGTCGAAGCGGTCAACATTTTGCGGGCACGCAACGATTATCTGTTCACCACCGGCGGCATCGGCCCGACGCATGACGACATCACCGTCGATGCGATTGCCGAGGCCCTGGGCGTGACCGTGGTGCATCACCCCCGCGCGCTGGCGGTGCTGGAGGGCTATTATGCGACGCGCGGCGGGCTGACCGATGCCCGCAAGCGCATGGCGCGCGTGCCCGACGGTGCCGATCTGATCGAAAACCGCATGTCCGGCGCGCCGGGGATCCGTATCGGCAACATCTTCGTGATGGCCGGCGTACCGCACATTACCGCGGGCATGCTCGACGCGCTGACAGGGACGCTGGAGGGTGGCCTGCCGGTCTTGTCACGCACGATCGGTTGCTGGGTCGCTGAAAGCGAAGTTGCCGATATGCTCGGCAAGGCAGAGCGCGCGCATGAAGGGGTGTCGATCGGCAGCTATCCGTTCTTCCGCGAAGGCAAAGTCGGCGCGAATTTCGTGGTGCGGGCGACCGATCAGGCGGTGATCGACGCGTGCATCGCCGATCTGATCACGCAGCTGGAGGCAGGCGGGCGGGCGGTTGTTGCTGACGGAATTTGAGCTGGCGTGGTGTGAATGTCGTGCTCGTGGAAGGCTGCGCGTCGAGGTTCGAGGTGACTATACGCGCTAGCGTGAATGGCAGCTAACGCCCCAATCCCGGTCGATCTGGGCCTATTACTCGCTACCCGAAACCCGCCGTTCGTTAAGCAACCGCTTTTCGACGAAAGTCGTCGTCCTCAATTCTAGTTATTCAACGCGATCGAAGGATGCGGCCACCAATTCTGCGACCGGCTGTCCAAGCAACCCCTCGACCAACCATCCAGCCAGATCGAGTCCAGAAAGGCACCCGCCGGCCGTGGCAATTGCTCCATGGACAACAAGGGGCCGACGCTCTGTCGCGATACCCATTGCTTCAAGCTCTGGGAACACGGTCGCATATGTCGTGGCGCTCTTGCCGTCGAGCAGACCAAGGGCAGCGAGAATGAGGACGCCAGAATCGATGGCGGCAATGTGCTGTCTCGAGGGATCGAGTTTCAGTGATGCCATATAATCCGGATCGGCTATCTTAGCGCGACTTCCGTCGCCACTGACGATGAAAACGCCATCGGCCTCGACCACGTCCTGAATGGTCCCGCCAGCGCGAACTTCCACACCGGAATAGGACGTGATCAGAGGTTTGTCCGCGCAGATTAGCGGCGTCCAAGGCCCCTCATACCCTGCGCCGTACGGCACCTTCACGCGCCACAAGAAATCCCACGGCAGAAAGAGGTCAACGTCGGTGAAGCCGTCGTACGCGAGAACCGCTACCTTCATGCGCGCTCCTTGATTTATCTGTATAACTTCTCGCAATCAGCAATAGTTTTTGCAAGCTAACGTCCGCTTACTTGCATCCGTGGTAGATAGCGGTCAGTCGGCAAACTACAAAGTTTCCGCCGTTCCGCTAACGCCCCAATAGCAGACGCTGCGCGGCCGCTGTATAGCCTGCGCATGGACGCTAAACCTGAATACGCGATGCTCATGCAGTCGCTCACGGCCTTCCGCGACAGTGTCGGGTTTCACCTGATGGACGAAACCCCACTGCCGGATGATCTCGCCACGCCGCTGCGGGAGGCGTTCAATCTAGTTTGTGGTGCCATCGACAGGTTGGCTTCCGATCACGGCTGTGTTGAAAGTGGGCTTACTGTCTATGCTCCGTTGCCAAACGAGTCCGACGATCGGAGCGGCAGGTAACCACCAATATCAAACGTTGACCGCCAGTCGCGAGCCTTGCCGCACGCCGCGCACTCAAATGAAAATGATGGAGCGGGTGAAGGGAATATAACAAACCACTAGAAATAAACAACATTTTTTGCTATAATTGCCCACACAGAACCTACACAGGTACGCAACCTCAATAGGTTAGGTCAGAAATCTGCACAGTTTCTGCACAGTAGGGCAAGGGAATGGCATTCATCACCGACAAAGAGCAGGTAAAGGCTGGCCTTATCATCTTCCGTCGTGGCGACGTCGGGCACGACCAATATTACTGCCGCGTGCGAATCCAGAACGAGGATCGCTACAAGACGATTTCGCTCAAAACATCAGATCGGCAGACGGCGCGCGACCGTGCGATGGATCAGGATGCCGATATCCGCTTTCGGGTGAAGCATGACGTCCCCGTATTCAATCGACCCTTTTCGCAGGTGGCTGAGGAATATGCCGCTACGCAGCAGCGGCGCGCGAACGCGGGCGAGGTGAGCCAAGCCCGCGCGATGAACGTCAAGAACAAGGTCAATGGGCCGCTCAACGCTTATGTTGGCAGCACCCAGATTCACTTGGTCAGTCAGGATCGCTGGTCCGAATATCCGTTATGGCGGCGCGAGAACGGCGTCGGGCGTCGCAACGGCATCATCAGCGATTCGACCATTCGCATCGAGATGAGCATCTTTGCCGCCATCATGAATTATGCCGTGAACAAGCGGTATGTTCCTGCTCACCATCGCTTCGAAGGCATGCCGAAGCTCAAAACCGCACGGCGCGATGAGTTCACGCTGGAGGAATATCGCAAGCTGCACAGCGTCGGGCGCAAATGGATGAAGGAAGCCACCACGCCGCAGGGCATCTGGTATCGCCAGATGTGCTACAATTTCATCCTAATCATGTGCAACACGGGGATGCGCCCACCTGAGGCGAAGAATTTGCGCTGGCGCGACATCACCAAGGCGAAGGACAAGGACGGCACCGACATTCTGGTGATCTTCGTTCAGGGCAAGGGCAAGACGCGCCAGTTGATCGCGCCCAAAAGTGTCGGTGAGTACCTTGATCGCGTCCGCGCACATTCAAAAGCCACCAAGCCCGATGATGCCGTCTTCACCATCATCAACGGCAAGCCCGCTGTCTGGCTCTACCGCGATACCGTCGAGGAATTGCTGAAATATGCAAACTTGCGCGACGGGCCGAGCGGCATCCCACGAACCACTTATTGCTTCCGTCACACCTATGCGACCTTCCGGCTCTCCGCAGGAGTCGATGTCTATATCCTAGCCCAGCAAATGGGCACATCGGTCAAAATGATCGAGCAGCATTATGGCCATGTGAACACCATCAAACACGCCGACCGCGTGTTGATGGGCATCGGCGGATGGGATGCTATGCACACCGAAATGGACGCCGAGTTCGACAAGCAGGAAGCGAAGGCTAAGTCCGTGCAGGCCATCAAGGCGAAGCAGCCAACGAAGCCGCCCCGCTCCAAACGCTAGCGCAAGCGCGGGTTAGGAAATGAAGCGACTGGCCCAGAAGCGCCGAAGCCGTGCTTGTGCTGTCCGCTCACCCTTTGCGAAATTGCCAATGCACCGCTGGTGCTTCTCGATTGGAAATGTCGCCAAGCGGGCAAGGGATTAAGGATGCGCCGAGCCTCAAGCATACCCCATGTTCGCGTCTTTCTGCCCGATGCACCGCTGGTGCCCTGAATCGGCAGGTCTGTTGCCAACCACCCCCTTGTGGCAAATCTGAGTCAGATGCTTTGCCCTATTTCTTGGTTCGCAATGCCATTCAGGCATTGAGGTGGGAAGTCTTGTGGATTGAACGCCCCTTTTCGTACCACGAGCGACCACCCCGGCTTCTGATCGATGAGCGGACTGCCACAGGGCCGCCGCCGATCAACCCCATTCGCTTCCGCGCCTGCGGCTTGTGCAGCTCCATGCCCTTCGGGCGCACTTCGTGCGGGGTGTGACGGTCGGCTCAAACCCTGTGGCTTTTGCTCCCCATGAAGCCGCGAGATGGTCTCGCGGTGGAAAAACGAAGGAGCAGATCATGACCACCAGCACGCAAACATCCGCTGCAAAGCCCTCGCACCGGCTCTATCTCGTCACCGGCACCGGGAAAGCCGCTAGCTGGCGCGAAATCGGCGCAGCTTGGCCAAACAGAGACGGAAAGGGATTCTCGCTCAACTGCGAGGCGATGCCACTTCAGGGCCGCATCGTCATGCGCGCCGCGATCGAGCGTAAGCCGACGGATCAGGGCCAATAGGCCCTGCCTGCCATCCGGCAGCGTTGCTGCTGCCGGATGGTAGTATCCGCTACCGCCTTCGCGGCGGTCGCAGAACCGACCGGAGAAGTTTCGCCAGGGCGGCGAACATGGCCGCCAAGGCATAGATGAGCGATGAAAGATCGGAGACATTCATAACGCCTCCAGCCTAGCGTGAACGCGAACTGGCGCGGTCGGCAAGGGCGCGACGGATGCGCTCCTGATTGACGAAGCTCGCGTCGCGTTGCTCGCTGGAATTGTGGCTAGCCCACAATACGGCTTGGATGGCGCTGTAGAGTGCCACCAGCTCAGGGATGGTGCAGGTTGCCAGTTCGATGGTTGTCAGTGGTTCCATAAAGTCCTCCTTGGTTGCAGCCGCGACCATCGCGGCCTTGCGAAGGAGTTCATGCGCGTTGGAGTTGGCCGAATCGCCTGCGACCGAAACGTCAGAGGAGGAGCGCGCGAGCGCTTGCTGCCCAAATCGACAATGCGAATATAACGTAGCCAAGCCGCCAGATGGCACGGCTGCAAACATGAGGACGGTAGGGGCACGACCCATTCGAACGCTGGCGATGTGAACCGCGCCGTCAACTGAGGTGAGGGACGGCCGCCTCACAATGAAAGGGTTTTAGAATTCATCATTCCGATTTCGTTGGCCATTTCACCACTTCGGTGTAACGTGGTGCAGAACGATGCAACAGTGAAAACGCCATGCCCGTAACCGAACAGATTCAGGATGATAAGTCAGTCCGCTTGTCCGTCAGCCTGACATCGGAGCAGCATCGCGAGCTAAACGAGATTGCAAAAAAAAATAGAGTTTCAGTCGCGTGGGTTGTCCGCGAGGCGATCAATCGCCTGCTCAAGGACGAGCTGCCGCTTCTGCATGTGGGGAAAGAATGACCGCCGTTAGGGTAAAATTAGAGTCGATACCAATGACCGAGGCGATCCCCGCCAAGACGGCGCGTGGCCGCTTCGCCGATCTTGGTCAAGATAAGCTGCGCGGTGGCTACTATACTTCCGCGCGCGTGGCTGAGTGGCTGTGCGCTTGGGCAATTCAAGATGCCAACAACACCGTGCTGGAGCCGAGCTGCGGCGATGGTGCATTCCTTGAGGCGGCCATGCATCGGTATCAGGCGCTTGGGGCATCTGCTGGGCAGATCGCGCGCAATCTCAAGGGTATCGAGATCATCGCAGCCGAGGCCAAGCACGCGCGTGGCCGACTAAAGACTGTAATTGGCGAGGCCGCCGAAAACGTCGTAGAGAATTCCGACTTCTTTGGTTGGTGGCAGAGCACCCACCAGCCCGCCTACGACGTGATTGTCGGGAATCCGCCCTTCATACGCTACCAGTCGTTCCCTGAGCCGCATCGCGCGCGCGCGATGGCCATTATGGGCGAGCAAGGGCTTTCCCCCAACAAGCTGACCAACATCTGGGTGCCTTTCGTTGTCGCGGCCACCGCCAGCCTAAAGGTGGGCGGTAGGCTCGCGCTCGTTCTTCCTGCCGAGATCCTTCAGGTCACATATGCGGCGCAGCTCAGGTCGTTTCTTACTGATCGTTTCAAACGTATCGACGTCGTGGCCTGCAACGAGCTGTTTTTCGAAAGAGCCGAGCAGGAGGTTGTTCTGCTGCTCGCTGATGGCGCGCTCAAGCGGGCGTCAGAGACGAATATCTGTCGCGTTGCGATGACGGAGGCCGACAAAGTTTCCGATATCACCGACCGCAGTCCATCAGCGATTCTCAAAGCGGCAAAACCGAAAACAATCCAGCACGATAATGAGAAGTGGCTGAAATACTTTCTCGACAATAAGCAGATCGCATTCATGCGCGCATTGCGCGAATCAGAAATCACCGCCTCCATGTCAGCGCACGCCTCAATCGACGTTGGGGTTGTGACCGGGAAGAATGAGTTTTTCGTTCTCTCAAGCGAGCAAGTTTCAGAGCTAGGGATTGACGGCTACACCACCCCGCTAGTCTCGCGGTCAGTGCAACTGAAAGGTTCTCGCCTTGGCAAGGCCGATTGGAAAACGCTGTGCGCTGCCGGTGACCGTGTTCATCTCCTCAATATCAGTCCCGACCAGTTGGATCGGCTCAGCGCCAAGCTGAAGCGATACATTCAGGACGGTGAGAGCAAAGAATTTCACAAAGGCTATAAGTGCTCGATCCGGAAACCATGGTATACTGTGCCGTCCGTTTGGACGCCGGACGGTTTTGCGTTCCGGCAGATTTACGACTTTCCACGCATGGTGCTGAACACTTCAGACGCAACGTCAACCGATACGATTCACCGAATGAAGAGCAAGGGTGCGAAGCCCGAGCGCATTATTGCCAACACCTACACTTGGCTGACGGCGGCATCCGCCGAGATCGAGGGCCGCAGCTACGGCGGCGGCGTGTTGGAGCTGGAGCCTACCGAGGCCGAACGCCTTTTGATGCCGGCGCAGCTTAACGGTGCCATGTCGCTTGCTGAGGTGGATAAATTGGTCCGGGCCGGCCGGCTCGACGATGTGTTGGAGGAGAATGCCCGCATCGTCCTTATCGAGCATATGGGCCTGTCGGCCGCAGAATGTGCCTTGCTCAAAGGCGTTTGGATGAAGATGCGTAATCGCCGGAATTCGCGTCGTCGAGGTGCAAAGGCTGTGAGCCATACGAAATGACGGCCGCACCACGCAGAGCAGCATCCCGCGCGCGTGTTGCCGAGCTGGTCGATAATTTCCGGCGCAATGAAGCCGACTATCTCAGGGCTGCTTACAACGAGACCCAGGCGCGCACGGACTACATCACGCCCCTTCTGGGAGCCTTTGGCTGGGATGTTTACAACGTCGCTGGCCAGTCACTTGGCTTGCGGGAGGTTGTGGAAGAAGCGACTGTCGAAGTCGATGATGAAAAGCTCTCCAAAAGGCCCGATTACGAGCTGCGCCTGGCTCGCCAGCGCAAGCTTTTCGTGGAAGCTAAGAAACCGAACGTGCGGCTCGACCGCAGCCGCGAAGCGGCCTTTCAAACGCGGCGCTATGGCTTTTCGGCAAGCCTACCGATCGCCGTTCTGACGAACTTTCACCAGCTCGCGATCTACGATTGCGTCCCACGGCCCAATGCAACGGACGAAGCCCATGTCGCGCGTTTGTTGCTGGTGGGATACGAAGAATTTGACGCACGGTTTGACGAGCTGTGGTCAATTCTCTCTCGCGATGCCGTCTACTCCGGCGATTTCGATCGCCGCTTTGCCGTCGATGCCACCCGCCACGGCGCGGAGCAGTTCGACGATTTCTTTCTGCGTCAGGTGCGATCGTGGCGCGAGCGACTTGCCGTGGACATGCACCACCACACTCCAGGGCTGACACCGCCAGAATTGACTTATGCTGTGCAGCTTTTCCTCTCGCGCATCGTGTTCCTGCGTATCTGCGAGGATCGCGATATCGAGCGATATGAAACGTTGCGCGGACTTGTCGCCGCTAATGCGTTTGATGCGCTAATGATCGAGCTTCGCCGTGCCGACGCCTTCTACGACTCCGGCCTGTTCCGATTGCTGGATGATGAGCGCCTTGGCATTCGGATCAGCGACGACGTGCTGAGCGGCATCATCGAGGAACTGTATTATCCCCAGAGTCCCTACACTTTCGCTGTCGTCGAAACGGAGGTGCTGGGTGAAATTTACGAGCAGTTCCTTGGTGAAGTCATTACCTTTACGGCCCAAGGGCTTGTTGAGATCGCCATCAAGCCAGAAGTGCGCGAAAGCGGCGGAGTCGTGCCGACGCCACGCTATATCGTCGATGCCATCGTGCAGCGAACGGTGGGCCCGGCCATTGACGGTAAGTCGCCCGCCGCGCTGACCGGGTTTACCGCCGCAGATATATGCTGCGGTTCCGGCATCTTCCTGCTGTCGGTTTTTGAGTTTCTGACCGACCACTATCTTGCCTGGTATCAGGCGAATGACCGCGCCCAGCATGTCGGCCGCACCATTTACGAGGTCGCAGAGAATCAGTGGCGGCTCACTTTCGACGAGAAGCGCCGCATCTTACTCGATCACGTTCGTGGCGTCGATATCGACCCCAATGCCGTTGAGGTCGCACGCTTCAGCCTGCTCCTGAAGCTTATTGAGGATGAGACCGGTGCAAGCTTGCGCGAGTACGTAGGCCGCACCGGTACACCGGCGCTGCCCGCACTGGACGCGACATTGCGCGCAGGTAACAGCCTTGTTAGCCCGCCCGAATGGTCAGCTGCACGCGGTGCCTTGCCCCAGAACCTATTTGAGAAGATCAATCCGTTTAATTGGCCGGTGGAGTTTCCGGCGGAGCATGGGCGGCAGGGTTTCGACGTTATTGTGGGAAACCCGCCCTATATTCGGATACAGAACATGCAGGCCTACTCGCCTGAGGAGGCTGCATTCTATCATAGCCCGCTTTCACCTTACACGACAGCGCGGCAGGACAATTTCGATAAGTATGCACTCTTCATCGAGCGTTCTCTGAGTCTCTCAAGACCCGATGGACGGCTGGGGTTCATTATCCCCCACAAGTTTATGGTGTTGCAGGCGGGGCGCGCCCTACGTCGTCTCGTGACCGTAGCGCCTATGGTTGAGGCGATTGTCCATTTTGGCGTTCAGCAGGTTTTCGGCCGACAAGCCGCAAACTATACCTGCCTAATAATTCTCGACCGAGCAGGAGCAGCCGACGTTAGCGTTGAGCGCGTCGCCGAGCTGGAGGCGTGGCGCTATGGATTCACCGGACATCAAAGCACTCTGCCTGCTGGCGGATTGACCGAAGAGCCGTGGCAATTCGCAGACGAAGATACGCGCGCACTTTTTGAGCGTGTCCGGGTGGCGTGCGGACGCGAGCTTGCCGACGCTGCGGAGATTTTCGTCGGCGTGCAAACCAGCAACGATTCCATTTACATTTTCCGCGAGACTGCCGCCACGGCCGACACGCTAACCCTGCACTGGCAGGGGCAGGAATGGCAGATTGAGAGAGGGATCGTCCTCCCCTGTCTTCATGATGGACGGCTTCATGCCTATTCCCGCGCTGAGGCGAATGCGTGGATGATCTTCCCCTATGAAATTGTTCCGGGAGCCAGGGGCGAGATCGCGCGGCTTATACAGCCTGCCGAAATGGCAATCCGTTATCCCGCTGCCCTTGCTTACCTCACAGCGCGTCGCGCAGAGCTTGAAAGGCGTAACATCGTTGGCGGGGCTGCTGCTGATCGGCAGTTTTACCAGTTCGGGCGGTCCCAAAGCCTCACCAAATTCAACTCTCCCAAAATCATATTGCCCATCCTGTCGCTTGAAGCGCGCTATGCTTACGACGATAATAACATCGTCATGACGGGAGGGGGTAATGGACCTTACTATCTCGTCAGACCGCGTGAAGGCGTGGAAGAAACCAATCACTTCTTACTCGCCATCCTCCACCATCCGCTGTGCGAAGCTATGGTGCGGATGAACACGAGCACATTCCGGGGCGGCTATTACTCTCACGGCAAGCAGTTCATCGAGCACCTGCCGATCCCACCTGCCACGCCCGCGCAACGCGTGGAAATTGAGCAATTGGTGGCCGAGATGATCGTGACCACCGATGCGCTGAAATCGGCGCGCACGCCTCACCAGCACAAACTACAAGAACGGCGCGTCACGGAATTGCGCGGGGAGATCGAAACACGCGTTAGCTCGCTGTTCGGATTATCAGCCGCCGACCTAATGATCGTTGCAGCCGTACCGGTGCCAGCGTGACGACCGAAGCACAGGCCCTAGCTGATATACTAAACTGGTCCGCCGATTGTCCGAGTTGGCAACGTGACGCTATGCGTAGGGTTGCGGCACAAGGAGCCATTGAGGCCGACGAAATCGACGAGCTTGTGGCCATCAGCAAAGGTGAAGGTGCAGCTGTTCCGATGGAGGCGGTGCACTTGCGCGATCCCGATCGCACTCAAGGCGAAGTCTACGTTCGGCAGGTGCATGGCGTGCGCCACGTTAACGCCCTAGCCACCGACCAGCGGCTGACGCTGCACCGTGTAGGCCTGACCATCATTTATGGCGACAATGGTTCAGGAAAATCCGGGTACGCCCGTATTCTGAAAAGAGCGTGCCGAGCGCGCATTTCGGGACGTGGCGAGGAAATTATTCCCGACATCTACGAGGCGCAGCCCGGCACGCCTAGCGCCACTATCGAATATGCTATCAGCGGTCAAAACCGCTCTTGCGCATGGCAGCTCGGCCAGCCCGCCGACACGGCGCTGTCTGCCGTCAGCGTCTTTGATTCCCGTACGGCCAATATCCATGTCGATGAAACCAATGATTTGGCCTACACGCCGTTCCCGCTAAAGTTGCTTGGCGCGCTGGCCCAGCTCTGCAAATCGGTCAAAGACAAGCTGGTAGCTGAAGTTAACCAGCTACAGGCGCAGACGCCGCAGAGCATAAAGTCTCCAACATGCAGCCCCACCAGCAAGGTCGGCCAGCTTCTCGCCCGGCTCGCCGCTACCACAGCACCCGCCTCGGTCGAGACTCTGGCGACTCTTACGCAGCCGGAACAAGACCGGCTGGCGCAACTCACGGCCGACCTGTCCGGTGACCCCTCGCGCGCAGCCCGCCAGCTTGCCGCACTCAAAACCAAGTTAGAGGGACATATTGCAAGGCTGGAAGGTCTGTTTGTCTCCATCAGCAATGACAGCGTCACCGAGCTGCGACGACTGCTAGCCGAGAGTGAAGCTGCGAGGAGAGCGGCGGAAGCTGCGTCCGGTGCGCTGTTCGCAGGGGAGCCACTGCCGCAGATCGGCTCGGAAGTATGGCAGTCATTGTGGGAAAGCGCGCGGGCTTTTTCGGTTGCGACAGCCTATCCCGAGCAGGATTTTCCCGTGACCGATGCCGGCAGCGTTTGCGTCCTGTGCCAGCAGGATCTTTCCCCGAAAGCCGCTGACCGCCTCAACCGCTTCGAAACGTTCGTGCAAGACGACAGCCAGCAGCGGTCCGATACCGCACGCGCGGCCTATGACGACGCCATTACGCCGTTCAGGCGAAGCGCCCTGACGCTAGCCGAGCTCTCCGCCATCGTTGCAACCATCCGTGATGATTTGCGTAAGGATGCACTGGCAACGGACGTTCGCCGTGCCGGTCTGACCGCTCTATGGCGGCATCGCCAAATCAGCCGCTGCCATGCAAACGCTGCGGAATTCATCGACGCAGCAGTGGTCTCTTTGCCACGTCAGGCCCTCGCCGATCAGGTGGCGGACATTGAGGCACGCGGCGCAGCGCTTGCCGCAGAGGCGGATTCCCCGGCGCGCGCGGCATTGATCACCGAGCGCACCGAGCTTGCCGACCGCCAATGGCTAAACGGCATCAAAGCAGACGTGCTGGCGCAGATCGAGCGCCTGAAACAGATCAAGGCACTTGAAACGGCGCAGAAGGACACTGCCACCAACCGTATCACCACTAAGAGCACGGAGATCGCGCAGGCATTGGTGACGGATGTGCTGCGCGCGCAGTTTGCGCGCGAGGTGGCGAGCTTCGAGATCGCCGGTCTAGCCGTGGAGCTTCGCCAGCAGAATAGCGTGCAGGGCGTGCCGCGCTTCAAGGTCGCTTTGACTCGTAAGCCTACGGTATCCGTGGGGCAGGTCTTGAGCGAGGGCGAGCATCGCTGCGTCGCTCTGGCTGCCTTCATGGCCGAACTCGCCACTACCGAGAACAAGTCCGGCATCGTCTTTGACGATCCCGTATCATCGCTCGACCACATGCACCGTCAGGCTGTCGCCAAGCGGTTGATCGCCGAGGCTGCAAACCGCCAGGTCATCGTGTTCACACATGATCTTGCTTTCTTGTTCGAGATGAATCGCGCGGCGGACGAGGTGCAGCCGAGGCCGCAGGTCGCGATCAGTTCCGTCAGTCGCGGCAGCGACAAGGCGGGTTTCTGCCGTAACGAGCCGCCTTTCAAAGCAAGGCGCGTCACCGACATCACCGCCAGCCTGACCAACCAGCTTGCTAACGAACGATACAACTTCGATCAGGGAGATCAGGACAAGTGGCGCGATACAGTAAAGACCATTGCTGGGTCTCTGCGCGACACCTGGGAAATCGCGGTTGAGGAGGCAGTTGGCCACGTCATTCGCCGCCTCTCCAACGAGGTCAAAACCCCTGGCCTTGTCAAGTTGACCGCAATCACCGTTGCCGACTGCGAGTCCATGCGAGATGGCTTTGGGCGGTGTTCCGAGCTGCTGCACAGCACCGCACCGGCATTGAACCGGCCGCTCCCACGACCGGAAGTTCTTGCCGGTGAGATCGACGCTCTAGCCCAATGGGCGCTCGATCTTCGGCAGCGGCAAGACGCGACGCGGTTATCCTGAAGGGCAACCGCAAGGCGATCTTCACTGCCGCCAGTGTAGCCAACAAGGCTGCTGATTTTCTCATGGCCTTCAGCGAAAGCTGAAGGCCGCTCATAACATTGTCTGCGGATCAGCGCCGATGCGCTTGATCGACGCGATCATCGGCCCCTCTCTGCGCTGCGGCCATATCGCGCGTGAATATTCCTGAAGGGCCAGCACCGTGCCCTGCTGAAGGTGACGGGCCATCTCTTGCAGACCCTGGCCCTCAATCATGAACTGCCGTAGGCCAAAATCCAGCGACAGCATGCGATCGCCGACATATTCGACGGCGATCAGATGCGGGTAACTCACCTGCCAGCCGATCCACAGGCCCGATTTTTCCGCAAAGCGCCGCAGGTCCAGCATCAGTGCAGGGCGACCACGCCCCCGCTGCAGCACCCACGGCTTGTAGTCCGTGAGGTCAAGCGGCGGTCCGCCCATGTCCGGGTCGTCCGGCTCGGGCAGCGGGGGCGCGTTGCTGCCGTCGCGGCCAATGCTGCGACCGGGGCTACGCCCTTGCTCAAACATGCTGCGCCAGTTGCTGTTGGTGGTTTCGTCCATGGTCATCGCTCCAAATCAGGGGTGGGTGGGGGTTGAGAAAATTGCGGCTCGCGTGTTGTGTCGGGCGCAGGGGACGCAGCCGATCCGAGACGATCGATCTGCCGGTCGAACCAGCCGAAGAACCGCTCGGCGGTTTGCTGGTTCTCACCCGCCGCCGCTGGCGACGGGTCCATGCGCCGGAAGGCACTTTTCGCGGCCTGTTCGACGCCGCGATAATGGCGCGCCATCTGAAACTGCCCGAAGCGGTCTTTCATCACGCCGTACAAATCCTTCAGATACCAGGCGAGGCGCAGGGCCGGTTCGGGCAGGCGCGACAGTCCCCGCTCCAACAGCGAGCGCCGATCAATGCGCTCCGCCGACCCGGCCTTTTCGAGCGCGGCATTGGCAATGTTTTCCCAATCGACGCGGCATTGCTCGAAATAATCCGGGCTGTTCCAGCTATCCCGGTTGGACACTACCATTACCGGCTTGCCATCCTCGTGGGTGCGCCCGTCCGGGTCCGGCACCCAGTCATGTCGCGACTTGGGGCCGAACCCTGTTTCAGTGAGGGGGCGCATTGTCAGCAGCACATGCGCATGGGGCTGTTCCTGCCCGTCTGACGCTTGCTTGTTGTGCCACGCAACATCGGCGACCATGCCTTTGCTGACGAAGCTGCGAGTGAGGTAATCGCTGACCACCGCGATCCGTTGATCGGGGGCCAGCTCGCGCGGAATCATGATCCTGAGTTCACGCGCCGTCTGCGCGTCTTTACGTTTCTCGCCCGCCTCGACCTTGTTCCACAGCGTCTCCCGATTGAGGCCGTTGCACCAAGTGGGTGCATCGCCGGGAAGCAGAATGGCTTTGTGTTCCACCCCGCTGCGGCGAGTGTAATCATGCGTGATGTTCTGGCGATCGTCGTGCAGCCGTTCACCCGCGCGATACGCAGACGCGGCAATCACCGAGCGACCGGCGCTGCGCTTTATGATTTGCATGGACCAACTGAACAACGCCATCACACATCGACACGAGCGAGGCCCGTGCCTTCGGAAGAAGAAGTGAGTGGAAAGCCAAAAGAGCGCCTCCTAGGGCTTAAGTGTGCACTTATACGTTGCAAGCAACGTGCACCCCTGCCGGAGGCTTTCAGTAAGGAAAGTATAGCAGATCGACGCATAAAAATCCACGCAAGTGCACCGCAACATGGCGCATTTGCTGGATTTGGCGGGGTGGCCTGAGAGGGCCATGCGTCGTGCAGTCGTGATCGTGCGCAGGCAGCGGCTGGAGAGGTTCGAGAGCCGAACCCGCCCATCGTTATCGCTGCTGTGCAAACAGAAGCTGGCAATGCTCCGGCAGCGCGGCATAGCTGCGCCGCATGTCGGGAACCGGCAACAGCGGACGCGTGACGGCTATCGCCACCACGTCTACTTTCGCTTTTGCTGCGCGCTTCGGCCTGCGCATAAGCGCGCGGATCATCGCCACCAGCGCCATCACGACGCAGCCCAGAATCAGCCAGGCCAGGGCAAAGGGATAGCCGGGCCTGTCCGGATGGGCTGCAAGGTAAAGACCGATACCGCCAACGATGGCCATGCCCAGAAGGGCGCGCCATGCTGCGGTGCGGTAGGGGCGAGCGGGAGGCGCTTCGCCCATTGCGTCCCATGCCCGCTTCCATGTCCGATAGGCATCGGCCTGTTCGCCGGCACGGGATGCCGCGCTCATTGCATACAGAGCACCGACACCTAGTGGCCATGCGTCACCGTTCTGTGTCCACTGATAGAGCGCGAACGCCCCCAGCCCGTAGATGGTCAACCCGACCACGGGATTGCCCAGCACCATCGTCTTGAAGGGGGGCTTGTTCATTGCTGGAACTCCGCCAGCAATGTGTTGCCGCTCGACGCAGCAAACGTGCGGCCCGCCTGATACCAGATCGCCGAAACGCGATTTCGATTGGCGGGACCGCCAGTTTTGAGGATTTGGCTGAAGGCACCGGGTTCGATCAGATAGTCCATCTGTTCGCTGTGCCCCCAGCTTTGGTTGTTGCCGCTGCCGGTGCCCCGGTTTCTGCCCCAGTTGTCGCTGCCGCCGCTGCTGCTGCCGCTGCTCCATGAACTGCCCGAACTGCTGCCGCCCGGGCCACTGCTGGAACTGCCGCCGCTGCTGCTGTTCGTTCCCCAGTTGTTGCCTTCCCCCATGTTCATGCCGAAATTGCTGTTCGAGGATTCCCCTTGGCTGTAATTGCGCCGCGTTTGCAGGGTGCGGCCAAGGGTGCGCGCAGCCCATTCATTCGTCTCCGCGCACGCATTGCTGTGCCAGATCCGCGTCGCGAAATTGCCCAGCAGATGATGCACGCGGTCGCGCGCATTCTCGCCGCCAATCTTGGCGTAGTAGGTGGGCAGTGATTGCGAGAGAAATACGGTGCAGGCACGCGAGCCACGGCACGTCGACAGAAACTCCGCGTCGTAGCTGTTGATGAAATACTGCGCTTCATCCGCCCACAGGAATACCGGGCGCGTCTGATAGCGCGTGGGCAGGGCGTTGCGTGCCAGCACGGCACGCTGCCACATATATTTGAAAAGCTGCTGAGCAATGATGCCATCTTCGTTGCGCGTCAGTGCAGGCATATCGAGCAGGATGATTGCGCCGTCGAAGCAGAGTTCCGGTACGACGGTGGTGCGTTCGCAGAAGGCGGACTTTAGCCAGCCGTGGTTGAAACGATCGAGCGCGGTGGTCAGCGAGATCACGATGTTGCCGCGCGTCTTCGCATCGAGCTTCGCAAAATCATTCCGCCAGTAATCGATCAGGCGATCCCCGGTCGCGTCATCGAGCTTGTCGCGGGCGGCGACGAACATCTGGCAGAAGAAATTTCCCCGTTGCCAGTTCGGATCGGCCATTTCTTCTGGCGAGCTGGGTGCGCTGCGGAAAAACCGGAGCAGATCGCTGATTGTAACCGTCCCTTTTGCCGCATAGATGACGGGTATCGTTCCGCGTAACCCCTGTCGTGTGGTGTCCTGCCAGAACTGTTCGCTGCCCCGGCCCGGATTGGGGCTCGCAGCATTAGCGATCTCAAGGATGCGCATCAGGCATTCTATCACGCTGTTGAGGCCCGCCGCGCCCTGGCGCGCGAGTTCATAAGCGATGAAGTTGAAGCCGTGCTTCACCCCGTCGAAATTCAGGAGCGATGCGGTTCGTCCGTAGCGCTGGCAATAGCCGCGCCACAGATCGGCTTCTTCCGGCTTTGCACAGCAGATGATGCCGCCCATGCCTGAGGTGAGATACGCGGCGGCAAGTGCCTGCCCGGTGCCGGACGTTTTGCCGCTGCCAATGCCTCCCATGACGCACACGCCCTGGCAGGCGTCTCGAACAGTGAAATAGTCGTTCGGCGTCAGACGTAACAGCGGTGTATCAAGCTCACCAACCCGCATGGCCATGGCGGTCTCCTAGTGGCTGATGCCGTGATCTGGCGAGGAAGGGGTTGGCGTAGAGTGCTCCGGCGGCGACGGCGGAGGAGTCCGAGTTGACCCGAAGTCGTAAAATTTGACCGGGGCTTCGGGGTATTGGAGCTGTTCTTTTGGAAAGGGGCCGTCTTGGGGCGGCTCGCCCGCTGCATGACCGCCAACATCGTTGGTCATCGACCGGTTCTGTTCCGGCGCGCCCTTGGAGGGCGCGTTTCGTCCGAACCAGCCTTCATCAATCAGTTTTGCTCGGACATCTTCAACCGCAGCACCAAATCCTTTGGTGAACCAATCAGAGGTGGCCATTGCCAGTTACTCCTAGATGATCGATGTGAAGCGAAGGTCAGTTGCCGAAGCGCCCGCCGATTGCAGATATCTTGACCAGCCCTCAGTGAGTGTCGCCAATTGATGGCTGCCGAGGGGCTTGCTGCCGATACCGTTCCCAGGTTCGGCGGCGATGCCGATACCCAGCATCGCAATCCTGCACCCGCGCAAATACGGATGTGCAGCGGTAGGTAAATCAATTGGCTGATCCGATCTGAGCGCCTTCGTCACGGAATAGGTATCGCTGTCTTCGATACCGTCACCGACGACCATAACGGTGCTTCGAGGAGTGCATTCGGGTTGCGCGCCCTCCATCGCGGATAGAATGTTCGTAGAACGATCCCCGCCAGTGCGGATGCTCTGGCCGATGATTTGACGGATTTTCAGCTCTACGCTGGCGCGCGCCGCTGGCAGCCTCGTTCCGATGCCCGTCTCGATTTCGAGCTGGCTGAAGGAATGGTCGGCGGAGCGATCACCGAGCGTCAGGATTCGGATTTTATCACCCAGCTCAAGATTGCTGATTTCTTCTCCGACCCGTTCAATCATCCGATTGGCAAAGTCCGGTTGTTTGATAAGCGCGGCGCTGCCCGATACGTCGATGAATACCGTTAAGACGGCGGCTTTGGACTGTGCAGCTTCGCCCTGTTGCGGCACCCCACTTGAATGCCCGCATGCGGACAACATCAGCAGTGCGCCGGTCAGCGAACTCCTCACTGGATGGCGTGAAAATTTGAAGGGTTTCATCGGTCAGACCTCCCTTGCCGAAAGCATCTTGAACACCGTTTCCGGGGTGAAGGATGTGAGATTGGCCGTCATCTCGCGCAGCTTCTCGATGGGAAGGAGTAGCTGTGTGGGAGTCAGATCGGTCTGGAGTACGGCGTCCTTCGGAGCTGCTGCCATCGCCTCGCGCGTCAACAAAACCGCGTTGAAGTGCGTAGCGACCTGCCCAACGACGGTCGCAATTTCTGTGGCGACGTCACGTTTCAATGCCGTTTCGCCGTTTTGAAGTCGGGACCGATCCGCAATAGCGGCATCGAAACCTTCGATCATCGACCCATTACGTTCGATTTCATCAATCATTTCCCGGCGCAGTTGGATTTGCTTGCGCCTTGCGCGGACCTTTTCCAGAGTATCCAAGGCCGAGGTCAGCCATCCGAGAACGATGTTGTTGCTGAGGATCGAAATCGGGAAAAGCGCACTCAGGACGATGCCCAACGAGATTGCCGCACCGGTTGTTGCTACGCCGTTTGCTTGGTTTGTCTGTCCGATACCCGTGGCCTGCCCGACGCTGGCTGGCAGGAACAACATTGCGCCTACCACCAGCATCGCAAGCGAGATAATCCCCAGGATGACGAGTGATTTGTCGAACCAACGACCGAGCGCGCCACTCGCCTGCTTCAAAAGAACGTGCCCCAGCACCAAAACCAGCGCTGTCGCTATCCCGAGCGATGCGACCAAAGGTCCATATTTATCGCCACTGCTAAGCGGCGGAAAAAGCGCCCGAAGACCAAGAGTAAAGTTGGCAATCTCAATGTAAAAGGTGACCAGCAACACAATGAGCGCGACACCTGCCGACAGACAGGTGAGGGCGATTGGCTTGTTCTCTCTTTCCAACTGCTGACAATGGCGCTCGGCCTTCTCAATCAGGTTCGGATATTTGCTTTCGGTATCCTCTGTCATGGCATTACCCCTTGTTGACGTTGCGGAAGACGATCACAGGCTTCGTTGGCAGCGGCTCCTCGA
Source organism: uncultured Stakelama sp. (assembly GCA_964649315.1). GTDB lineage: Bacteria > Pseudomonadota > Alphaproteobacteria > Sphingomonadales > Sphingomonadaceae > Sphingomonas. The sequence goes on along the minus strand of CAZYOU010000012.1, from coordinate 23,642 downwards.
GCAGCGCGAACAAATGATCCTCAAGGGCAGTTTTTTGCGCTGCATAGTGGTCCCTTGCGGCGGCGAGAGCCGTGCTCTTCTGGGCGAATTGCTGGGATCGGTTGTGCAGCAGCGCATGAGCAAGCGCTTCAGGGACGAAGCCTTGCTGGGCACTCAATCGTATGTCGTTGATGATGACTTCGCCAGCCTGTTGCAGCCGCTCCGAGGACGGCGTCGCAATTAGCTGGTCGAGGTCGGCTGCGTTTGATGAAGCCTTGTGAGGCTGCCCAGTTGGCAGGTTCCGCCGGATCAATTGAAACAAGTTCCGAGCGAGAGACTTGGCAAGCGGTTTGCCCGCTTCCGAAGCGGCGCGGGCGGCGTCTGAGTCTTGCATCGTGGCTATCCCTCCGAGCCGATCCGCGTTCAATGCGAATCGTTACGCGAGGGTATCGCGCCGATTAGGGCTGTTTGTCCATAAAAAAGTGTTATTTTAGGAAAAGCGTCGTTTTAAGACATTTCGTGGCCCGAACGCTTTTGCCTTTCGACACGCGAAAGGAGTCTCCGCGCAGCCTTGACGGACTCCGGCGTGATCTCCTCCGTTTCCAAAGCTTCGGACTTTTTTGGGATGCTCAGGTCGGCTGGAAGCTCATTCCGGCGCAGATAATTAGCGAGCGCATAATATGCTCCCGGAGCCAATTTTAGAATGAGCGGCCTGTTTAGCGCATTTGCCGCGACCCAAGGTCCCAGCCCGTCATCTGCACGGATATAATCGATTACGTTTTCACCGTGTTCGAACTCTCGCAGCGGCTTATTTGGAAGATCTTTTTGCGCTATAATAGTTTTGAACTTCTGAACTGCGCCGTCCATGTGATTGAAAAAATCATCGTGAAGGGGTTCTGGAATATTTTCTATATTAGCAATTTTTACTGTGAGTATTTTGCATTCTCTTTTACGTCTTTCGTCATCAAGTAAGTGCACATTTCCCCCACCATTTATATTACTATACTTTGTTGGGGTGGGTTCGTCATCTAAATTTAGAATGGCGCTCCGCAAATTGTTGTTACAATTGACCACGCCTTCTCTAATAATTTGAACAGATACTGACATAATTAGCCCTTTTTCGTCCCGTAGAGACGGACGCCTACGTCTCCCATGCCAGGCACAAGATTGCCCTCGTCATCTATTTCGTCGTCAATCGCTAATGTGAAGACGTTTATCTTGCTGAATCGATCATCGCCTCCGCCAAACAAACGAATAAGCCCGCCTCGATGTGCGATGAGTGAAACCACAAAAATGCGCTCTGGATTGACGCCTAGGTCTAGTAAAATTTCGATTGCCAATTTCATTGTCGTGCCCGTCACGATGACACAATCAAGCACGATAAAATCAGTGTCGCCAGCACTGGGTATAGCCGTAAAAAAGTTTATTACCTTGACAGTACGATCTACGAATTCTCTGTAGATTCCTATATGACCACCTTGCGCCATGGGTAGAAGCTCAAAAAAAGCTTCCGCTAATACCAGGCCACCACGAATGACTGGCACTATGACGATTTTATGTTGTTCGAGTATCATACCTTCATGTTTGATCCGGCCATCGGCGTCAGTGTTGAAATTTGAGGGTTTTGATCTCAGTTTTCGTGTCACTTCCGCGCACATGATGAGACCAGTTTCACGCATGAGGCGTCTAAACTTCTCTCGATCTAATTCTGCCGCCCGTGATCGATCTCGCAACAGCGTCAATTTATGTTGTGCAAGACTATGCTCGACAATCTGTACGTTAGCGGGGACTTCACGGTCGGGTTCGGTTGAATCTAGCGGCATATCGGCCTCGATAAATGAGCGCAGAGCGCATTACGCCGATAGGGCGATGTTTTCTACATAAAAACAGCCACTGTCACAGCGTTGGTTTCGAATTCGGACAGGGGGGGTGTTGGCACCCTCCGTCCGGTGAACTGCGGAAGTCGCGGTATCTGGTAGGTGAGCCTGCTGGCACAGAGCCGCCGTCGGTCCACGCCATTCGGTTTCGCGCCTTCGGCTTGTGCAGGACCGCTTAGGCGGTCTAGCCAGTTATGAGATATTACACATCTAAGCAGCGTTGCCTTCGGCCTGCGCCCTATGCGCAGCCGCGCACCGAGCCTGTAGTCTCGGCCATCCGATGACGGTCGCTAACGCATAAAGGCTGGGGCGCTGCCCCCAGCGCGCTGCGAAGCGCCTTCCGCCCAGCTTCCTCCACTTACGTTCCGTGCAGCCGGTTCCCCGCGAAACCGCTCACTCCGCTTGCCCCCCGCCGTTCGCCACGAGGCAGAGTTTCAGACGCGACCTGAAACCCAAACCCGATGGAGAAAAGTCATGGGAAACAGCCTCACCACCAAGTTTGAACCCCGTATCTATGTGGCCTGTCTGGCAGCCTACAATAGCGGCTATTTGCATGGCGCGTGGATAGACGCGGCGCAGGAGCCGTGGAGCATTTACGACGATGTAAAAGTGATGCTGGCAGCATCACCCATTGCGGGTGCGGAAGAGTGGGCCATCCATGATTATGACGGTTTTGGCGGTGTCCGCATCGAGGAGTATACTGGCTTCGAGCGCGTCAGTGCGCTGGCCAGCTTCATCGCCGAGCATGGCGAAGTGGGCGCGGCATTACTCGACTATTACAGCGGCGACCTTGAGGAGGCCGAGAAAGCCATCACCGACCGCTATATGGGCGAGCATAGCAGCCTCGCCGACTATGTGCAGGAGTTGACCGAGGAAACCACCCCCATTCCCCAGCCACTGCGCTACTACATCGACTATCAGGCGATGGCACGTGACGCCGAATTGAACGGCGAACTGTTTGGCATCAGCACCGCCCATGACGTGGTGCATGTCTTTGCGGGGTGCTGATATGGACTACCCATCGCAGACCTACCGCTTTGCTTGGCAGGGCATCACCATCGAGGCGACCTATACGCCGCGCATGTTTAACGCCATCGCCCATCTCCAAATCCGCAGCATCGCACCAGACAGAGCGCCATTGCCAATCAGCCCAGAAGGCTGGCGTTCCTACTACCATCCCATGGGCACCATCGAAGCGCACGGCGGCGATGTTGTCGCGCAGGTGACAGCATGGCTGGACGAGGAAGCGACCAAGCCCGAATGGAAAGCACTTGCAGAGCGCAGCAGGCAGGGCGAATTGTTCTGACGGGAGCGCGACGGGATTCTGCGGGTTTCGCGTCACTGCGAAACGCAGGCTAATCCCCAAATTTTTCTACACAATTCCTACACAGGCCAAAACAAGCATTTTTTCTTGTTATATTTCAAATCTTTGTTGGAATCCAAAGATTTGGAGCGGGTGAAGGGAATCGAACCCTCGTATTCAGCTTGGGAAGCTGCTGCTCTACCATTGAGCTACACCCGCATCGCCGATTACGCGGCGCTGACCGCGCACAATCATGCGCTTCGGTCGCGGTGCCAATGCCATTGTCACAGGGCATTGGTCAACATCGGCGTTGCGTGTGCTTTCGTTTTGATCTGGTGCGATTTATCCGGCGGCGCGAGTGCATAATCCGGCACCGCCCGTGCGCCTGACGATCTGTTGCAGTGCAGCAACAGGCTGGCGGAAATCGTTGCGCCTTCGACCACAAATGGCGGTTTTGCGTTACTTTGTGCTCCAGACCTGTCGTCTCATGACTGAAACATTTTGTTGCAAAGCGCGAATTTTCGGGCAAGGTAATTGCGTCATCTTCGGGTGGTGGAGACGATCGCACCCCGCGGAATCCGCGGAGAGAAGCGACGGATCAGGCGCAGGCGGGACCTCATTGTTGGTAACAGGAGATCCCATGAAGAAATCGCTTTTCGCGGCTGCGGCCGCTCTCATTGTTGCAGCGCAACCTGCGTATGCCGACGAAACCGATCCGCCCAAGGCATTGACGGTCAATGCCAGCGTCGCGCTGGTCTCCGATTATCGCTTCCGCGGTGTATCCCAGTCGGATGAAGAGGCGGCGTTGCAGGGCGGCTTCACCGTAACGCACGAAAGCGGGTTTTATGCCGGCACCTGGGCATCCAACCTGGCGGGCTGGGGCGCGTTCGGCGGTGCCAATCTCGAGCTCGATATCTTTGGCGGCTATAAGCGGCAGTTCGGCGGCGCGACCGTCGATGTCGGCCTGACCTGGTACATGTATCCAGGCGGCGCGCAGACCACCGATTTCGTCGAACCCTATGTCAAGGTCAGCGGCACGATCGGCCCGGTCAATGTGCTGACGGGCGTTGCCTATGCACCGAAGCAGCGCGCGCTGGGCAACTTTTCGAACACGCCGTTCAGCCGTGGGCAGACCGACGATAACCTCTATCTGTGGGGCGATGCCAATGTCGGCATTCCCAAGACGCCGTTCACCGCCAAGGCGCATATCGGCTATTCGGACGGTAACCCCGGCCTTGGGCCGAACGGCACCAGCGTGGCGCCGACCGGCACCTATCTGGACTGGCTGATCGGCGTTGATGCGGCGGTGGGGCCGCTGGTGTTGGGCGTTGCCTATACCGATACCGATATCAGCCAGGCCGGTTCGGCCTATCTGCTGCCGAACTTCAGCTCAACCAAGGATGGCGGACCGATTGCGGGCGGCCAGGTCGTGTTTTCGGTTTCGGCTGCTTTCTGATCGCATGACCCCGCAGGTGCAGCGCATCTGCGGGGTTGTTCGCTAAAGCGGGCGACCATGATCGCGCGGCGCGTACGCTGATCATGGACTTTGGCCGATGGTCGGGTAAACCGCCAAGCCATGCTCACCCCGTCATTATCCCCCGATTCCGCGGCTCCCCGTGCCGCTATCACTGACCGCCTTGTCATCCGCCGTCCCGATGACTGGCATGTCCATTTGCGTGACGATGCGATGCTGCGCGCCGTTGCCAGCTACACCGCCCGCCAGTTTGCCCGTGCGATCGTGATGCCCAATCTGGCCCCGCCCGTCACCACGACGGCCGCCGCTGCCGCCTATCGCGCGCGTATCGTCGCTGCGGTCGATCCGGCGCTTGGCTTTACCCCGCTGATGACCTGTTACCTCACCGATCACAGCGACCCCGATGATATCGAGCACGGCTTTACCGAGGGCGTCTTTACCGCCGCCAAGCTGTATCCAGCGCACGCGACCACCAATTCGGCGCACGGCGTATCGGATGTCGGCGCGATCAGCGCGGTGCTGGCGCGGATGGAGCGGATCGGCATGCCGCTGCTGCTCCACGGCGAGGTGACGGATCCGAACGTGGATATCTTCGATCGCGAAGCGGTGTTTATTGAGCGGGTTTATGCACGGATTCGGGCCGATTTTCCGGCGCTGAAAACGGTATTCGAACATATCACCACCGCAGAAGCCGTCGATTTCGTGGAGAGCGGCGGGCCGCTGATCGCGGCGACGATTACGCCGCATCATCTGCGGATCAACCGCAACGCGATGTTCGAAGGCGGCATCCGCCCACATTTCTATTGCCTGCCGGTGGTGAAACGTGAACGGCACCGGCTGGCGCTGCGTCGCGCGGCGACATCGGGATCGCCGCAGTTTTTCCTCGGCACCGACTCCGCCCCGCATGTGATTGCCGCCAAGGAAGCGGCGTGCGGGTGCGCCGGTATCTTCAACGCGCCCTATGCCATCGAAAGCTATGCCGCCACCTTCGAAGAGGAAGGCGCGATTGACCGGCTGGAAGGCTTTGCCAGCGTTTTCGGCCCGCGCTTTTACGGATTGCCCCTGAACGACGAGCGGATCGTGCTGGAGCGCAGCGCGGTCACGGTGCCGCAAGAGGTTGGCGCAGGCGATGGGGGCCGGTTGGTCCCATTCCATGCTGGCGAGCAATTGGGCTGGCGCTTTGCGGGGCTCGAACCCGCCGATTGATCGCGCGTCAGCAGGCACCGCGCGTCCTGTGATGGTGCAACGAAATCCGGTTGATTGCGGACGCGGCCCGGCTTGCGATGCGGCACCAGCCAATCGATACCAAGGCGAAACAAGGAGTAGATGCGCATGGACCGGGCCGATGTGGTGATTGTGGGGGCAGGCCATGGCGGCGCCCAGGCGGCGATTGCGTTGCGGCAACTGGGCTTTGCCGGATCGATCCTGATCGTCGGGGACGAACCCGAGCTACCCTATGAACGCCCGCCGCTGTCAAAGGACTATCTGTCCGGCGACAAGGCGTTCGAGCGACTGCTGATCCGCCCAGCGACATTTTGGGCCGAACGATCGATCGCGTTTCGCACGGGCACGCGCATCACCGGGGTGATTCCCGATACCCATCAGTTGGAAACGGCAGATGGGGCCATGATCGGTTATAATACGCTGATTTGGGCGGGGGGTGGCGCGCCGCGCCGGCTGAGCATTCCGGGAGCGGATGCCGAGGGCGTCCATTATGTGCGCAGCCGCGCCGACGCCGATCGGATGATGGCGGTCTTGCCACAGGTGACGCGCGTCGCGGTAATCGGCGGCGGCTACATCGGGCTGGAAGCCGCTGCCGTGCTGACAAAGCTTGGCAAGCAGGTGACGGTTATCGAGGCACTCGATCGGGTACTGGCACGCGTTGCGGGCGAACCCCTGTCGCGCTTTTTTGAGGGCGAGCATCGTGCACACGGGGTTGATGTGCGGCTTGGGGTTGGGGTTGAGGCGATCGAAACCGATGGCGCCCGTGCAACCGGTGTCCGGATGGCTAACGGCGATGTCGTAGCGTGCGACATGGTGATTGTTGGCATCGGCATCATCCCGGCGATCGCCCCGCTCGTCGCTGCGGGCGCGAAGGGTGGCAACGGGGTCGATGTTGATGCCCAAGGCCGCACCAGCCTGGCCGATGTCTATGCGATCGGTGATTGCGCCGCGCATGCCAATCGCTTTGCCGCGGGCGCCACGATCCGGCTGGAATCGGTGCAGAATGCCAATGATCAGGCGACAATTGTCGCTAAGGCGATCATGGGAGGATCGGACGGCTATGACGCCGTGCCGTGGTTCTGGTCGAACCAATATGATCTGAAACTGCAAACCGTCGGCTTGTCGATCGGTTATGATCAGACGGTGCTGCGCGGCAATCCCGATACCCGCAGCTTTTCCCTCATTTATCTTCGCGAAGGGCGCGTGATCGCGCTCGATTGCGTCAATATGGTCAAGGATTATGTCGCCGGGCGCGCGCTTGTTACCGGCGGCCTTTCGCCTGATCCGGCGGTTCTTGCCGATCCGGACATTGCGCTGAAAACGCTGGCGGCCAGCGGCTGATCCATCAACGCCATCACTGTCGGGATGCGGGCCGGTGCATGGGGACACCGGCCCGCCCGGTTGATCTGGCAGGTGGGTTTGGGGTCGGCCTGCCAGCCGGCGATAGCGCGGGGCACCCCCATCAAGGGAGGATGAGGGCGTTGAGCGGATCGATGAAGCTCAGCGATTCTGGTGAAGGAACGCCCCGGCCGTGTGCCCTTTTAACTAAGCGCTATAAGTTTCTGACTTTTCATGAAAACGTAACGAAACATTGCCGAGAGGCCGTTGGGACCATTCAGGACCTGGGAAGGCGAATTTGCGCACGTAAACCACCTTCAGCCCGGTTGGTCAGGGTCAATCGACCCTTCTCGCGTTCAACCGTGCGGGCAACGATTGCCAGGCCAAGGCCAAAGCCTTTGGTGTCACGCTTACGGGCTGCATCAAGCCGAACAAACGGTTCAATCACCACGTCCAGCTTGTCCGCAGGAATGCCCGGCCCATCATCATCAATGTTCAGGCACACACAATCCCTGTCGATGGCGATCGATAGCATCGCGCGGGTGCCATATTGCAGGCTGTTATCGACCAGATTGGTGATCGCCCGCTTGATGGCCGATCGCCTGAGCGTCATTTCCAGATGGTCGGGGCCGGTATAGGTCACTCTGGCACCGTGATCGGCAGCGTCATCGGCAATGGTCGCGCAGGTGACGGCAAGATCGATCTGTGCTGGCGTCTCAGGATCGTCATCACCGCCCAGATAGGCCAGCAGCGATCCGACCATCGCCTCCATCTCCACAATGTCGCCGCGGATCGCGCGGCGCAGCTGTGGTTCGGTGATCGAATCGGCGCGCAGCTTCAGCCGCGATAATGGCGTGCGCAGATCATGCCCCACCGCGAACAAGCCCTGCGTTCGATCGTTGATCAGCCGGTGAATGCGTTCCTGCATCGAATTGAATGCCCGCACCACGCGCACGACATCGGTCGGCCCCTCCTCCTGCACATGCACCCCGGTGCCGCTTCCCATTTTTTCGGCAGCGACAGCAAGGCGGCGGAGTGGTTGCAGTGTCCGCTGCATCAGCAATCCGCCCATTACGATCAGCGCGACCGCGGGGGCGAGCGCGAGCAGAATCCGCTCGGTTGCGAGGTTCAGTCCGACGATGGCGGCTCGGGTGCGAAAGAACAGCCAGCTGTTGTCCTCCAGTCGCAAGCCACCCGACACGACCGATCGGCGGCCGGGTGAGGTGAGTTGCAGCCGCAGATCGGCATTGCCCAGTGCCGGCTCCCAGGCCTGGATTTGCTGGCGCATGGCGTTCAATTCGGCGGTGATCGGCGGCGGCGCTGGCAGCCCCGGTTCCCACTGGACCAGATACCGATCAGTCGTCAGTTCAGTGGCCATGCGCTGGCGCTCCGCGACCGGGCGTTCGGATATCAATCGTCGGGTGATGACCAGATGTTCGGCAAGACGTCGTGCCTCGTCATCGCGCACCGAAAACTGGCTCGCGCGCTCGTATAGCATCGTGCTGACGCCGAATTCGATAATCACCGTCAGCAGCAGGATAGCAAGGATGCGGCTGAGCAGCCCCAGCGATGGGCGCGCGAAATGCTTCAATGCCGCTCGGCAGGTACGTTGAGCATATAGCCGATGCCGCGCACCGTGATGATTGGGGCTTCCTTGCCAGCGCTCGACAATTTGCGCCGTAACCGGCTGATCAGCACATCGATGCTGCGATCGGAACTATCGCCAAGCCGCGTGCGGGACAGCTCGATCAGCCGTTCGCGGGCGATGACGCGCTGGGCATGGTCAAGCAAGGCGATCAACAGGTCGAATTCGGCGCCCGTCAGCTCGACACTCGCGCCGCTGGGGGCAAGCAGCTCGCGGCGCGGCAGATTGACCGTCCAGCCATCGAATTTGATCGTCTTGGCCTCACGCTCGCTGCCCAGCCGGTCGAGCGCCGGGCGGCGCAGCACCGCGCGAACCCGAGCGACGAGCTCACGCGTGCCGAACGGCTTGGCGAGATAATCGTCCGCCCCCAGTTCAAGCCCGACGACCCGGTCGGTCTCACTGCCGCGCGCGCTGATGAAGATGATCGGGACGTCGCTTTTCTGGCGCAGCGCGCGGCAGAGATCGAGGCCGCTGGTACCCGGCAGCATGATATCGAGCAGCACGAGATCAACCGGCCCCTTTTCAAGCGCCAGCCACATTTCGGGTGCCGCCGCCGCCGGGCGCACGACATAGCCATTTTCCTGAAGTGCGCGGGTGGTGAGCATGCGTAGCGCAGGATCATCCTCCACCAGCAAGATCGTCGGCGATGTCATCGCGATAGCCCTGTTCGCATGTCCATCGACTAGGACGCAGGGGGCAGGGGGTCAACGGAAGGCGAGCCAGGGGCAATCCCAAGCAATGTTTCGTTACAGCCGCGTCACGGCTGTGATTCTCACTGTCCCAATGCAGAACAACGCTTAACCATCTTGAATGCTGGCGGATTTCGTAAACAAACTGTTAACTGCGCCACATGAACCAGCGTTTATCCGTCGTCACCGCCCCCGCATCGCTTGCCGGGCACCCGATCCGCCGACAGATTGCGGCGGGGCGGCGTGCGCGCCACGCCCGGATCGATCAGCGTTCGGTCTTTGCGCGCGAGACCGCGGCCCCGCGCGGCGAGGATGACCTGAAACTGTTTGCGCTCAGCTTCACGGCATTTTTCGTCTGCATTTATACGCTGATCTTCTGATCGCGTTATCACCCTGCCGCTATTTGTGCGGCAGTGGCTCGTCACAGGCGAGGTGGAGCTTGTAACCGAGCCATGCTGAGATCGGGCACATCGCGGCGACCACGAACAGCATGTTACTTGGGCCGACCCCCGCGAGCGTGAGCAGCTGAACGCCGACCGCGCCTGTCACCATTGCGCCGGCATTGACGACATTGTTTGCCGCCACGGTGCGCGCGGTCTGATCCTTGGTCACGGTGGTGGTGAGGAAGGCATAAAGCGGCACCACGAACATGCCGCCAGTGATCGCAATCGCCATCAGCGCAATGACGATCATGATCCCGCGTGGCATCGCGATAAACGTCATCAAATCGTACAGCGTGCCTGCCGGGGCCATCGGCCAGGCGCGACACAGCAGCGAAAAGATGACGATGCAGCCGCCCATCGCCAGCACTGATGCCGGGGCATAGCGCGCCGATGTATGGCCACGCAGCAGCGCGTTGATCGCGACCGAACCGACCGCGACCCCGATTGAGAACAGCGCAATCACGAAGGTGGAGACGGCTTCGTTGGCGGTCAGCACATTCTTCACCAGCGGCGGGAAGATGATGATCAGGACCGCCCCCATCGACCAGAAAAAGCTGATCGCGCAAATCGTCATGAACAGCCGCGGGATATGCATCGTCGCGCTGATGACGCGCCATGATGAGGTGAAGGGGTTATAGTTCACCGTCAGTTCCGGCCCCTGCCGCAGTGCCGGGGGCACGAACAGCGCCATCACCCAGCCGATCAGCGCCACGGCCATCACGGTGGCAACGGTAACCATCGCCGGGAAGGTGGCGAGCAGCCCGGCAACGACCGTGCCTGACAGGATGGCGAGATAGGTCGCCGCCTCAACCATACCGGTGCCGCCCAGCACTTCATCCTCGTGCAGATGCTGGGGCAGAATCGCGTATTTGATCGGGCCGAAGAACGCCGAATGGATGCCGAGGCCAAGCACCGCGACCAGCATCAGCGCGAGCCCGGGGGTGGGATAGCCGCCATGGGCAATCAACAGGCCTGCCGAGCCGACGACCATGATCAGGATTTCGGCGGTTTTGACGATCCGGATGATGCGGGACTTGTCGTGCGTATCCGCCAATTGTCCGGCCAGCGCCGACAGCAAAAAGAACGGCAGAATGCCGATCGCTGTCGCCAGCGCATTGAAATTTTGTTCGATCTTGGGATCGTTATAGATCTGGTACGTCGCAAACAGCACCATCGACGTCTTGAACACATTGTCGTTGAAGGCACCCAGGAACTGCGTGACGAAAAGGGGCAGGAAACGGCGCTCCTTCAATAGCCCGAGCGCATTCAACATGGAGCAACCGCACCTCAAAATGGCAACACTGTGGCAGGTCCATAGCCGAGCCGTGACGAAAGCAGCAATCGGATAATCGCAGGCCGGGCACGCAAGCAGGGTTTGCGCGGACGGCATGGGGGGGTAGAGCGGCGGACAATGTTGACTTTACCCAACCTGCTCACCCTGTCGCGGATTCTGGCAGTGCCGTTGCTGGCGGCATTTTTGTGGTGGCCCGATTGGCAGTTTGGCTATGCGGTTGCGTTCGGCCTGTATTGCCTGATGGGCATCACCGATTATTTCGACGGCTATCTGGCGCGGGCGCAGGGCACCGTTTCAAAACTCGGCGTGTTCCTTGATCCCATTGCCGACAAGATCATGATCGCGGCGGTGATTTTGCTGCTCGTCGGGACGGGCGATATCGATGGCCTGCACAAAATCGCTGCGCTGGTGATCCTGCTTCGCGAAATCGCGGTATCGGGCCTGCGCGAATTTCTGGCGCAGTTGCGCGTGTCGGTGCCGGTATCGACGCTGGCGAAGTGGAAAACGACGCTTCAGCTGGTGTCCTTTGGCGGCCTGATTCTGGCGGGCGCGATCCCGACCGAGCTGTGGATCAAGCCGGTCAGCCTGGCGGCGCTGTGGCTGGCGGCGGTGCTGACCGCGGTGACCGGCTGGGATTATCTGCGCGTCGGCCTGAAGCATATGGATTGAGCGCTGTGGCGATCGAGATGCTCTATTTCGCCTGGGTGCGCGAGCAGATTGGCACCGGGCATGAACGGGTGTCACCGCCGCCGGGGGTGGCGAGCGTGGGCGATCTGGTCGACTGGCTGGCGACAACAAGCGACTGCCACGCCCTCGCCTTTGCCGATCGCAGCCGGTTGCGCGCGGCGATCGATCAGCTGTTCGTGGGGATGGATGCGCCGATTGCAGGCGCGCGCGAAATCGCGATTTTTCCACCGGTGACCGGCGGATGATCGGCGTTCGCATCCAGACCGAGGCAATTGATGTCGCGGCTGAGCTGGCGCTGGTCGAGCAACCGGGCGCAGGCGCGGTGGCCAGTTTTACCGGGCTGGTGCGCGGCGATGACGGGGTAACGGTGCTCGAGCTCGAGCATTATCCGGGCGCGACCGAGGCGGCGCTTCATGCATTGGCGGTGCAGGCGACGGCGCGTTGGGGACTGCTCGCGGCGCATATCGTCCATCGCGTGGGGCGCATGGTGCCGGGGGATCGGGTAGTGTTCGTGGCCACTGCGGCCGCGCACCGTGGTGCGGCGCTCGATGCCTGCGCGTTCCTGATCGACCGGCTGAAAACTGACGCGCCCTTCTGGAAGCGCGAGGAGCGCGGCGACGATGTGCGCTGGGTGGAACTGCGTACCGGCGACGCGGAGGCAGCGGCGCGGTGGAAGACAGGCGGCGAGGGTTGCGCGTAGAGCGTGATGGCTTGGGTCTGGGGTTGGACTTCAGCCTAATCCCATCCGTTCGCCCTGAGCGCAGGCGAAGGGCACGCGGTTCGCTTGGGCTTCGACTTCGCTCAGCCTGAACGGGGGTTGGGGTGATGCGAGTTGGTCTTAGTGCCCCCTATCAAGTAGTAACCTAACGGTGCTGCGCTGCCGCCAGCACTTGTGCGAGCAGCAGGAAATCCTTTTCGCGCGGCGAGGCGCGTCGCCAGACGAGGGCGATGCTGCGGACCGGATTATCGGCTTCCAGCGGGCGTGCGGTGATGTTGGTGTGCTCCAATATCCCGGCATCGAGCGCCATTTCGGGCAACATCGTCACCCCCAGGCCATTATCGACCATCTGGACGATGGTGTGGAGCGACGTGCCGAGCATCGTTGCCTCGGCGCGCAGTTCTGGCCGGTTACACGCCGACAGCGCATGATCCTTCAGGCAATGCCCGTCCTCGAGCAGCAGCAGCCGCCGTTCATCGATATCCGCAGCGCGGATCGTGGCGGGGCAGGGGGTGTATTCACCATCGGGAAAGGCAACAAACAATTTGTCGTCGAACAGCGGCTGCGCTGAGACTTCACCACAGGCATAGGGCAGCGCGAGCAGCACGCAATCGGTGCGGCCATTGTGGAGCCCTTCGCACGCAGCGCCGCTCGGCTCCTCGCGCAGATAGAGCTTCAGATCGGGGTTATCGGTGCGCAGACGCGGCAGGATGCGCGGCAACATGAAGGGCGCGATCGTCGGGATCACGCTCATCCGCATCTCGCCCGACAGCGGCCGCCCGGCAGCGCGCGCGAGATCGCCGAGTTCCTCCGCCTCGCGGAGCACGCGCCGGGCCTTGTCGGCAATGCGATCGCCCAGCGGCGTGAAGCGCACGACGCGACGGGTGCGCTCGACCAGCGTGACGCCGATCAGCGTTTCCAACTCGCGCAGGCCCGCTGATAAGGTCGACTGGGTGACAAAGCACGCGTCGGCTGCACGCCCGAAATGGCCGTGATCGCGCAGCGACACGAGATATTGGAGCTGCTTCAGCGTGGGTAGATAGGTCGCGCTCAGTGGATGCCTCCCTCGATCAGAACGCGATTAATAACAGATTTTGTCGATTAAATCTCCCCCAAGCGCGGCCTGGGGGAGATTTTACGGTCCGATCAGGCCGCCTGTGCGACATTCTCTGCCGGCAGGCGGATCAGATAATCGAACGCGGCGAGCCCGGCGGTCGCACCGGCGCCCATCGCGATCACGATCTGCTTGTACGGCTCGGTCGTCGCATCGCCGGCGGCAAAGATGCCGGGCACCGATGTTTCGCCGTGATGTCCGATCTCGATCTCACCGTGACGGGTGAGGTTGACCGTGCCCTTCAGCCATTCGGTGTTCGGCACCAGCCCGATCTGGACGAAAATGCCGTCGAGATCGATCGTGTGGACGGTGCCCGTGTTGCGGTCCTTATAGGTCAGCCCGATCACCTTTTCGCCATTACCGAGCACTTCGGTGGTCTGCGCCGATTTCAGGACGGTGATGTTGTTCAGGCTCGCCAGCTTGCGCTGGAGCACGGCATCGGCGCGCAATTGCCCGTCGAACTCGATCAGCGTGACGTGCGCGACGATACCCGCCAAGTCGATCGCTGCCTCGACGCCCGAATTGCCGCCGCCAATCACCGCGACGCGCTTGCCGCGGTAGAAGGGGCCGTCACAGTGCGGGCAATAGGCCACACCGCGGTTGCGATACTGCTCCTCGCCGGGAACGCCGATCTGCCGCCAGCGCGCGCCAGTCGTCAGAATGAGCGTGCGCGCCTTGAGTGACGCGCCGCTTACAAGCTTCACCTCATGCAGGCCGCCCTCACGGTCGGCGGGGATGATCCCGGTCGCGGTCTGCAGCGTCATGATGTCGACGTCGTAATCGCGCACGTGCCGCTCGAGCTCGGCGGCGAGCTTAGGCCCTTCGGTGTGCGGCACCGAGATGAAATTCTCGATCCCCATCGTATCCATTACCTGCCCACCGAACCGCTCGGCGGCGATGCCGGTGCGGATGCCCTTGCGCGCGGCATAGATGGCGGCGGCACCCCCGGCGGGGCCACCACCGATGACCAGGACCTCAAACGGTTCCTTCGCGTCGATTGCCTTGGCGACCCGCGCCTCAGTGCCGGTGTCGAGCTTGGCGACGATCTGCTCGAGCTCCATGCGGCCCTGACCGAACAGCTCGCCGTTCAGAAATACGGTCGGCACGGCCATCACCTTGCGGCTGTCGACCTCGTCCTTGAACAAGGCGCCATCGATCGCGGTGTGGGTGATGCGTGGGTTGAGCACCGCCATCAGGTTCAGCGCCTGCACAACATCGGGGCAGTTCTGGCACGACTGCGAAAAATAGCTTTCGAACGCATAATCACCGTCAAGCTGGCGGACCTGATCGAGCAGTTCCTGCGCGGCTTTCGACGGGTGCCCACCGACCTGCAGCAGCGCGAGCACCAGCGAGGTGAATTCATGCCCCATCGGCAGGCCGGCAAAGCGCACGCCGATATCGGTGCCGACACGGCGGATCATGAAGCTTGGCTTGCGCTTGTCGTCGGCGGTGATGAGCGACACCTGATCCGACAGCGCGGCAATTTCGCCCAGCAGCTCGCCGAGTTCGCGCGACTTTGCGTCGTCACCCAGCGAGGCGACAAGTTCGATTGGTTGCTTGATATTGACCAGATAGGCCTTGAGCTGCTGCGTCAGATTGGCGTCGAGCATCGCGCGTTCCTTTCAGTCAATTCGGTGCAAGCCCCTCCCCGGCGCGGGGAGAGGTGCATTACGCTTTACGAGTAAGAGCGATGGATCAGATCTTGCCGACGAGATCGAGCGATGGGGCGAGCGTTTCTTCGCCCTCTTCCCACTTGGCGGGGCAGACTTCGCCTGGATGCGCGGCGATATACTGCGCCGCCTTGATCTTGCGCAGCAGCTCGGCGGCGTTGCGGCCGACGCCTTCCGACGTCACTTCCATCAGCTGGATCACGCCCTGCGGATCGACGACAAAGGTGCCACGATCGGCCAGGCCCTGGCCTTCGCGCAGGATCTGGAAGTTGTTGCTGATCGTGTGGTTCTGATCGCCCAGCATGAAATAGTTGATCTTGCCGATCGCCGGCGAGGTGTCATGCCAGGCCTTGTGGCTGAAATGGGTGTCGGTCGACACCGAATACACCTCGACGCCCATCTTCTGCAGGGTCGGATAGATATCGGCCAGGTCTTCCAGCTCGGTCGGGCAGACAAAGGTGAAGTCGGCGGGGTAGAAAAAGAACACCGCCCACTTGCCCATCACGTCTTCGTTGGTGACGGTGAAAAACTTGCCCTGCTTGTAGGCCTGGGTGGTGAATGGCTTGATGGTGCTGCCGATGAGCGACATGGGTTTTCTCCGGTTGGGTCCGCGCAGGCGGACGGATGAATTGCTGCGCTGCGGTACATAGCTATTCTGCGCTGCAACAAAAATTGAAAGCTTTTGGAAGAGTGATCGCTTCGATCGATCACTGCGGGCATGGTTATCGACTAAGTCGCAAAGTCAATAACGTCTTAGGACCGGTTTCGGGCTCAGCGGAGCGCTGTCCATACTGAATAAGCGCTGGTGATTGAAAGGATAACGCCAATCATTGCCATCAGCGGCCGGGCAGGCACACGTTTCGCGAGCAGGGCGCCGAACGGTGCTGCAATCAAGCCACCGATCAGGATACCTGCCGTCGCGATCGTGAACGCGGCAAACCCGATCGTGGCGATGAAGGTCGCGGAAATCGTGGCGGTCAGGAAAAATTCGGACGCGTTGACGGTGCCGATCGTGGTGCGCGGTGACGCGCCTTGGACGAGCAGGTTGGACGTGACGACCGGCCCCCAGCCGCCGCCGCCCGCTGCATCCAGAAAACCACCCACCAGCCCCAGCGGCGCGATGATCCGCGGCTCGCGCGGTGCAACCTCACCCCGCCAAGCCCGGTACAGCAGATAGACGCCGATGGTCGCCAGATAGGTCATCACCAGCGGCTTGGCGACCGACGCATCGATGGTCGTTAGCAAATACGCCCCCGTCACGCCGCCAATTATTCCGGGGATCACCAGCCGCCGAAACAGTTTCCAGTCGACATTGCGCTGCCAGATATGGCTCGCGCCCGACGCCGCCGTCGTGAACGTCTCCACCGCATGGACGCTGGCAGAGGCAACTGCGGGGGAAACGCCCAGCATGCTGACGAGCAGGGTCGAATTGACGATGCCAAAGGCCATCCCGAGCGCGCCGTCGATTACCTGTGCTGCAAAGCCGACGCCGATATAGGGCAGGATCGCGCTGAAATCTGCAATCGTGAAGTCGAACATTGCGCGGCCTAACTGTGTTGGCATTACTGCTAGGCACCCGGCACTAAGCCTACAAGATAGATAGGATTTGCGGCCAGATAGCGGACGATAAAGCGGTTCTGGAATTAGCCGAGGCGAATGCCTAGATAGCAGGGAAGAACAATGGGGACATGGCCATGATGCGCCGCCTGACTGCCTATCTCGATTCCATCAAGGCGCGTGATCCCGCCCCGCGCTCGCGCTGGGAAGTGTTGCTGTACCCCGGCGTGCTCGCGCTGGGCCTGCACCGCATCGCGCATCGCCTTTACCGCGCCGATTTGTTTTTTCTGGCCCGCTTTGTGAACCATCTGTCGCGATTCCTGACCGCGATTGATATTCACCCCGGCGCCGTGATTGGCCGAAACTTCTTTATCGATCATGGCTTTACCGTGATCGGCGAGACGGTGGAAATCGGCGATAACGTGACAATCTACCAATGCGTCACGCTGGGCGGCACCAGCCCTGATAACGGCGTAGCGGGTAAGCGGCACCCGACCCTGCTGGACAATGTGATCATCGGATCAGGCGCGCAGGTGCTTGGGCCGATTACCGTGGGCGTCGGTGCGCGGGTGGGGGCCAACGCGGTGGTGACGCGCGATGTCGTGCCCGGCGCTGTCATGGTCGGCATCCCCGCCCGCGCGACGATGGTCGAGGGTGGGCGCGGCGACAAAAGCTTCGTGCCCTATGGCACGCCGTGCAGCGAAATGTTCGATCCCGAAACGCAGAAGATGGAGCTGCTCCGCTGCGAAATGGAAACGCTGCGCAAGCGGCTCGATGAGCTGCTGACCGCCAGCGAAGGTATGAGCGGGGAGCGTCGCGACCGCGCCTGATGGGGACGGTAACGCCCTTTCCGGTGCCAGCCAGCCGCACGACCCCGCAAATCGGGTTCGAGCGCGCCGAGCTGACGCGAATCCTCGATCTGTACGGGCGCATGGTCGCAGCCGGGCACTGGCGCGATTATGCAATGGACATGGGCCGTGAGGCCGCGGTGTTCTCCGCCTTTCGCCGCGCGACCGAACGCCCCGAATTTCGCATCGAGAAGCGCCCGGCGCTGCGCAACCGCCAGGGCATGTGGGCGCTGGTGGGTGAGGGTGGCGCGGTGCTGAAGCGCGGGCATGATCTGGCCGCGGTGCTCGCGCCCGTAGAGCGGCGGCTGGTGAAGCTGGTGGCTGAGTAGCGATCACACCGTTGGTTTGGCAGGTTTCTTTGCATTAACGACATCGTCCTCCCGCGAAAGCGGAAGCCCAGAGCCACTCGAGCTAGTACCTGTGATCCTGGACCCCTGCGTGCGCAGGGGTACGGTGATCTTGTTGAGTCAAAACCAGTTCGACAAAAAAGCCCCGGTGCCGTAGGGACACCGGGGCAGTGGGGGCTTCGTACCGGCCGAATGGCGTCAGGCCGGGACTATCGTCTGCACAGGGGGCAGCCGATCCTTGAGGCCACCGAGCAATGCGACGACGGCGCCGCGCATCTGGTGCCAGAAGACGGAGAGCGTCAGCAGCGCGGAGCCGATGACAAAGGCGGTGAGCGAAGCGCTGAGCTCGACTGCGCCCGCACCCTGGAAAAGCGCGTACATGGCATAGAGCACATAGACGAGGCTCGAGACGAGCAGCGCGCGCCGATCGACCGCAAGCGCGACAAAGGCGAACACCAGATACAGGCCGATCACGATCGCTGCCTTGGCGGCATCGACATTCTGGTCGAACACGCCGAGCATCTGGAACACCGGATGCGCGATCAGCGGGGCAGCCGCAAGGTGAAGCCAGAAGGCGACATCCGACCGGCGGGTGCGGCGTTCCTTGTCGGACATGTCCCATCCCATCGCGACGGCGAACACGACGACACCAGCAGCGAGCAGGATCGGGTAGATCGCATCCTTCGCGGCCGGGACGGCGGCGAGGGTTAGCGCAATCGCCACGCCAACCAGCGCCATCGCGCCTGCCGCAACGGTGATCGGCACCATGAACCGCCGCCAATGCGCCCAGGCTGCACCAGCTGTAACCAACGCGATTCCGGCACCGATAAAGGCGTCAGTACGGTCGGGCAGTTCGGGGTTCAGGCTGACGAGCGCGCCGATCATCGTAGCAGCGACACCGCCGACAAAGGCAAGCAGCAGCAGGATGCTGGGCAGTGCCATACGGCGACGGCGCGTGAAATATTCCGCGAGCAACCAGGCCGATACCGCTACACCTGCACCACCAAGGGCTGGCGTGACCATAGCCCCGATCTGGGCAATCGCGGTCAGCGATAGCGATAAAGCGATGGCGACGAAAATGTCGTTAAAGCCGGTCAGCAGCTTGAAATGCTCTTCATCGACGGCCGGAGCCGAGCGTGCGTTTGCAGTGTAATTGCGAAACGCGGCGGCCATCTGGGGTGAAAGTACCCCAGCGGCCACCGCGCCATCGATATCGCTTTCGCTATACATCATGATCCTCCCGTTGTTGACGCGAGGATAGCATGAGTGTGTTAGCGTTTCAATACACCACGTCAGGCGTTGTTCTGATCGGGTTCAAAAGCTGAATCCGACGCCCAGTCCACCGCTGAACTGATTCGCGCTGCCTTCGCGCGCCACCACGGGGCTGTCGGCGATGCTACCCACCAGTCGCTTATACCCGGCAAAGCCGTTCAGCGACCAGCGTGGCGACAGGCGGTAGCTTGCACCCAGCGACAGGCTGACATCCTTGATGCCTCCCTTGGCATTATATGCTGTCAGACCACTTGCCGCCGCGCCGGCAGGCGTGATCGAGAAATAGCGCCGGGCATAATCGCCGCTCGCACCCGTGATCGCCGCATCGGCGGACAATCGCCATTTGCTGCCGAGCGTTTGCGCATAGCCGACCGTCGCGGTGCCGAGCCAGCCATTATGGACTTGGGCAACATCGTGCACGCCCTCCACCGCGAGACGCAGCCGCCCGTTCTTGCCGACATCGATGTTGGTCGCGGCAAAGGCACCGACTTCATAGGCGTCGTCGATCCGCCCCAGGCTGGCGACAGCGGCGCTATCGATATTGCGGCGGCGACCCAGCGTCAGATGCGCGACCGGGCCGAACTCGAATCGATCGCTGTTCAGGATGTTGGCGCGAGCCGAGAGCCCTTCGAGGGCGATGTAGCGGTTGTCGAAACGCACCGTGCCGCCGACGAGCGGGATGATGCGATAACCGTCGGCGCCTTCATAATCGGGCACCGCGCCCACCCCGGCAATGACGATGCCGTGGACGCCGCCGTCCTGCTGATCGAGCGGTTCGGCTTGCTGCGCGGCAGCGGGGGAGGCAATCGCCAACAGGGCAATCACGGGTAGAATGGCTTGAAACATATTCATGGTCTTGAGTCCTTTTGGGTTGGATTGACGGCGCGTGGGAACAGCGCACCGGCCGTCGTGTCGGTGCGGGGTAAGCGGTGAAGCTGTGGGTTGGGTCAGGCGTGCGGTGGTGCGCGCCACAGGGTGACGGCGGTGGCGATCAGCCAGCCTGTCAGCAGCAGAAATCCGGTGATGGTGGCGATGGAGAACATCGCGCCCGATGCGCCCAGCGCAATCGCAAGCCCCTCGCCCGTGCCGGCTGTGATCAGCGCGGCGGTGCCGATGCCGATCAGCGCGGGGGTACGATCGCCCTCGTCCCACTGCATCGCGGCGACCTGGATCACGAACATCGCGAGCAGCCACTGGCCGATCTGCTCGCCAATCGCGATTCCGCCATATCGGTTGAGCACCTCAAAGGCATATTCGGCGGCGAGCCGCGCTTCGGGCTGGTTGGCGGCCTGGCTATGGTTGCGCGCCAGATCGGGCACGACGAACACCCAGCGGGCGAGGCCGATGGCTTGCGTCACGCCTGACAACGCCGCCGTGATCGCCGCACCAATGGCAAGCGCTGGTGACCGCTTCAGTCTCTGCGGGGTGATTGCCAGCGCGGTTCCGATCGGGATCAGCGCGAGCGCGGTCAACATGAAGCCGTACCAGCCGAGCAGCAGCTGCGATCCCCCTTCGGCAAAGCGCATCAGCACCACCGATGCGCTGTGGCGCAGGATATCGGGATAATCGAAAATCGTCGCCAGCACGGCGTAGGGAATGTTGAAGGCGATCGCGAGGCCCATCGTTGCGAGGCCTGTCCAGCGGCGTTGTGTCATCGTGAGTCTCTCTGTCTCCGGTTGGTGACAAAGCGTTTGCCACCACTCGGTGACATACGCAAGCGTTTTTATCACCAATCAGTGACATTTTTTCTGGACGGGGGTCTCAACGCTGTTAGGGTGGCGTCAAGGAGCTGAAAAAATGACCGATCAGGCAGCATTGGCAAAGCCACAGACGCGCGATCGCGCGCGGACCGAGGAAGCGATTATGGCGGCGGCGCGTGACGTGCTCGCCGATCAGGGGTTTCAGGGGTTTGGCATTAACGCGATTGCTCGGCGGGCCGGATGCGACAAGCAGTTGCTCTATCGCTATTATGGCGGGCTGGACGGGCTGGCCGATGCGATCGGCAATGACGTCGCGAATGGTCTTGGCGCGCGGCTGGCGGAGATCGCGGGGGACAGCAAGCCCGAGAGCTATGGCGCATTGATGGAAAAGCTGATGCTTGGCTTTGTCTCGGTGCTGCGTGCCGATCCCCTGCTGCAGCGGATCACCGCCTGGGAAATTTCGGAACCCAACGCAATGACAACCCGATTCGCCACCGCACGTGGCCTTGTGCTGCAGCGCTGGGTCGAGAAGCAACGCGGCACCCTGACCCCGCCCGCTGGCGTCGATGCCGCTGCGATCAACGCTGTCCTGATTGCGGCGGCCCAGCATCTCGTCCTGTCAGCAACGGCGGTTGGCGGCTTTGCCGGGATCGATCTGGTCTCAGACGAGCATTGGGAACGGATCAGACGCAGCATCGGTCAGCTGGTGCGCGGGGTGTATTGATCGCCGCTACCCGTTGGACAGCGCTGCCCGGTGACGATGGGCGCGCGTCGCCATGAAGATGACGCCCCCGATCACGGCGGCTGCGAGCATCGCAAGCCAGGAGACCAACTCACTGCCGGCGATCAGCAGGATGCAGGTGATTGCCGCCGCGCCAATTACTGCATTGCCAGGTAGTGACCGGGCGTGACCGCCCTGCCGTTCGATCACGGGCAAGGCCGCGATGCAGCCGAGATAAACGATCAGGCGTGAGGCAACGCTCAACACCGCGAGCGCTGCAAAGCCGCCGCTCAGCGACAGCGCAGTCACCACGAGCATGATGAAGATAACTGCGTTGCGCGGGACAGCGTCGGTGCTGTTCACCCGCCCGAGCCAGGCAGGCAAGCCATCGAGCGCCTCCAGCGCCAACAAACGCCGCGACAGAAACAGGATGTTGTTCAGGACATTGGCGAAGATCGAAATGGTTGCAGTCGCCAGGATGATCGCCGCGCCCGCCGAGCCGATCAGTATGGCTGCCATTGCTGCGAGCGGTGCCTTTTCGATCTTGCCGGGCATATAGGTCGTGGTGACGTAGCCCCAGACGATCAACGCATAGAGCAGGGTAACGCCGATAAAGACCATCACCAGAGCGCGCGGCATGTCACGTTGCGGATTGCGCGCTTCCCCGGCGATCGTCAGCGCGCCTTCAAACCCGACAAAGGCATAGGCACACAGCAATGCCGCTTTGGCGGGCGACCATTGTTCGGCCGAAGGGAGCGCCCCCCCATTGGTGATCACCATTGGCAGCGCGAGCACGACAAGCAAAGCGAGCGGGAGCAGTTTCAGCACGGACAACAATTCCAGTGTGCGGGCAACGCCGCTGGTCCGGTTGAGATTGACGACGAAAATCAGTCCAAGCGCGAGCAGCACGATCACCAGATGCGCCGCCGGGCTTTCCCCAACCGGCCCCCAGCCGCGTAGGGCATAATCGGCGAGGAGATTGACGTTGGCGGCGGCCGCTGCGGTTGTTGAGAGTACCTGCATCCAGCCGATTTGAAATGCGGCTGTTTTGCCGAAGGCGGCCTCTACATACAGGATTGGACCCCCCGTGCCGTCGAACAGGCTCGACAGGCGTGCCATCACCAGCAGAACGGGCAGCATCGCCGCGCCGACCAGCAGAACGACGATGGGTGCCCAGCCGCCGCTATTGGCGGCGAGGTTGGCCGGGAACCCAAAGATTGCCGCGCCGATCAGCCCGTTGAGCACCATTGCCGCCAGCCCCCAGAAACCGACGCTGCGAACCAGCTTGCCGCTGGTGGGGGTGGGGGTGACGTCATCGTGCAATCAAGGTTGCACGAATGAATCGGGGCCGCAATCATTGCGGCCCCGGAGCATAGCTTACTTGGCCTGAAGCAGCTTCAGGATGCTCAGCGATTGCTCGCTGCCCGATTGCGGGGTCAGTTCGCCGGTGCGATCGGTGATCGCGTCCCAATGCGCGGCGATGCCTTCGGGCGACAGATCATCGCCGGTCAGCAGCTTGCCCGCTGTCAGCGTGACATAGGCGGCCTGGAACACGCCTGCGCCTGCGCCAATGATCATGTTGGTCGGTGCCTCTTCGGAGACGAGATAGAGCGCAGCGGGGGCAACCTTTTCGGGGGCGAAGGCGGCAAAGGCCTCTGCCGGGAACAGGTCCTCGGTCATCCGCGTGCCCGCCGTCGGCGCGATCGTGTTGACCTTGATGTTGTTCTTGGCGCCCTCGATCG